>NZ_FNJW01000008.1:1762500-2080000 GCF_900102725.1 Carnobacterium viridans | reverse complement strand
TTTCGATACATCTAAATTACAGACGTGCGTTTAATTCTTTACCTAATTCTTCGAATCCTGGTTTTCCTAGCAAAGCAAACATATTTTTCTTGTATGCTTCTACACCTGGTTGATCAAATGGATTTACACCATTTAAGTATCCAGATAGACCGATTGCGATTTCAAAGAAGTACATCATGTAACCCAATGTATAAGCATCTTGTTGAGGAATCGTTAAGATCATGTTAGGTACATCTCCGTCAGTATGAGCTAAAAGAGTTCCTTGGAAAGCTTTGGTATTTACGAAATCGATACCTTTTCCTTCTAAGTAACCTAATCCGTCTAAATCTTCTTTAGTAGAGGGAATAGCAATATCGAATTTTGGTTTATCTACTTTAATAACTGTTTCAAAGATATTGCGTTGTCCTTCTTGGATGTATTGACCCATTGAATGTAAATCAGTAGAGAAGTTTACACTTGAAGGATAGATTCCTTTTTGGTCTTTACCTTCTGATTCTCCAGCCAATTGTTTCCACCACTCTGAAAAGTATTGCAATGATGGTTCATAGTTAACTAAAATTTCAGTATCTTTTCCTTTACGGTAGAAGACATTACGCAATACAGCATATTGATACGCTTCATTTTCTTCGATTTTATCATTAGAAAATTCTACTGATGCATCTGCAGCACCTTTCATCAATTGGTCAATATCTGCTCCACTAGCTGCAATTGGCAATAAACCTACTGCTGTTAATACAGAGAAACGTCCACCAACATCATCAGGAATGATAAACGATTCATAACCTTGTGCATTTGCTTCTTGTTTCAAAGCACCGCGTTCTTTGTCTGTAGTAGCGTAAATACGAGATTTAGCTTCTTCAGAGCCGTATTTCTTTTCTAATAATTCTTTAAATACTCTAAAAGCAATAGCTGGTTCAGTAGTTGTACCTGATTTAGAGATAATGTTTACTGAGAAATCACGGTCTCCAATTACTTGGATCAAGTCATGTAAATAGCTTGAACTAATGCTGTTTCCAGCAAAGAGAACTTGTGGTGCCCTACGAGTTTCTTTATCAATCAAGTTAACGAAAGAATGGTTCAAGAAATCAATCGCAGCTTTTGAGCCTAGATAAGATCCTCCAATTCCAATAACAACCAGAATTTCTGAATCGCCTTGGATTTTTTTAGCTGCTGTTTTGATACGAGCAAATTCTTCTTTAGCATAATTTTTTGGCAAATCGATCCAACCTAGGTAATCGCTACCTGCTCCAGTTCCTTTACGCAACATTTCATCAGCAGTTGTAACCTGTTGTTGTAAGTTCGTAATTTCATGTGGTTGTACAAATTTTTCAATATTTGAATAATCAAATTTAATATGACCCACGTAAACCCCTCCAATTAATTGTTTTAAAGAATAAAAAACACTATTCTCATACTCTTTAACTTTAGTTGTTTTAGTCAAAAAAAGCAAGAAAAAACGGCATTTCTCGAATGAGAAGTACCGTTTAAAAAAACCTATTTAAATTGCGGGACTCCTGAGATTTCCCATTTTTCTAATGTTTTTGTGAGTTCATCAGAATGTAGCCAGGTTAGTGAGTGATCGCCGCGTTCAGTTAGAAGTCTATAATCGGCTTCTTCATCATAAAATTCAAAAACAAATAAAGGGATACGGTTGTCATTAACTACTGCATTTGTCAGTTCATATAAATTCAAATCAGTTGCTTTAATAGGTAAAATGGTTTTTAGCGTCTCTAATATCGTAGCTAATCCTGTTTTAACATCACTGATTTCGGTGGTAGGGAATGAATGCACTTCAGCTTCTACTTTCACTAAAAAAACATACTTTCCTTCTGGTCCTTTTGCCATTATAGTTCCAGCTACCCATCTTTTCTCTGTCATTAGTTTACACCTCTACCTATAGTTTTAAGCTCATTTGTTTGGTTTACAATAGGTCAATAATCTCTTTACTACATTACCCTGTTTTTTTCATCTTCTTTAGCTTCTTCGATCCATTTTGGCATTGACTCTTTTATTGTAGCAAAACCTAACTTCCCGATTTTTTCATGGTGTTGTCTTCTTTTCTTAGGATGGTATTGAAAAGTTGTATTTTCTTCTAATGTTCTTAAAGATAAACTGACTTTTTTTGTATATTCATCAATATCTAATACCATCACTTCAATTTCGTTCCCTACTGTTAGAACTTCATTTAAGTCTTTAACAAAACCGTGTTTGCATTCTGAGATATGGATAAGCCCTTGTGTTTCTTCATCAAGTGAAACAAACGCTCCATAAGGTTGAATTCCAGTAATTTTGCCTTTAATGACCATGCCAATTTTATACTTCATCCTATCACCTCGCTTATCCATTTCTAGAGTATTTTTTGTTCTACTTTTATTTTAGCATAAATAAACACAAAACGTATTTAGAATACGTTTCCATATTTTTTAAAATTAGACTTGCTTCATGGTACAAGCTTCAAAAGAGGCATCATAGAAAAAATTCTTTTAATCGTTTTTTAATAGTATACTTAACCCTATAATAGAAACTAACTTTTGATTGGAGGAATAGTTGTATGACATGGAACTTTGATGAACAAATTGATCGCAGTGCGCAAAATAGTATTAAATGGGGGTATTCAAAAAGATTATTTGGAGATGAAGCTGTTTTACCTATGTGGATAGCGGATATGGATTTTGCTAATTCGCCTTTGATTTTAGATGCTTTGAAAAAAATAATGGATCAACGTATTATAGGTTATGCGTTTCCTCCTGATTCTCTCTACCAAGCTATCATAGACTGGCAAAAAAAACGACATAACTTACAGCTGACACCCAAGGATATTTTATTTTCTCCGGGAGTAGTTCCGAGTATTGCATTGTTGATTCAAACTTTTACAAACGAACAGGAGACTGTGATGATTCATGACCCCGTTTACACCCCTTTTGAAAATATGATTACATTGAATAACCGAAAAGTCATTCGAAGTTCGTTGATTATTGAAGATGGTTTGTTTAAAATGGATTTCATCGATATAGAACAACAGTTTATAGAAAAAAATGTAAAACTATTTATTTTAAGCAACCCACATAACCCTGGAGGCCGTGTGTGGAACAAACAAGAGTTGGCTCAATTAGCTGACCTTTGTCAAAAATACCACGTGGTTTTATGCAGCGATGAAATACATGGCGATCTTATTTATCAACCACATGAGTTCATTTCAGTTGCAACCATTAAAGAACAATACAAAGACTTTGTCATTACTCTAACGGCGGCTACTAAAACATTTAACTTAGCTGGAATAAAAAATTCAATGATTTTTGTTCAAAATGAAGATTTGCGTAATGCATTGGTTGTAGCTCAAGCAAAAACCGAACAAAATGGCATCAATACGTTTGGTTACGCAGCAACCGAAGCCGCTTTTACAACAAGCGAATCATGGTTAGAAGAATTAATGGTTTATTTAAAAAATAACCTAGATACGATTTGTACGTTTTTTGATACTGAATTACCTGAAGTTTTTTATATGAGACCTCAAGGAACATACTTACTGTGGTTTGACTGTTCTTCTTTAAACATCCCTGATAAGCAATTGGCAAATCATTTTGCACAAGTCGGGAAAATCGGTTTAAATGCTGGTTCCGATTATGGTCCTTCGGGAACAAACTACATGCGACTAAACTTCGCTGCTCCTCATGAAACTGTTGTTGAAGGTTTAAAGCGTATAAATTATGCTTTTGAACACCCAAAAGATTAAGTGGAAAATAAACGAGCAACAGACATGACCGTCTGTTGCTCGTTTTCTTTTTAGTTTAATTCAATGCTTTCAATAACAATATCGTTTACTGGTTTGTCTTGAGGTCCGCGTTTTACATTTTGGATTGAATCCACAATGTCCATTCCTTCAATAACATGACCAAAAACAGTATGACGGTTATCTAACCAAGGTGTTCCGCCATTTTCTTTATATGCTTCAACAATCTCTACAGGGTAACCCGCTGCTTCAAGTTGACCAACCATATTTGCTGGCGTTTGAGAGGCTGACACGATAAAGAATTGGCTTCCGTTTGTATGTGGACCTGCATTAGCCATTGAAAGAGCACCTTTAAGATTAAATGCTTTATCTGAAAATTCATCTTCAAAAGAACTTCCCCAGACACTTTCTCCTCCCATACCTGTTCCAGTTGGGTCTCCCCCTTGAATCATAAAATCAGGGATAACACGGTGGAAGATAATTCCATTGTAGTAACCACTTTCTGCTAATTTAACAAAGTTTTCTACCGCTTTAGGGGCAATTTCAGGGAATAATTTAATTTTAAGATCTCCCATTGTTGTTTTAATGGTAGCAACTTGTTCATTACCTGCTACTTCATTTGATAATTGTGGAAATTCAGACATTTTATCGTCCTCCTATTTTTTATATTTACTTCTCTATCATACCGAAATCTTGCTTGCATTGCCATTTTTTTTAGCAATCGAACATAAAACAACTTACTTCTATTTCTTTTTTTCTATCCTTAACACTTTTTTGTCAAAGAAAAGGTTGTTTCATGTTATGATATGAAATAGATTATTGAATTTTTTAAAGGATGGTACACTATGCTTATTTTAACGAACTTTCCGCTTGTTGCGGCTTTTACAGCTATTACATTTGCACAAATCATTAAAGTTCCAGTAGCTTTTCTACTACAAAGAAAAACAACTTGGGCATTAGCTACTTCTACTGGCGGAATGCCTAGTTCACATTCAGCAGCGGTATCTGCTCTTATTACAGCTCTAGCTCTTCAGTATGGTGTTGCTTCACCTTTTGTAGCTATCGCAAGTACCTTTGGAGTCATTGTTATGTTTGATTCTATGGGTGTTCGCCGACAAAGTGGCGAACAAGGTATCTTATTAAATCAATTAGTGGTTGATTTTCATATGTTGAGTAAAAAAGTGGTTAAACTTTCTCACGATTCGGCAGCCCTCGTTGATGAACAAACTGAACGCCACTTAAAAGAGTATTTAGGCCATAAGCCGATTGAAGTTTTCTTTGGGATTCTTACCGGTATCTTAGTTGCTTTTGCTACCCAAGCTATATTGACTTACTTTTCTATTTTATAATCTTTCTGCACCTTTTTATTGGTCCTTATAGCTGCCTTGAAAGATATACGCAGTTAAAGGACCATTTTTATTTCCAGCTATAATTACATATGTCTTATATGCTATACTTTAAGACAATTTGAAAAAAATGCGTCATTGGAGGAATTTAGTTTTGGATACTACTAAAGAAGTCTTTGATATTACGATTATTGGTGGTGGACCCGTTGGCATGTTTGCTGCTTTTTACGGCGGGATGCGCAATGCAAAAGTTAAAATAATTGAAAGTTTGCCTCAGTTAGGTGGACAGTTGAGTATGCTGTATCCTGAAAAAAAAATCTATGATATCGCAGCGCTGCCCGTAGTGACGGGACAAGAATTAATTGATAACCTTTCTGAGCAAATCGCTCGTTTTGACCCTACGATTTGTTTAGAAGAAGAAGTGATTGATGTCATTAAAAATGATGATGGACTATTCACATTAACAACTGCCAAAAATGTCCACTATTCAAAAGCAATTATTATTACTGCTGGTAATGGAGCGTTTCAACCTCGTAGATTGGAATTGTACCAAGCCGATGAGTACGAAGGCAATACCCTTCATTATTATGTGAATAATATTGAGCAGTTTAAAGACCGGACGGTAGCAATTTGCGGTGGTGGCGATTCTGCGGTCGATTGGGCGCTGGCTCTTGAACCCATTGCAAAAAAAGTTTATCTTATTCATAGAAGAAATAAGTTTAGAGCTCTGGAACATAGCGTTTCCTTGCTCGAACAATCAACTGTTGAGATGATCACTCCTTATATCCCTGTGGCAATTAAAGGGCATCATCCGCAGATTGAATCTGTTCAATTAAAAGAAGTCAGAGGCGAAAGTGAAAAAGAACTTGAAATCGATGATTTTTTGATCAATTACGGATTTACCTCTTCCATTGGACCCATGAAAAAATGGGGATTTGATGTGAAACGAAATGAAATCCCCGTCAACACAAAGATGGAAACTACAGTTCCTGGTATTTATGCAGCGGGTGATATTTGTACTTATGATGGCAAAATCAAATTAATTGCAACTGGTTTCGGAGAAGCTCCAACTGCCATTAACAATGCCATGAGTTACATCAATCCAGATGAAAGAGTACAACCCATGCACAGCACAAGTCTATTTTAAAAAGCGGTTAAATCATGATTTATCTAAGTCACAATTTGCTTAGTTCTGCTACAAATCACCGAGTACGATTCTAAATTTTGGTATTGGTCTGCTCATTTTGAGTAATTTGTTAAATAGTTATTGCAAGTCATTTGTTCAGCTTTCCAGTATAATTAAACTATACTTAAAACGGAGGGATATAAATGGTAAAAGATTCAAATGAGTTACACAAAAAAGCTTTAGAGTTATTAGACCAACGCGGTGTCAAATTAAAAGATATTGCCGAATTAGTTATGTTTTTACAACAGTCTTATATTAACGATTTATCTTATGAAGTTTGTTTAGAACACGTAGAAGCCGTTCTCAAAAAAAGAGAAGTCCAAAATACGGTCTTAACGGGAATTCAATTAGATATTTTAGCAGAGAAAAAACAATTGATGAATCCTTTACTGGATATCATTGTCGAAGATGAAGGACTTTATGGTATTGATGAAATCCTAGCTCTTTCTATCGTAAATGTCTATGGTTCAATTGGGTTTACCAACTATGGTTATATTGATAAAATCAAACCCGGCATTCTAAAAAAATTAAACAGTCATGATGACAACGAAGTTCATACATTCTTAGATGATATCGTTGGAGCTATTGCAGCAGCCGCTGCTAGTCGTCTAGCACATGCTCAACCCACCAAAAGTGATATTACACAATAATCATAAATTAGAAATAAGACCCCACTACTCAAATTTGAGTAGTGGGGTCTTATTTTTTAATGAAACGCTTTTCGTTTAGTGTAAAAATACCCAAAAATAATTTGTAGTTCAATGAACACGAAAGCTAAAATAAAACAATGCATAAAGAAGGTTTCTGGCAATGCTAAAATAATCGGATCCGTAGAAGGATTGAACAGCCAAGCATCATTATTAAAGAAAACTTTATGGAAAGCTACAAATAACTGATCAAAGCTGACAGCTATCATGAAGAGAACCACAAATGGAACAGCTATTGCAACTTGAAATGGACGAACTAATTTCCAGAATAACTTATTTTTTTTGATGTAGCGAAGATAAAAAAATGAACTTACCGCAGTAATCATGGCAATAACATAATCTAAAATAAACAAACGTTTGACTTCATAAAAATGAAACAACCCGCTTTCTGAACTTGGAAAATCCAAAAAGTTCAATTCAGTTACCCATGGCAAGTTCAAATAATTTAATAATACTCGATAGTTTTCCATTAATGTTTCTTTTGACAACCCAACATTTTGAGAGATCTTTAAGTAATCAATATCAAAAGCATATAGTGGTGTCAAATTAATCGTTAATACGATAGATAATGATACGATAAATAAAAACAGACTAATCATTCCTACTACATGAAAAACTTTTTCTTTCACTAGAACACCCACTCATCCAATGAATTTAGTAAATAAGTAGGTTGTTCTTCCACAAGTTCTAAATCTGTTAGAGAGGTAAAACCTGTTAGCACTAGTAAAGTATCAACATCATTGTGAATACCAGCTAAAATATCGGTTTCGTAGTTGTCGCCTACCATAATAACTTCTTCTTTTGTTAAACCAATCGTTTTGATGGCTTCTTCCATAATGATTGCTTCTGGTTTCCCGATAAAAGTAGGCTGTACTCTTGTTGAAGCTATCAATAAGGCTACTAATGAACCAGCACCAGGTACTAATCCTTTATCACTCGGTATATTGGTATCTTTATTTGTCGCGATAAAGCGAGCCCCTTTATGAATAGCTAAAGTCGCAATTTCAAAATCATGATACGTAACTTGGCGATCGATTCCCACAACCACGTAATCCGGATTTTCTTCATCTTCAATAAAGCCTGCACTTTTCAACGCGCTTCTAAGTCCTGTTTCTCCTATAATGTAGACTTTTTTTCCTCCACCAAGTGAAGTGAGATAGTCTGCAGTCGCTAACGAGCTCGTGTATACCTCTTTTGCAGACGTTTGAACACCAAAGTTTTGAATTAAATTATCAGCAACTTCTTTTTGTGTTTTAGAAGAGTTATTTGTAACAAATAAGTAAGGAATCTTTTTTTCTTGCAGTCTTTTAATGAATCGCGCAGCCGCTGGAATAGGCTCTTTCCCACGATACATGGTTCCATCTAAATCAATTAGATATCCTTTATACTTCATTTAATTAACCCAACCTTTATCTTTTATTCATTTATTTTGGAACAACTTTACGACGGATACTATATTGGCGTTTCCCTTTAGCATCCTTTACTGTTTCAACTGTTTCTTTTGGACTATTTTTTTCAACCGATTTCTCAACAGGCGAAATTTCCTTTTTGACAAAATCTTTTTTAGCTTTTACTCTGTCGGATGACTTTTTAGGTGTTGCTGTCGTGCTTTGTTTTGAATCTGATCTTTTTGGTTGAACTGGTTTAATCACTTTTTCGTTTGTTGGACTTTTGCTTTTTTGTGTTCTGCGTCTTTTAGGTTTGCTCGTTTTAATACGTTCTTTTTTGTCGTCTATGCGTTGCAAAACAAAATAAGGACAGCCAAAATTACAGTACTCGTACAAATAATCCTGCAGATTAGCAATGCGTTGATCTTGGGGAACTTTCCGATTACGGTTATCGTAAAAACCTTTCAACCGCATTTGTTCAAAACCCCAGTCCGCTACAACATAATCGTATTTATTTAAAATTTCGCTGTAACGCTCACCTAATCGCTCTGCATCAAAAGCATCTCGATAATTTTGTACAATTTCGAATTTTTTGCCTTCTATCATAATAGTAGTAGCATCAATTCTTTGAACAACTGGTTCCTCAACTGGTTTAATTAATTCTTGTACGTCTTTATCAAAAGTATGTTCACCTGAGTCTTCAGTGTTGTGATTTTCTTCTATTGCAGTTGTAGCCGATTGCGATTCTTTCACTCGTTTTTTGGGTCTTGGTTTAATCGGTCTTTTTTTTGCCGGAACGGCTTTTTTTGAGGGTCTTACCTCTTGAGTTCGTTCTGCAGTTGTTTCGTTTTCACTTGTCATTGCGTTCACCTACTTTCATCATTCATTCATCATATTCATTTATCTGTTGGGTAATGATTTTTTAAATATTGACCGACAACATTGCGTATAAAATAAGGAAACAGTACTTCATTTTCCCCTTTAATTTCAATCGTCGGAAAAAACGGGATAAACATAAAATGATCTACTGTAGCAAATGTGTACCGTTTGGTTCGCTCTACCTTCTTACCTAACCAAGAGACTTCTCCGGTTATTTTATCATATGCTACTCCATTGTAACAGATTTCGCCAAAAATTTTCCCTCTAAATCCAATACCTTTAATCGGGAAGTTTCTCAAGAACAAGCGGTTTTTTTCCATTTCATAAATCATACGAATAAGATCTTCACCATATAGTGTGCACCTTAAAATACGCATAGGATGAGGCAAAATCTTGTGCAAATCGTTTTTCGTAACCGTTCCTTCAACCAATGGCTGCATGAATAATCCTGCATTTAAAATAGCTGCATCTGTGCGAGCATATTCTTTAAGAGCTTCCAATCCAACTTCTACAAGTTCAGACTTGCCATGCCAATTTATTGGAAAAGTTGCTGGAGTGGCTGCAATTACTTGTTCATTCAGCAACTGATGTCCCTTTTGTTCATAACCTTCAATCATCTTATTTTCATTTTCAGGTGCCGTTATTGTAGCCGTTTCTTTAACAGTTGCCTTAGCAGCTATGATTTTATTTCTTTCAATCTCTAATTCAATATGGCCAACGTATTGACCGTATTTACCGGCTGCTGCAAGCAATGTATTTCTGAACACTTTGCCATGTGCCAATAAGTGATGTGTGTGTGAACCAATAATAACGGAGATCATTGGATACAATTCAGCAATTCGTTGGTCTTCACCAATTCCTAAATGAGACAGCAATATAACCGAATCAACTAGAGGAGTTAGCAATTCTAAAATATCTCCAATCACTTCATCTGGATTTTTCACGTTCCATCCAATTGGTTTATAACTCGTAGGAAAAGGAGCGGTCAGTCCAAACAAACCAATCTTATGACCGGATGCTGTTTGAACGATGTGGAAAACTTTTGCCCATTCTGGGGGGAATCCTGTATTTTCATCAACTAAATTTGAAATAACAACAGGAAAATTAGCCTCATCATATAAATGGTTCAGTTGATTTTTAGAACTTCCAATTCCTTCATTATTCCCAATTGTAACGGCATCATACCCTACTTCATTTAGCAGTTGGATGTTTGCTTTTCCATCTGTAGCTTCTGTCAAAGGATGGACTCGATCACAGGCGTCTCCAATGTCAAATGAAAATACTGTTTCATTTTCTTTTTCCAATCGTTTAGACTCGTCACGTAAATAAGCAGAAATTCTCGGCCAATTTTCAAAGTGAGAATGAATATCGTTTGTATGAAAAATGTGGATACGTTCCATTTGCTTCATCCTTTATTTCTGAAATTTATACTGCTTATATTATACCAATCTTCAAAAAAAATATCTTGTGTATCTAAAGAAGAAACACCCATTAATTAAATTATCCTACAATTGACCTAGATAAGCTTTTGTTTCGCTTGAAAAAAAATAATAATTTGCAAAGCTTCTTCTTTAATGATAAAATTCTCAAGGCTACCATTATTGTAAAATTTCGCATAAAAGATTGGCTATCTTCCTATCATATGGATTTATCAAAAAAGCAAAGTCATCTAACTTTACTTTTTCAAAACTATTCTTCATAATTATGAAGACTTCTATTATATCGCTACTTTTTCCATACCTAAAGTTTTTTTCAATTTAATTGAATGTTTTCTGGACGTGCATTCTTTCTAATAGAACCGTTGGTTTATAAAAATAGAATATTCTATATAACTACTGCAAGCATTAGAAAATTCTCTACTCGTTCTAAGCTTTTTTTAGTGCTCAAAAACAAACTTTTGTTATTCCGCCAGGAAGTATGAAAGAGGTCCTTCCTCTTACATACTTCTTAATTTAATTACTTAAAGAACAACATAGAAAATAAGGAGTGTGTCTAAATGATTGAATTTAAAAATATCGAAAAGTATTACGGTGAATTTCACGCCTTGAAAAATATCAACCTTACCTTTAATCAAGGTGAAGTCGTGGTTGTCATCGGACCTTCTGGTTCTGGTAAAAGTACCATGTTGCGTTGCATCAATGGATTAGAAGATATCTCTGAAGGAGAACTATTGATCAAAGGCACAAATCTTCATGGTAAGAATACAAATATTAATGAGATTCGTAAAAATGTCGGAATGGTTTTCCAACACTTCAACCTCTATCCACATAAAACGGTTTTAGAGAACATTATGTTAGCTCCTATGAAGGTCTTAAAACAATCTAAAGAAGAAGCACAACAAAACGCTGAGAAATTTTTAGATAAAGTTAACATGTTGGATAAAAAAGATTCTTACCCTTCTAATTTATCTGGTGGACAACAACAGCGTGTTGCGATTGCAAGAGGTTTAGCTATGGGGCCAAGTGTTTTATTATTTGATGAGCCTACTAGTGCACTAGATCCTGAGACGATTGAAGATGTACTTGACGTTATGAAAAAATTAGCTAAAGAAGGTATGACAATGATCGTTGTTACCCATGAAATGGGATTCGCGCGTGAAGTTGCGGACCGTGTTATTTTTATGGCCGATGGAGAAGTCCTTGAAGACCGTGAAACAGTATCGTTCTTTGAAAATCCAAAAGATGAACGTGCTAAACAATTCTTAAGCAAAATTATCAATCATTAATTTAATAGGAGGATTTTTCAGATGAAAAAAACAAACAAACCATCTCTTTTTCTTCTCTTACTCCTGCCTGTTTTATTTCTTGCTGCTTGTGGTTCTAAAAGTGCAGCTGAAATAGATATAACAGAACGGATAAAAGAAAATCCGACCCTAACATGGGGCGTAAAAGTCGATACAAATCTTTTTGGTCTTTACGACATTCAATCCAGTGAGATCAGAGGTTTTGATATCGATATTGCTAAAGCTATCACTAAAGAACTTACTGGAGATGCCGATAATGCAGAATTTGTTGAAGTAACTTCTAAAACACGGATTCCTTTATTAAAAAATGGAAACATCGATGCTATTATAGCAACAATGACCATCACAGAAGAACGAAAACAACAAGTAAACTTTACAGATGTTTACTTTGATGCTGGTCAAGCCTTGTTGGTTCCAAATGACAGTTCTATCCAAAATTTAGAGGATCTATCTGCTGAAACAACTGTATTGGCCGTTAAAGGCTCAACTTCAGCGCAAAATATTCGCAATTTATCTCCTGAGGCAAATGTATTAGAATTAGAAAATTATTCTGAAGCCTTTACTGCTTTACAATCTGGCCAAGGAGATGCTGTTACAACAGATAATGCTATTTTATTAGGGATTATTGCGGATAATCCTGGCTACCGATTAGCCGGAGGAAACTTTACTCAAGAACCTTATGGTATTGCAATAAATAAAGGACAAGATATTTTCTTACAAGAAGTCAATAAGGCCTTGGATACCATCAAAGCTAACGGCGTATACGATGAAATTTACGCTAAATGGATCCCTGAATTGGACTAATCATTTTCAAATTACACCCTATAAGCAGGAAATTACTGCTAAGAAATAATAAAGCGAGGTGCACCTATGCTAACGATCTTAACAACCTACTCCGATGTTTTAATCGATGGGTTTCTAAATACACTGTATTCAAGTATCATTGCCTTATTTTTCAGTCTGATCATTGGGACATTAATGGCAATCTTTCAATTATCTAAAACAAAATGGATCAAAGGTTTGGCAAATGCTTATGTTGAGTTCTTTAAGAATATTCCTCTTTTGATCATTGTGATGTTCTTTTATGTAGTCGTGCCTTTATATTGGTTCTCTATTGATGGTTTTGTAGCTGGTACGATTGGTTTAACAATCTACACTTCTGCATTTATTGCAGAAACGGTTCGTGCCGGAATCATGGGCGTGCCAAAAGGTCAAACAGAAGCTGGACTTTCAACAGGCTTGACTCAAAATGAAACGATGCGTTATATTATTTTACCGCAAGCCTTCAAAATCGTTATCCCGCCGCTTGGCAATCAATTTATTAATTTAGTAAAGAACTCATCTGTTCTAGCAATGGTTACAGGTCTAGACTTGATGTATCAAGGTGATCTGATCGCCAGTGAGACATTTAATACGTTTGACACGTATATTTTAATTGGTTTAATTTACCTCATCATTACATTACCTTTAACTTACTTGATGAGTTATATCGAACGCCGCTTAAATGTAACATCTTAAAAGGAGGAGAAATCATTTGACTATTATAGAAGCTTTTTCATGGATGAACATCCGCTTCTTACTGGATGGACTTCTCGTTACAGTAGAAGTAGCCTTACTTTCCATTATTTTCAGTTTCATTATTGGAGCTATTTTAGGATTGCTTCGCTATATGAAAATTCCCGTTTTTTCGAAAATCGTCGGGGCTATCATTGACTTAATACGTAATTTACCATTATTATTAATTATCTTTTTTACTTATTTCGCCTTACCACAAATTGGTATTCGTTTAGATATCTTTTGGTCAGCCGTAGCTGCTATGACGATTTTTGAATCTGCTATGCTTTCAGAAATCATTCGTGCTGGTTTAAATTCTGTTCCTTCTGGACAGATGGAAGCTGGTCGTTCAACTGGATTAACTTATCTACAAACCTTGTGGATTATCATTATTCCACAAGCCTTTAAAGCTATGGTACCACCTATTGTCAGCCAATTAGTATCATTGATCAAAGATACTTCATTAGCAACCATTATTTCTTTGCCTGAGTTGACACATAACGCTAGAATTATTTATGGTCAAAATACCACCTATGTGATTCCAATGTTCATCGCTTTAGCGTTCTTCTACTTCATTGTTTGTTACGCATTATCAAAAGTAGCCAAACGTTTTGAAGCAAAATTATCTTAATCAAAATAGCTGTTCACTAAAACTAATTTTAGTGAACAGCTATTTTTTTTCCTTTATTTCAGTTACGATAGAAAAAGATGTTGAAGAAACAAGAAAGGATTTTACTATGACTCCCTATACTGAACGTGTAATCCGTATTATCCAATCTATTCCAAGCGGAAAAGTTATGACTTATGGGCAAATCGCCGCACTTGCTGGAAACGCTCGAGGGGCAAGACAAGTCGTCCGTATTCTCCATTCTATGAGCCAGAAGTATGATTTGCCCTGGCATCGTATCATTAATGCTAAAGGTGAAGTAGCTATCAAAGATGCTGAAGGGGTTTTTACTCAAAAAGATCGTTTACTTTCAGAAGGCATAACCTTAACACATTCCGGAAAAGTGGATTTAGCGATTTACCGTCACCATCCCACTTCTGAATTAATAATTGAAGAACAATAAATAATTACTGCAAAATATTCTTATACAAGAACACGTTAGCTTCCGAAGTAATAAACTTCATTTTTCGATAAAAATGATAAGCTGGTACATTTTTATCCGTTACTAACGTGATTGCTTCTAATTCTTTTTTCTGACAGTAGTCTTCTAAATGCATCATCATTTCTTTTCCCACACCTTTTTGTTGACACTGTGGATGAACGTAAAATTCATCCACATAAACTTCATCTCCAGACCAAAATGTTCGTTCAACTCCGAATAATGCACCAACAATGGTAGACTTATCCACATAAACAAAGCCAAACGAACGTTTTCGGTGTATAAACTCTTGTAGATGGCTTTTAGCAGTATTTTTTGTCCATTTTTCATCCCAGGGTTTGCTGTTATACACAGTTATCAACAGTTCTGCACACAAATCTAAATCAAACTTAGTCAATTCTCGAATTTCCCCATTTTTCTCTTTCAAAAAAACCTAACCTTCTTCCATTATCAGCATATCATTCTCATCAAATTTCCAACTCGCACTATAGGCTACTTCCCAATGATAACCATCTAAATCTTGAAAATATCCACTATATCCGCCCCAACTAACTTTCTCAGGTTCTTTAACAATCGTTCCACCATTTTGTTTTACAAGGGTAACCATCTCGTCTACTTCCTTTTCTGACTTTAGGTTGCAGGCTAGTGTGATCCCATTAAATCCCCTTTCTGGAATTACTGGTGGATTTACTTTATTAATATCTTTTGCCAATTCTTCAATTGGAAAGAGCTCTAATTTGCTGCCTTGATTATTGAAAAATGCAATAGGTGGTTCTTCTACTTTTTCATAGGTTTTAAAACCTATGCTTTTATAAAAGTGTAAAGCAACTTTCAAGTCTCTTACTCCTAGGCAAATTAAATTAATGCGATTCATCTTAACTCCTCCTATTAGATTAATTTTAAACATTTATTGAGAGTGAAAAAAGCCTATTTAAGTCTTCTAACTTAAATAAGCTAATAATTTACAGTGTTTCAATTATAAATTGATCTTCTTTGGTTAATTCAAAATCAAATAACTCTAAATTAGCTGTTTGATGCTCTTTGTTATGGGATTTAGGGATAACCACAACCCCTCTTTGGATTTGGTAACGCAATAAAACTTGTCCCCAATTTTTTCCATAATTTTCAGCAATTTTATTTAACGTTTCCATTTGTTCTTGAGTAACTTTGCTTAATGGCCCCCAAGCTTCTGGCACAATATTCTTACTCGTTAAATAATCGATTAATTCATGATTCCATGTATGTGGATTAGATTCAATTTGATTTACTACTGGTTGAATCCGAGCAAAGTTACGCACCTTTTCCAACATATCAATGGTGAAATTGGATACTCCAATCGATTTGATTTTCCCATTATCTACAAATGACTCTAGAACTTCCCATGTTTGTTTCAATTTTTCATCATCTTCAATCGGATGATGGATTAAGTACAAATCAATATAATCCGTTTGTAAATTTTTCAAACTATTTTGTATCGTTTGATTGATCACCTTTTTTGAACCAATATATGCTTCATCTGAAGGGATTTTTGTGGTGATAAAAAATTCTTCACGAGGAATGCCGCTTTCAAAAATAGTAGCTCCGACTCCTTCTTCATTTCGATAAGAAATTGCTGTATCAATCAACCGATAACCAGTTTGTATGGCAGATTTTAATGAACTAAAATCATTAGTCAAAGCTCCATTGTATTGATTATCTGCTTTGCCATAAGTATTCGTTCCAGTTCCAACTACTGGTATATCTACTCCATTTGCTAACGTAATCATTTGCATCGAATCACTCCCTTAAAAAGAATATCTTCAATTTCAATAATAATGATTCTATTGGTCGTTAGTCAAGTTTAGGCCCTTTTTTCCCAATGACTTCAGTACCCAAAAAAACCATCTTGCCTTTTAAGTAACTAAAGACAAGATGGTTGATTAAGATTCAATTTATTATTCAGCTACAGTTGTTTCTCCAGTTACAGTGCCTGCATCTAATACTGCAGAATCCATTAATTCTTGAGTAGCAAATGTAAGATTTCCTTCAATAGTTGAATCAGCAAGTTCGAATCCTTCAGCTTCTACTACAACATCTCCAACAAATGTTCCGTTTTGAATTTTAAAGTTTGGAGATTCAACAGTCATTGTTGGTGCTGTTAAAGTAAATTCATCTGTAACTTTGTGATCTTCATCTTGTGCATACAAAGCTAATTTACGGTAAACATCTCCACTTTCTTCCCCTTTATCATGGAAAGTTCCAGCTACAACGATGTCATCAGTTACTGTTACATCATCTGTGATTGCGTAGATCCAAGTTCCGTCTTCGCTAAGTCCAGCTAAAACGTCTGCTGGATCATTGCTGATTGAAGCAGTTGTAACAACTTCTGTACTTTCAACAGCTGAAGAAGCTGATGATTCTTTTTCTGCTGTATCTTCGTTATTTCCACAACCTGCTGCAAAAATAATAAGTGATGCACAAGCCCCTAAAAATAGTGCTCTTTTTTTGTTTGTTTTAATCATAATGTATCCTTACCTCCAATTTTTTTATGCGTTTCCAAAGCTATCAATACAATTTATTAAGAAGTGTTGATCCGCCTTAACAACTACAAATATAGTGTACAACATCTTTGTGAATTATTCAACTTGTATTTGTTATTTAAATGGCCTTTTTTTAATTTGTGACAAAAAATAGTATTTTAAGGAGATAAATCATTATTTCTTTTCTTTACCCCTAACAAATTGAACTTCTTTTTCAACCTGTCCATCTTGGTAATAACGAATCCACTCACCATTTTTTAGATCATCCTCTAAGCATCCAACTTGCCACAGTTCTCCACTTTTACGGTAAAATTTCCAGTCTCCTTGCATCTTTCCATCAAAAGAACCTATGGCTTTTATTTTTCCATTTTCAAAATAATGTGTTCGTATCCCTTCTTTAGTCACTTGCTTGATTTGTCCATTTTTATAATATTCTTGCATAGTATCTCTCCTTGTGAATAAATTCCAAAGCTCGTCCATTATAAGCCATACTTGTTTTTAATTTTCTTCTTGTTCCAAAATAAAGGAACTATATACTAGTTCTATTTTCTTATCTAATGTGACTAATAAATGATCTATAAAGTGCGGCAATGAATGTACGCGAACAGCATTTTCTGCTACATCTAAAACAATAGGCGAGACATCTCCAAAGTTTTTTGATTTAAGAATAATAGCAACTTTTCCATTTGTATTTTCAAGTAAGTCTACCCTATCTGATCATTCTATTTTCCAACCATAAGCTAGGTTATACGTCGTTGTTGGGACATCTTTTCGATTAGTCAATGCAAGGTTCACTCCTCTTAAAGCCTTTTCATATAGTATAACTTAAATCCAAACTTTCCCCAATAATGAACTATCCTTAAAAACTTATAAAAAATAGGACCCCAAAAATTAAATTTAACTTTTGATGTCCTAAATTACTTACTATTGTCAAATTAACTCTCCATATGCTCAAGCACAAACTCTTGAACTTTTTGTTTATAGACTTCTTTATTTTGCTCGTAAGAGTCCGCATGATCGGCGTTGGGTGCGATATATAGTTTTTTAGGTGATGAATTAGCTTCATACACATCATACACCATATCTGTCGGCACAAATTTA
This sequence comes from Carnobacterium viridans, assembly GCF_900102725.1. Classification (NCBI taxonomy): domain Bacteria; kingdom Bacillati; phylum Bacillota; class Bacilli; order Lactobacillales; family Carnobacteriaceae; genus Carnobacterium; species Carnobacterium viridans. Next base: position 2,061,741 of record NZ_FNJW01000008.1, on the reverse strand, counting down.
TCTTCTGCACCATGGATAAAGAGCATTGGAACTTTATTCTTTTTAATTTGTTCTACTGTATCAGCTTCTCCAAACCAATAATCAGAACGTACCTTTGTTACTAAACTGGTAACTGGAATCAATGGAAATTCAGGTAGATCATACATATCTTTCAATTGATACGCCAGCTCACCATTTAAAGAGCTATACCCACAATCTTCTACAATTACCTTAACATTATCCGGTAAATCTTCTCCACTAACATTCATGACCGTTGCTCCGCCCATGCTGATCCCATATAGAGCTAGTTCAGCATCTGCGCCTACTTTATCAATCATCAATTGGATCCACTGCAAGTAGTCCTTTCGTTCATGCCAACCAAAACCGATGTAGTCTCCTTCACTCGTTCCATGTCCACGAGCATCGGGAACAAGTACATTAAACCCCATATCATGGTACAACTTAACATAAGGTGCCATCTGTTCTAAGTTACCTGCATATCCATGAGCCAATATCGCTACTTTTTTAGAAGCAGAATCTCCTTCAATATAGATCCCCGAAAGCTCCAATCCATCCTCGGATTCAATCGATACTTTTTCGCGCTCGACAGCATCGTACCATTTCTTTTCTTCCAACCATGGATCTTCAGGGTCATAATCTCCATCAACATCAGCTGCTTCAATAAAATCCTTTTGATTGATGGCCACAGCTACATCATAAAAATAATTCCCTGCAAATCCTAATCCAATAATAGCCACTGCCACCAAAACAGCTAAACCTATTCCTAATTTTCTTTTCATTTACTCACACTCCACTAGTTTGTTAATCGAACCCTATAACCATTCAGTTTATTCTACCCTTTTCTTGTATAAATATGAACCACTCAAGAATACAAGGCTGAGAAAAAGTCTCATTTCCATATTCATAATTGCGGTTCGTATTATGTTGAAAAAAACTTCTCCTTACACCGTTATCTACTAATTCTCTAAAAATTCAAGCAATTTAAGGGTCGTATTTCGATTCCTGATCGTTACCTTTTTATAGAAAGGTTGACCGGCTAATTTTGAATAATAGGTCTTACTGTAATTCTGTTTAAAAGAGGAGGACCAAAAGATAACTTGCTCTCCTATATAGACTTTTTCATAATCAGTATTAATAGTCGAGAGAAGTTCAACAATTTCTTTTTTATTCACTGAAGACACTAAAAATAAAGCATTGTGCCTGTAGTCTTCATCTTATCCCCACCAAAATGGAATACTTGCTAATTCCGTTTGGTACTTCTCATCAGAAATAATTACAACATCAATTGGAAAAACAAAGTTATCCGATAAAATTTTTTGGCATTTTTCTAAAACGTCCTTTTCATTGTCTTTTTCACTTTCCACAATTAAATTGCCACTATTAATATGAGACCTGACATTTGTAAATCCCGCGTTGATTAAATGCTGTTTTAACTCACTCATTGGAACTCGATTTTTCCCTCCAACATTGACTCCTCGTAATAAGATAATAAATTGCATATGACCACACCCCTTTATCTGTTTAGTTGATATTCCTAAATAGATTCACTATTTAAGGAGTACTCCATATAAAGTCAGCAACCAATTTATCTACTTGCGTATTTTCATGTAGTTGACTATGAGAGGTCTGTGATCCAGTAACGATTTCCTCATGATACTCGATTCCATTGGTTTGCATTAAATGGCCAATAGATAATGCGCTTCTCATAGGAACCGTTCCATCTCCATCTGACCCATCTTGTACATCTCCAACGATATTTAACAATGGAGTATCTTTGGGGTACTGTTGGATACCAGCAGCAAAATCATTATATCGTTGACTAATGACTAATGGACCATCCTGGATCAATGCATCAAGCGACTGCTCTTCATTGCCTGTTACAAAATCATTAAATGGTGCTCCAATTGCAACAAATTTATTCACTATTGGCAGTGAATCGTCATCTCCGTATGTGACTAGATAGCGAAAACTGCTTACTCCACCCATTGAGTGACCGACTAGGTTTACTTCTTCAATCTGATACGTTTGTTTTAAATAGACTAAAACAGCTTTGATCCAATCTGCTTGGTTCCATTCATTATTTTTATTATCTGCAAACAACACTTGAATCATGGGATTATTTGGTTCATTTCTCCATTCCCCAATTCCAGAAATAAAGCCATCCTGCTGAACGGTTAGTGTTAATTCACTTTTTCCCCAACTATTCTCTTCAAATCGAGAAAGCATTCCGTTAAAACTGCCTGCTGTTCCTCCATATCCATGAATAAACAGCGTCGGGACTGCCGTTTGATGAGTTGTTAATGGATCCGAAGAATCACTATTGGAACTCATTTTTTCACTTGTATTGGTTGACTGCTCCTCATTAGTTGTTTGGTTTTCATTAACCGATCTAGTGTTTTCCTGGTTTCCACAACCCATGACTATAATGCTTAACAAGATGACTAAGAAAGGAAAATAAACCTTATTTCTCATACATTACCACTCCCAACTACTTCTAACTATAATAAACTATAGTGTTCAGTATAAAGCAAAATCATTTTTTATTTCCAAGATTTTTTTTGTGTAGTTCATTTTACTATAGACTTTTGTTATACTAAAAAAAACATGTTATATAATAAACAGAACGAATGACTCACATAAGGAGAATGCCTAAATGATAGAATTCAGAACTGTTTCAAAATCTTATAACAATAAGCAAGCATTAAAAGACGTTTCTTTTACTATCCGTTCTGGAGAAATTTTTGGTTTAATCGGACATAATGGTGCTGGAAAATCAACCGCCATCAAATCGTTGGTCAGTATCATTGAACCGAGCAACGGCACTATTTTAGTGGATGGAGAAGATATTGCAACTAACCGTCTTGCTATAAAAAAGAAAATCGGTTATGTTCCCGACTCTCCAGATATGTTTTTACGTTTATCAGCTATGGAATATTGGGATTTGATTGCTGTTGCTTACGAAATTCCTGAAGAAGAAAAAGACAAACAACTTTTAAAGTTAATGACTCTATTCGATATGGTGGAAAACCAAGCTCGTATGATTAGTTCTTTTTCACATGGAATGCGTCAAAAAACCTTTGTTATAGGTGCCTTACTATCAGATCCGGAAATATGGGTGTTGGATGAACCCATGACCGGATTAGATCCACAAGCCGCCTATGATTTGAAAGAATTAATGAGGCAACATGCAGCAAAAGGGAACACTGTGTTGTTCTCCACTCATGTATTAGAAGTAGCACAGCAGCTTTGCGACCATATTGCGATTCTCAAGAACGGTGAAATCTTGTATGATGGGACGGTTGAGGAACTGCAAGCAGAAAATGAAGACCAATCATTGGAGACAATTTATTTAAAAATGGCAGGAAGAACTCAAGCGGAAGAAGAACAACCTAGCAGCGAGATTGATTTGTCTTCTCCAGAAAGGAGAGGATGAGTATGCGGATGCAAGCTATTAAACAGCTGGCTAAAATAAGTCTAATTTCTGCTAATCCTCATCTGGTCGAGAAAAAAAGGGCGACATCTTCATATCCACCATACATGGCTATTCTTTTGCAAAATAGTCTTATGTTGTTTATATTTTTTCTATTGTATAGTTTTATATTTTTCTTCATAGACTTTACCCAGTATCCTGGTATGTTTACTACTTATATTGTAATGTTCATTGTCATGGCTGTCCTGCAAGGGTTCTATTTAATTTATAATTTATTCTATGAGTCAAAAGATCTCATTCATTATCTTCCTCTACCATTCACAGGAAGTGAAGTTTTCACAGCCAAGCTGGCTGTCCTTGCACTATTGATGTTGCCGTATTTAATTCCAGTCTTATCCTTATTTTTGCTGTTAGGGCAGGATGCAGGGCAGCCTATTCTCATTACTATTATAATTTCATTTTTTTTGTTTCTGTTACTAATAGTAGTGATCATTTTCTTTTCTGTGATTTTGGTCCATCTGATTACAAAACTAGCAGTGTTCAGAAAAAATAAACAAGCCGTCACAACGACTCTTTATACTTTGTCCAGTTTAGGAATGACAGCTGTCATCCTTTTTATTTCTTCCATGGATCAAGAAGCGGATATTCCTTATGGCCAAGTCTTACCTGATTATCGAGTGATTCTTTTTGTTCAATCATTCCATCAGGTCTTATTGAATCCCCTCAGTTTAAATGCTTGGTTCGGTATCTTTTTATGGGTTGCGCTACTAGCTATTCTGGCGTTGATTGTATTTAAATCGGCTGTTCCCGGATTTTATAGGGAAGAAGAATTGGATGTAAGAGCTAGACAAAAGAAGGCAAAAAACCAGCAAAAAGACCACTCAACTGGTTTAGAGAAACCTCTCATTTCTGTTAATCGAACCTTATGGAAATATAACTTTGGCCTTATTCAAGAGGGTACACTTATCATGCAACATTTGAGTTCAAGTATCGTTTTCCCTGTCATTATCCTATTAGGTCCAATTTTTACGAATGGAATTTATTTAGGAGATATGACTTTGCAGTATTGGGCTTTGTTTTTCTTTGCTGGATTCGCGTATGCTTTTCTTACATTGAGTGCAACCTCTATTATTGGTGTTATTATCTCACTAGATAGAGAAAATTTTATGTACCTAAAGTCTTTACCCTTTTCGATGAAAAACTACTTAAAGCAGAAATTTTTATTCGCATTTATAGTGGAAACTTTGATTCCACTTATTCTAGGGATAGTTTTTATTTTCATTGCAAAACTACCATTATTATTGGGAGTACTATTCTTAGCTGGTCTCATCATTGGAATTTTCTTACTATGTCATCATTACTTTGCCCGAGATTTCCGTCTATTATATTTGGAATGGCAGAATCTTACAGAATTATTCAACAGAGGAGGAGTCTTCATTCAATTTGTTAGCCTTTTTAGTTCACTCATTATTGGGCTAATATCTATTCTCCTCATTAATTACTTTTTAAATAACTTAACTCCTATCTGGCAAACGATTGTATCTGTGTTAACAGCTGCTATCCCAATATTGGCGTGTGTTAGCACTGTGAAGTGGTACAACAAGCGCTTCTGGTCTCATTTAAGTGATTAATTTATTGAATTCTCAAAAAATGCGATAAGATACTCTATATTGTTGCTTTAAAAATAAAAACCCGTAAATCTATAAAAATAGATTTACGGGTTTTTATTAATTAATCAAATCAATTTTATATTTTTCAATTTCCGGTTGGTTTGCCCATACGAAATGTCCCTCTTTTATTTCAACAAAAGAAGGCTTTTCTACAGAATAATCATGGTTGGATCCATCATAAACAATCAACACTTTTTCTTTTTCTATTTGAGGATCTGGTATAGGCACTGCAGACAGCAGAGATTGAGTATAAGGATGTATTGGATTTGTAAACAACTCTTCTGCTTCTGCTAATTCCACAATTACTCCATGATGGATGACCGCTATTCGGTCAGAAATAAAACGTACGACCGATAGATCATGAGCAATAAACAAATAAGTAAGATTTTTTTCAATTTGCATCTTTTTCAATAAATTAAGTACTTGCGCACGAATGGATACATCTAATGCAGAAATAGGTTCATCGGCAACTACTAACGTTGGATCCATGACCAAAGCCCTAGCGATTCCGATGCGCTGACGCTGTCCACCTGAGAATTCATGAGGATAGCGAGTCAAATGTTCCGGTAACATACCTACCTCTAGAATAATCTCTTCAACTTTTCTTATGCGGTCTTCTTCATTTTCATACAAATGGAAGTTATGCAGTCCTTCTGAAATAATATAATCGATTGTAGATCGTTCATTTAAAGAAGCAGATGGGTCTTGAAAAATCATTTGAATGCTACGTATGATATTGGCATTTTCTTTACGAGATAGTTTTTTATTGATTTTTTTTCCTTCAAAAAGAATATCTCCATTTGTTGTTTCATTGATTCGGATGATGGACCTTCCAATGGTTGTTTTTCCTGAACCAGATTCTCCAACTAAGGATAATGTTTCTCCTTTATAAATATCAAAATTCACATGATTAACGGCTACAAATTTATTTTTTCCTTCTCCAAAAGTCACTTCAAGATCTCTTACAGATAACAAAACTTCCTCTTTTGTCTTTATCTTTGTCTCATTCAAGAACTGCTCCTCCTTCCTTATTACTGCCATAGCCTGTATTTCTCACCATTGCTTTCATCTTTTCATTCAGATTCTGAATAGCTTCCGGCATTTCTACTTTAGGTGAGCGAGGGTCTAGCAACCATGTTTTAGCATAATGTTCATCGTTCACTTTAAAAAAAGGCGGTTCCTCTTCGAAATCGATCTGCATAGCATAAACATTTCGTGGTGCAAATGCATCTCCTACTATTTCTTTATACAACGATGGCGGAGTCCCAGGGATCATGCTGAGTGACTCTCCTTTAATACCCAATTGAGGCATAGAAGAAAGTAAACTCCAAGTATAAGGATGTTTTGAATTATAAAAGATATCTTCAGCTGTTCCATATTCTATAACCTGCCCCGCGTACATAACCGCTACCCGATCTGCAACTGAAGCTACTACTCCTAAATCGTGAGTAATATAAATTGTTGCAAACGAAAATTCTTCTTGTAGGCTTTTGATCAACGTCAATATTTGCGCTTGGATTGTTACATCAAGCGCTGTAGTGGGTTCATCACAAATCAAAATTTTAGGACGGCAAGCCAATGCAATGGCAATAACGATTCGTTGTCTCATACCACCAGAATATTGGAAGGGATATTCATTAAACCGTTCTTTTGCATTGGGGATTCCCGTTTTTTCCATTAATTCAATGGCTAGTTTTTTCGCTTCTCCATTACTCTTTTTTTGATGTTTGATGATCACTTCTGTAATTTGGGAACCGATTGTACGGATCGGATTAAGTGAAGTCATGGGATCTTGAAAGACAGTTGCTATTTCAGCTCCCCTTATGCCTTCCCATTCGCGGTCATTTTTTAGTTCTAATAAATTTTTCTCATTGTATTCAATTTCTCCATTTGCAACAAAACCGTTAGAATCCAACATACCAGTAAACGTCTTTGTTAGTACTGATTTCCCAGAACCTGACTCTCCAACTATCGCTAACGTTTCATTCTCGTATAAATCAAGTGAGATATTGCGAATAGCGGTTAGTACTCGATCGCGAACATTAAATTTAACAGTAATATTTTTTGCTGAAAGGACACTTTTTTCTTTTGACATTTTTCTACACCTCACATGTGTGTTCTAGGATCGGATGCGTCAGCTAATGTTTGACCGACAATATAAAGCGAAACGGTAACAAGAGCTAATACGATAACTGGTATCCAAAATAGATAAGGAAAGTTGTTCATATTTACAGTATATTTTGAGATGATTCGTCCTAGAGAAGGAATATCAGAACTTAAACCCACTCCTAAAAAGGATAAGAATACTTCATAAGAGATGAAACTTGGCAAAGAGCGTGATACAGCCGTTACAATAACTGAAATAAGATACGGCAATATATTTTTTAAAATCATTCGATGCAACGGTGTCCCTAAGCATTTAGAGGCTAGATTATATTCACGGTCTCTCATGATCATGACTTGAACACGAATAAAATGAGCTGTCCCTATCCAACTTGTCGCACACATTGCAAACAGTAAATTCCAAAATCCACTACCAAATGCATACGATAAGACGATAACAATCAGTAAAGTCGGAACATTAGAAACCACGTTATAGATCTCGATCATAACACGGTCTACCGCTTTTGAACTTCCCCAAATAGCACCTACGACAACACCCACAACTGTTGTAATGAGGGTTGCCAGTAAGCCGATTGAAATAGAAGTCCTTGCCCCTGCCCAAACAGCATCAAATAGAGATTGTCCATTTGAATCTGTTCCAAACCAATTTCCTTTAGAAGGCCAGTTGTAACGATTGGAAAAGTCATTGATGCCTTCCACATCCATAAAATCATACTGGCTGATTAGTGGATGAATAAAAGAAAAACCTAAAATGATAAGCAATAAGATAAGCATGCTAATAGCAACTTTACTACTGAAAAATTTTCTGCCTACTGATTTCCAATAAGAATATTTTGGTGCATCGATTCTTTCAGACTTTAAAGAATCTAACGCTACAAATTGAAACTTGTCTGTATTTGTATTTTGTACCATCTTAATGGCCTCCTTTTTTCGATAATAAGCTGATTCTAGGGTCAATAATGGTCAACATGATATCCCCTAACAGGACAGCTAGAATCGATAAAGTAGTAAACACAAATAATAAACCAATAACCATAGGATTATTATGTGCAATGATCGCATCTGGCAACATTTTACCCATCCCTGGAACTGCAAAAATCGTTTCTGTGATCGTTGCACCTTGGATGGTCAAAATAATGGTTCCCGGAATTCCACTCACGATTGGAATCATCGCATTTTTAAAGATATGTTTCTGTGAAATTTCTTTTTCAGATAATCCTTTAGCTTTTGCAAATTTCACATAATCAGCAGATGCCTGATCAATCATAAATCTTCTGATCCAGATAATCAGTCCTGAAATAGATAACAGTCCTAAAATAACGGTTGGAAGAATATACGATTGAATACTTGCTGCACCTAGTGTCGGGAATGAATCTGGTAACCCGAAGAATGTACTTCCAATAAAGCGGAAGAAATAAATAAAAGCCAAACTTGGTACGGAGATAAGAATCGTAACTAATCCTACCCCAAATCGGTCAATGAGTTTTCCTTTATGGCGTGCCATCAGTACAGCCAATGAAATACCGATCGTATAAGAAATAACAACGGAAATCAAACCAGTGATCATAGAGATTTTGATCATTGACGGATCCTGATAGTTATCTTTAGATTTAACGTAACTATCGTTATAGCGTTCAGTTTCCAAACGGTCCAATGAATCTGGTGTTTTGTACTTTCTTGAATGCAGATCTGCTGGTGACTTTTCAGTCAATCCAGTTTCATAGGTGACTTCTTCTGGTTTTACCTTTCCTTGACCGCTAGAGATGACATCGGTCACACTTCTACCACTATATGTTGGATATGAAGTTCCTAGATTTAATTTGACAAAGTTCTGGTGAATAAAAGGGAAAGAAGAATCAAAGTAAATCAAATATTTAGATCTCGTTCCAGAACCTGTTAATGTTAACCCAGCCGATTCAGTGTATTCAAACTTTAGATATCTAGGCAGATCAGGATTCTTTGGATCTTGTACCGCCCATGGATGGTCAATTTGAATCAATTTTGAATAAAATCGCCCAACTCTTTGCAAAATTGGAATTTCCCTTACAGCGTAGTAAGTTTTGGATATCGGCATTTGTTCCAGTTTCCAGCCTTTACTCCTATTTTGTTCTTGCCATTCCTCAAAAACTTGACTATTTTCTTCGTTCATAAGGGCAGCGTACTCGTCATCATCTTTAGCTATTTCCGAAATAATATCACTGCTTTTATAATAATCAATGTACCCCATACGTTTGTATGTACTATTTTCATAATCGACTCTTTCATCTGGACTTCCTTTTAAACGGCTGTACACAGGATCACTTTGGAAAATCGTATATCTCGGCACTAAAGAAAAAATCATGATATAACCAATAGTCGTTACCAAAAAAATACTGATGATTGAACGAATAATTCTATAGAAAATGTATTTTTTCACTTTATTTCCTCCAGACCTATAACAAAAAAGGATTAGTTTTTATGCTAATCCTCTTCAGCATTCCTATTCATTTTGTTCATAGATTTTTTTATTTTTCTTGATTCCGCTCATCATTCCATTTATCAAGAGCTTCTTGATATTGGTCTGTTGTTACAATGTCTTCTTGCAACTGAACATATTTCAATTTGTCAGCAGCAATTCCTGACCAGCTATATGGAGCGCTAAATGGAACAACCGTCGTTACACGCGGCAGGCCACCACCAGCATAGATTGGAACTTGAAGAGCATTGTTCAATAACCAAGCTTCAGCTTTAGCATAAGCTGCGTAACGTTCATTTTCATCTAAAACTTTACTCGCTTCATCTAATAAAGCATCGTATTCATCAAGGTTAACGGCTTCTTTTGCACTAGCAGTTACATCTTCACCTTCAACAAGTTCACTACCATCAAGTCCAAGAGTTGTAAGCATATCTCCAGTTCTTGAGTTGTAAATGTTCAAGTAAGTTGATGGATCTTGATAGTCAGGGCCCCAACCAGAAGCTGTAGAGATGTCAAAGTCACTAGCTATACCAGTTGTTGCTTGGTATGTTGCAGCCAAGTAAGCATCATCATTAAGCAATTGGATATCAACAACTACATTGTCAGTTCCTAAAGTATTTTCAATTGAGTTCTTCAATGATTTTGCACTATTCACACTGATTTCGCTTGTTTCCATAATTGGAATATCCAAATGGATTGGGAACGAAACATTTTCAGCAGCCAAAGCCTCTTTGGCTTTTTCTAAATGCTCAGCCGCTTTATCTTTATCAAAATACTCATCATGTCCATCAGCTAAATCAATATCTGCCCACGTTTCAGCATCAAGAGCTTGAAGTTCAGCTTCAACAGTATCTCCGTAATCTTTGCCGTCAATTGCTACAAACGTAGGAGGAACTAGTGTATTTCTTAAAGCTTCGCTTGATGTTTCTTCTCCCACACTTTGTGCATTATAAGAGGCACGATCAAAAGCAAATTGAATAGCTAGTCTAAAGTCACGATTTAAGATAGCAGCTTTTGTAGAAGATTTCTCTTTATCAGTCGTCTTACTTGTTGCGTTGTAAGATTCCCGATTCAAGTTAAATGACATATTGTAAGTCGTACCATTTGTTTGAGAGAAAGTTACACCATCTGGATACGTTTCTTGAACTTCTGCATAACCTGCTGAGTTAGGATAAACTCTAGCTAAACTCAAATTGCCTTCTTGGAAAGAAGTAAATAAACCATCTGGGTCACTTCCGTCATTATACGTATATTTCACATCATCAAGATGTACATTTTCGCTGTCCCAATACATTTCGTTCTTTTCATATTCGATAACTGATTTCGCTGTGTTATTGGTTAAAATGAATGCTCCATTATAGAGAATTGAATCTGGAGAAACAGAACCAAAATTTTCACCTTGAGAATTCAAAAATTCTTCATTAACAGGATAAAGAATACCGTAAGTAGTTTTTGAATTCCAATAGGATTCTGGAGTGTTTAACGTATACTCAACCGTGTAATCATCGATTGCTTTAACTCCTACCGTACTGAAATCAGTAGTTTTCCCACTAGCATAATCTGCCAATCCTTTTACACTATCAGCCACTATGTAAAGTGTTTCTGAGTTAATATCGGCTGCATGTTTTAGTCCTGTTACAAAGTCGTGAGCTGTAACTTCTGCATATTCTGTTCCAGAATTCGTTACCCACTTAGCACCTTCACGAAGTTTATAAGTATAAGTTAAACCATCCTCACTAACTTCCCAGTCTTCTGCAAGAGCTGGAATTAAGTTTCCTAATGAATCATTTTCAAGTAAACCATCCACAAAGTTTGTATAATGTACACTGTTGGTCTGACGACTCGAAAAAAGATAATCTAAGGTCGCAATATCAGTAGAGTAAATGTAGTTATAAGTTCCTCCTTCAACTACTGTAGTTGAATCAGTGCTAGCTTTGCTTTCATCATTAGCCCCCGCACATCCCGCCAATGCAAATGAAGTTGCTAGAAATAATAGTATTGTTTTCTTCAAATTAATTCCTCCTCTTTATAAACTTACTCATTTATCTCATCACTTTTTATTCTTTACAAAACAAAGTTATTTAGTCAAACTAGTGTATTTAGAAGCGAAATGTAAAAACTATAATATCAATAAAATAAAATTAGAGAACTCAAATATATTGCTAATCAGCTACCCTCTTTCTCCTTCATTTTTATGTTTAAAAATAAAATTTTGAATTTTTTTAAACAAGAAGTATTACCTATAAAATGATATCCCTATCAGTATTCTAATTATCCAAAAGTTATTAGGGGGAATTGAATGATTAGTTCCAAAAGGGAAATCATCTCTTCATTTCAGGATATTCAAAAATTAAAAAAACACCCTGATTTAAATAACTATTTTATCATTTTACTCTAACCATTTTTTAATGTCGAGAGGTGTTTTTATCAAAAATGCATTTTTAAAATTAATTGGCAATGAACATCTTGCATCACTAAAAATCAGCATTTCAGTATTTGCTTTGACGTTTGCGGCTCGCCTTTCCAATATTCCTTATCTTTTGTAACCTGTCGCCGGTATTAATCAAGTCTCCTACTTTTACCTTTTTCATCTTGCTTCTCTTTCTTAAAACTTAACTTTAACAATCATTAATTTATAGAAGAAAAACATCATGGTTCTTTAACTGAGTATTTTTATAAGACAAGCAAAAAAACGCGTGCCTTTAAATAAAAGGCACGCGTTTTCTGAAAATTATTCTTTGCAAACAAAATGGTACGTAAAGGCTTGATATTCTTGGCTCGTTTGCGGCACTGGCCAGCCGCTTGCCATTAATGCTGCTCCTGTATATTCTTTTTCTTCTCCGTCTAATTGATAAGTTCGCTTAGGATCCAATCCTTTTAGTCTAAAAATAGCAATAGGATCGTTGGCATATTGTCGAGTTCGTACAAGGCTGACTAAGGTTTCTTTCTTATCGTTTGAAACAATTTGCCAAGCTGTAAAACTCTCATTTTCCCAAGGATTGGTTAAACGGTAATATAATCCATCATGAATTAGATCATAATAAGATTTGAACATTTCGACTTGTTCTGCTACTTCATCTTTCTCAGCTTGAGTCAACTTGGTAATATCCAATTCATACCCAAAACTACCTGACATCGCCACAATTCCACGTGTGTTCAAAGGGGTGATGCGACTTGTTTGATGATTAGGCACAGCAGAAACGTGCGAGCCATTCGTACGAGTCGGATACCCAAAAGAAGTCCCATGTTGAATGCGCAAGCGTTCGACAGCATCTGTATCATCACTTGTCCAAATTTGCGGTGTGTAATACAACATCCCTGCGTCAAAGCGACCGCCACCGCCGCTGCATCCTTCAAATAAAATATCTGGATAAGCAGAAGTCAATCGTTCTAAGACTTCATATAATCCCAAAATATATAAATGATAGAACTTGCCTTGCTCGTGGCTTTCTAAGTTCTCAGAGAACACGTTAGATAAACTGCGGTTCATGTCCCATTTTACATACTCAATATTAGCTGAATCAAGGACTTCTGTGATTTCCTCTACTAAGTGATTACGAACATCTTGTCTCGTAAAATCTAGTACATACTGATCGCGACTGCGAATCCCAGGGCGCCCCGGTATATTGATGCTCCATTCTGGGTGCTTCCGATACATATCACTATCTTCCGAAATCATCTCTGGTTCGAACCAGATACCAAATTTCAAACCTTCTTTGTTTACCGTATCCGCTAACTGTTTCAGCCCATTAGGTATTTTCTCCAGGTTCACTTGCCAATCGCCAAGGCCGCTCGTGTCTGAATCACGTTTACCGAACCAGCCATCATCCATTACGAACAGTTCTATTCCTGCTCCAGCTGCATCACGGGCGATGTCAATAAGTTTTTGTTCGGTAAAATCAAAATACGTTGCTTCCCAGTTATTGATTAAAACCGGACGGCGCTGATCACGGAATTTACCACGGACCACGTTTTTCTGAATGAAGTGATGATAATGGTGCGAAAGTTCTTCCAGTCCATTAGCAGAATAACTCAGAATAGCCTCAGGAGCAGTGAAGGTTTCGCCATGAGCCAATGAGTAACGGAACCCTCTGCTGCCAATACCGATTCCCGCTCTTACTTGGTTGTATTGAGACTTTTCAGTGGTTGCTAAAAAGTTTCCGCTGTACATCAACATCATTCCATAACAATTCCCATGGCTTTCAGTCGTCTCCGAATCACTTAAGATGATAAACGGATTGTGCTGATGACTCGAAGTACCACGATGCGATCCAATTGAAAAGGTACCGTTTTTAAGCGGAAGCCGTTCATATTGACGTTCCATATTGTGACGACCATGAAAATGGATGATATCAAAATCTTTATCTGCATAGTCTAAACTTGCTGAGTCGGCTTTCAAAACATTTACTTTTCCAGAACCCATATTAGTAATCGTTACTGCACGCGTGATGATGTCTTTTTCTTCAAAGACACCATACAACAACTGAACTTTTATTTTTGAGATAGCATCATATCTTTACAACAATGGCAAATATGTCTCCTCAAGAATTTTTAATGAACTTTCGGATGAAAAGAGCCGGAGATTTACTGATTAAATCTCCTAATACCATTACTACGATTGCTATTTCAGTTGGTTACCGTGATTCTTTAACTTTCTCAAAAGCTTTTAAAAAATTTTATTCCGTTTCACCTACAATATTTAGAGAAGAAAAAGGGAATAATAAGTACGAGCGTTTGGTAAGCCCTCAAAGGAACGATTCAAGTAAGCAAAGTCATGACAAAAATACTAATAAATAAACTAGCATCCGAAGACGGCATCCATCTTTCTTTACCATGGTACAATAAGACAGTTAAAAAATTATTTATTAGCTACTGGAATAACCGCTGCTGTTATTCATTCTTATACTAAGACTCACACTTAAAACTCAACAAAAAAACAGCATGAAATGATCATGCTGTTTTTTAACTATTTCATTAAAATAAACTAAACGTTCATTTTTTCTTTTTCCAAATCGATTTAAATGCGCGTTTAAGAACATCAAAAAAGCTTAAGGACTGGACCATATGACTTGGATCTACATATACTTGTATAGCCCGTAGAACTTCTTTAGGATTCTTAGATGAAAAAGTGAAGGTTCCTGATCTTTTTGTTTCAATCGCGTAACGAGGGATCCATTTCCCTTTGAACATTACTGAAGCGATAACGTTCTCTACTTCTTCCCACGGAATTTGAACAAATTTACGCGCATCACGGGAATTGAAAAATTCAAATCCGTTATCGCCGATCATTATTTTCCCATAATCCGTTAGGCCCGTAAAAGCGGTGGCGTCTATTACTAAGTCTACCTTTGTGTTAATTGATTCAACCATTTTATCCGCTCCATTTCATTTATCCTGTTTCATTTATTATACGTTGCACCAACTGCTTATAGCAATAAAAAAAGTGACTGAGAAGATCCCAGCCACTTTTTTTGTGCGAATTTATCGTAATGCACAGACTTCAAACGACTTCCTTATCTTTTAGATTATAAAAGTCCGATTACATGTCCACCGATTCCAACTACGAATAAACCAAGAATAATAACGATTGGACTAACTTTTTTCTTAAGCAAGAACATACAGAACAAGGTTAAAGCCAATGCAGCTAATCCTGGAATCAACTGATCCAAGTTGTTTTGTAGAGTTGTTACTTTTGTAGGTGAAAGTGCCAATCCTGAGTTTACTTGTTCAAAAGCTTGGCGAATTCCTTCTCCGCCTGCTGGAAGTTCATCCCATTTGATGAATGCTCCATCATCTAATTGAACTCTTGAAACAACTGGTTGGAAACTGATCGATACCCACCGCTGTACTAAAGCAGCTAATACGAACATACCTAGAATTGATGCTCCTTTAGTAATGTCTTGTAATAATCCACCTGAAAGATCTTCAGTGATTTTAGAACCGGCTTTATAACCAAATTCTTGTGTATACCACATGAATCCCCAACGAATAAGGTTCCAAGCTACAAAGAAGATGATCGGTCCAAGAATACTTCCACCCATTGCCAATGATGCTCCTAGAGCACCTAACATAGGACGTACAGTAAACCAGAACACAGGGTCACCAACACCGGCCAAAGGACCCATCATACCAACTTTAACCCCTTGAATAGCTACATCATCAACTGGAGCTCCATTTGCACGCTCTTCTTCAAGAGCTAAAGTAACTCCAAGAATTGGTGAAGCAATGTATGGGTGAGTATTAAAGAATTCTAAATGACGTTTTAATGCTGCTGCACGGTCCTCTTTAGTAGTGTATAATTTTTTGATTGCTGGAATCATTGAGTAAGCCCAACCACCATTTTGCATACGTTCGTAGTTCCAAGAACCTTGGATAAACGTAGAGCGCCATGCTACGGCTAAGCGATCTTTTTTAGATAAAGTAATTTTTTCTGCCATGTCTCTTCTCCTCCTTCAGGATTAATAATCGTTTAAGATATCGCCAAGCGGGTCACCAGAGTTGCTTCCGCCACCATTTGAAGAACCACCCATTTTAGATAGGTTCAAGTAAATAAGAGCTAAAGCTACGCCTAATGCTCCTAGAGCAATAAGAGTTAATTGAGAAATTGCTGCTACTACAAAACCGATAATAAAGAACGGCCATACTTCTTTTGTAGCCATCATGTTGATAACTAATGCATAACCAACCGCAACGACCATTCCACCACCAATTGCCATACCGTCAGTTAACCAAGCTGGCATAGATTCTAAGAATGATTGAACTGTTTGTGCTGGGATGAATAATAGAGCTGCTGCTGGAATCGCAATACGAATCCCTTGCATAGCTACGGCAGCCATATGCAACATTTCGATTTTTTTGAAATTACCATCTTCAGCTGCGCTGTCCATTAAATGTACGATAGGTACAGCTAATGTACGAACAACCATTGTTAAGAAAAGTCCTGCTACTGCAAGTGGTACCGCAATTGCGATCGCTGCTGGAACTCCAGCAACACCTTGTCCACCTAATACTAAAATAATTGCTGATGCAACTGATGCTAATGCAGCATCGGGTGCTACGGCTGCTCCAATGTTTGCCCAACCAAGAGCGATCATTTGAAGTGTTCCGCCAAGAACGATACCTGCTGTTAAGTTACCTGTTACTAAACCGATCAATGTACAAGCCACTAATGGTTGATGGAATTGGAATTCGTCTAAGATTCCTTCGATACCGGCTAAAAATGCAACAAGAATTACTAGAATAATTGATATTATAGACATAATAGGCCTCCTATTTAATTTAATTTTATTAGTTCATTATGCACGTGCTAATTCATTTTTTGCTTTTTTTATAATTTCATTCATATTAGCACCAGAATCATTTGGTACTTTACGTACATCAAATTTAACGCCTCTTTGTTTCATTTCTTCAAAAGCTTTAACATCTTCTGGTCCCATTGAAAGAACCTTGCTTACAACCACTTTACCTACTGAATGCGCCATAGAGCCTACATTAACTTCTTTAATCTCTACGCCACCGTCCATGACTCTAATCACATCTTGTGGATTTTCAAATAACAATAAAGCTTTCGTGCCACCAAAGCGAGGATCTTTAGTAATCTCAATCATTTTGTCGATTGGAACAACATTTGCCTTAACTCCAGGAGGTGCCGCTTGTTCAATTAATCTCTTACGAAGATCATCTTTAGCAACAGCGTCTGATACAATAATGATACGGTTTGGCAATACAGATTTTGTCCAAGCTGTAGCTACTTGTCCATGTAACAGACGAGAGTCTACACGTACTAGACCTAACTTGATCTTACCATCTCCAACTACTGTTCCTGGTGGAATCGAACCTTGTACTGGTGCAGCTGCTGCAGCAGAAGTATTTGTTACAGGTTCCAATTCTTCCGGTCTAACTTTCACGCCTTCTTTTGCTGTTTCAATGATATGCGCTGCAATCTCTTGAGCTGAATTCATTGAAAGGCGAGATGCATAAGCTTCAATTACCATTGGTAAATTTAACCCGGCAACGATTGCCCACTTCTCTTTGTGTTCTTCAAACAAGGTGTTTGCTTGGTTAAATGGAGTACCACCCCATAAATCAACTAAGAACAATACTTCATCTTGATCGTCAAACGAAGCGATTGCAGTTTTCATTTTTGTTTTAACGTCTTCTGGTCCTTCGCTTGGCATTAAGGTAATAGCTTTAACATTTTCTTGTTCTCCAAAAATCATTGAGCCAGATTGCAAGATGCCTTCAGCAAATTCGCCATGGCTTGCTAGTATAATTCCTACCATATTTCTACCTCCTAAATATTTTATTTCTATTTTCTGATGAGACGAAACTAACAGAATCACTTCTTCATCATGTTTTTCAGTTTTTTCTACTTAAAAACACAACTCTTAAAGTTACAACACCGCCACCTTTCAATATCCTTTGCCTAAACATGATAGCGTTTAAACTTTCCATCAAGTTTATTGAGTTGTCCATCACTTACTATATGCAATTCCTGTGCCAACTTTAGTGTATTGCTTTGCACCCTTGAATACTAGGGCTATAAAACGATACACAAAACGAATAACCGATACACTAATTAGTGTATCGGTTATTCGTTTTGTACTCTATTCTTTTTTCTTATAGTGTATTAGCTAAGATTAGTGCTAATTCTACTGTTTTATTAAAATAAATAAGATTATAAATTAATTAGTTTTTCATGTTGACTCTCTAATTAAACAATGTTATCCTAACTTCACTAACCCACGAGAGGATGTCTTTTTATGACATATTCATTCAATCAAACAGCTATTATTATTAGAATCAGGATTTAGACACTGTACTATTTTGCAGTCGTTTAAGTCCTATTCAAGCTTGTTTGGCTGAATGGGACTTAGGCCACCCATTCAACTAATGAATGGGTGGCCTTTTTTATCTTTTTAAGCGCTGTGTTGTAACAGTAAGAATTCTTTATAAGAAAATTTTTCCCTCCTCTACTGTGGCAACAAATATTTACTAATTTATATTAAAGAAAGAAGGAATTTATTATGCGTTTAAGTCAAGTTGTTCGTCCTGGACCTGGCCAACTTTTATGTGAGTCTGGAGCTTTAAATTATTTAGATCAAAAATTAGCCTCTTTTACTAATCCTGTTATCATCACAGGTGAACTTTCTTATCAAGCTTTTAAAAAGCATTACTCTGGTTCTTTGAACTTGCCTGTATTCCAGTATGATGGTACAGCTTCTCACGAAGACATGAAACATCTTTCTTCATTAATAAATGGAACAGACTGCGTGGTAGGCATCGGTGGTGGACGTGCTTTAGATACCGCCAAAGGTACCGCTGAACTCTTAAAAATAGAATATGTAACTATTCCAACGGTATTAGGAACTTGTTCGGCTTATACTCCTCTTTCGGCCGTATATCATCCTGATCATACTTTCAAAGTAGTTGATTATTATGAAAAAGCAGCCTTGCTTTGTTTGATGGATTTAGATTTATTAGTGGAATCGCCTAAAAACTATTTTATGGGTGGGATTGGAGATACATTGGCAAAATGGTATGAAGCAGAAGGCATCACTCGACATGTTGAAGGCACCTTACCTGCTATGGTTCAAGTGGGTTTAAAAACTGCGAAAGTAACTCAAGAATTATTATTAAAAGACAGTACTGAAGCTTTAAGGAATCTAGAAAATTCTGAAGTAACCGATGCTTTCAAACGAGTTGCCGAGGCTGTTGTAGCTATCGCAGGTACAGTAGGCGGATTTGCGGGAGAATATGGACGCATGGCTGGTGCACATGCTATCCACAACGGAATGTCGCTTATTCAAGAAACGCATCCTTTTGAACATGGTGTAAAAGTTGCTTATGGTATTTTAGTTCAATTATGGGCTTCTGGAGATGAAAAAGAAGTAAGGAAATTACTGCCGTTTTTTGAGTCAAATCATTTCCCATATCGTTTTTCTGACTTTGACGTGAAGACTGACTTTTCAAATAAAGCAAAAGAGGTTGCTGAATTTGCTGCTTCAAGTAAAGAAACATTCAATTTAGCCGTACCAGGCGTAACCAAAGAAACTATATTGGATGCAATGAAGGCCTTAGAAAGTCTTTCTGAATCTGTTCCTGTGTACCATTAAAAAGCACTTCCAACTTGGACATAAAAAGTGGTTGACATAAAAAAACACAAGGTTTATACTGTGAATCACATTATATCTCAATTAAAAAATAACAAAAATCGATAATCAAAAGTAGAAGTGTAGACCCTTGTCCCTTTGCGCAGGGGCAAGGGTCTTTTTTGTCTCTTTCTCAATGGTGTTGGTAGAAGAAAACAACATTTCTTCTGGAATAGACTGGTAATGCTGCAAGAAATAAAAAACAACAAGAAGAAATTATAAAAATGGGAATTTCTGAGTTGTTAGAAGGTCACATTTGGATTTGGAAACAACGAAGAATACTGATAAAATTACTGTGGGAAGTGTTCTTGTTAATATTATTGCTGAAAAAAAGAAAAATCATCTGAACATGTCTACCAATATGCAAAAAAAAGATAGTTGCTATACCTCAATAAGTGAGTGTTGACGTAATTAGTAGGCTGACTAGGAATTAAGCATATTCATAAGGATATCCCCAATCCGTATTAAAGAAAAGTTCCAAAATAAATTTATGGAGTTGAAATTAATGAATAATATAAAAAAAGTTCTAACATTTGCAGGTAGCGATGCCAGTGGCGGTGCTGGACTAGCGGCAGACCTAAAAACCTTCTCAGAATATAGCACTTATGGCATGGTGGCTTTGACTACTATTGCTACGATGGATCCGGACGATAATTGGAAGCATCATGTCACTACTCTGCCAATTTCCATTGTGGAAGAACAATTAAAAACTATTCTGGCAGGAGATACTAAAATTGCCGCTATGAAAACAGGTATGCTTGGTTCAGTAGAAATTGTTGAACTTGCAGCCAAAACAATCTCTGCTTATCAATTCCCTAAAGTTGTTATCGACCCTGTTCTAGCCTGTAAAGGAGAAGGCGAATTATTAAATCCCGAAACGGCACAAGCCATTCAAAAGTATTTATTGCCTATTGCGGATGTGGCAACTCCTAATCTTCTTGAAGCTGGTATCTTTTCAGGTCTAGGAAAATTAACCACCATTGAAGATATGAAAAAAGCTGCTGAAAAAATTTTTAATCTTGGTACAAAACATGTAGTAGTTAAAGGTGGCAAAAGCCTTGAAGGAGATAAAGCAATAGATATTTATTATGATGGAGAAAAACATTACATACTAGAAACAGAAAAAATCCAGCCTGCTTACAACCATGGAGCTGGGTGCACTTTTGCAGCTGCAATCACAGCTGGACTAGCAACTGGGCTATCCGAAAAAGAAGCTATCTTCAAAGCTAAGGACTTTGTGACCGCTGCTATTGAGCATGGCTTTCGTTTTAATAAATTTGTTGGACCAGTTTTCCATGGTGCCTACAGATTGAAAGATTCAGAAACAATCTAAAGAAAGTACCTTCAAATGGTTGCAGTCAATTCAAGCGGCAAGTAAATTTGTTCATGTATAGTTGATACACTATTAAAAACACCTCTTACTAGTGTATTCGTCTTTTTTACATTATCGAAAAGTTTAAAGAATATGCTTTTTTGTACAACCAACAACTAAAACCCGCAGAATTGCATAGAAAATGCAATTCTGCGGGTTTTAATTGTAAGAAAGAGAATCATGTCCCCATTGACTTAATAGCTCTGTTTCTATGGCACTCTCCTTCTTATTTTCTAAAAAGCAGCAGATTTGAGTTAAATCTGCTGCTTATTAAAAAGGATTGTAAAAACGACTGCCATTTTTATAAGTAATCAGTAAACTAATGATGAATATGAGTAAGCCACTAAAAATAACTACGTAGTCTTTTTTCGTTGCTTTTTTCTCACTATACCAACTTCGTTTTTTGTGTTTGCCAAAACCACGTAATTCCATCGCATTGCTGATAACTTCAATTCGATCTAAACTCGATAGGATTAATGGAATAATAATTGCCGTAATATTTTTGATACGTTTTATCATTTTTTCATTTTTGGAAATATCGATGCCTCGAGCTTGTTGGGTCTGTGAGATACTGCGGTAATCACGTTGAATATCTGGGATATACCTTAACGCGAGTGCTACCGAGTAAGCAATTTTATAGTTGATTCCAATTTTATTGAGCGAAGCAGCAAACTCACTTGGATGCGTCGTTACTATAAATAGCAGTGCTACCGGAATCACAACAAAATATTTCAGCGTCACGTTCAATTGATAAAATAGTTGTTCTAAAGTGAGGTTGTATCTTCCCCAAATG
The DNA here is from genome assembly GCF_900102725.1 of Carnobacterium viridans. NCBI lineage: Bacteria > Bacillati > Bacillota > Bacilli > Lactobacillales > Carnobacteriaceae > Carnobacterium > Carnobacterium viridans. Next base: position 2,039,746 of record NZ_FNJW01000008.1, on the reverse strand, counting down.
TGTAAAAGTTCATGACTTGTTCCATAAATTCGAACACCTTCTTGAGGTGAAAATAAATAGATGGCAAGATTATTTAATAGTAAGAAGAATAAAATAAATAACAAAACAAAAGCAATTTCACGAAATTTGATTTTAGATATAGCAAATACCCCAATACTCAACATTAGCATGACCACTAAAACACGTGTATCATAGGTCAACATCGCAGCCGTTGAAAATAAAAGAAAGACGATCAGTTTTGTTGCGCCAGATAATGCATGTACGGGTGAACGACGCTCAATATAAGCCAACATTTCTACTGCCATGTTTTGCGCACCCCCTTATCATAATGAATAAACTTGGAAACAAAATCTTGCGGATCCGCGATAGACATTTTTTCAGCCAATTGGTATAGAGATGTTTTAGTCAAATTGGCTTGTGCAATTAGTGACTCATTTGCCAAGACTTCTATTGCTGAAGCATCGGCAAGCAGTTTTCCCTCACCAATGACAAGCGTTCTTGATGTGTATTCCAACATAAGGTGCATATCATGAGTAATCATTAAAATCGTGATTCCTTGTTGATTCAATTCAGTTAAAAAACTCATAATTTCTGTATAATGACGAAAATCTTGTCCCGCTGTCGGTTCATCTAAAACTAATACAGCTGGTTCTAATACGAGAATCGCTGCAATAGTCACTCGTTTTTTCTGACCAAAGCTTAGAGCTGAAATTGGCCAATTGCGAAAAGCATACAAGCCACAAATGGTTAATGTCTTTTCAACTCGTTGACGTATTTCATCTTCTTTCACATTACGTAACCGTAGTCCTAAAGCTACCTCATCAAAAATCAAATGTTTAGAAATCATTTGATTTGGATTTTGCATCACTAAACCAATCGCTTCTGCACGCTTTGTAATCGATTCTTTGCTGATATCTTTGTCCTGATAAATAATTTTCCCAGTTTGATGCCGCTCAAATCCACAAATCAATTTTGATAATGTCGATTTACCAGCTCCGTTTTTTCCCACAATGCTGACCATTTCACCTTTTTGAATCGTAAACGTGATATCGGTTAGAGTATGTTGCGCATTTGGATAATGGAAAGACAAATTTTCTACCTGTAAAATAGTCTCAGTTTTTTTATCCTTAACTAGTTGAACAGGGTGTTGGTACCATTGTCTCACCTTTTTTTCGTCTTGGTTTGTAAGTGTTATACGCTCAATATGTTCAGGCGACATTTCAGAACTAATCGCAACACCAGCGTATTGCAAAGCTTTCAAATAAAGTGGTTCCCTTAAATGACTTTTTGCGAGTACATCTGTTGCTAACAGTTCTGATGGAGCCGCATCAGCTACAATTCGCCCTTCACTCATTACTATAATGCGATCAACATCTCGATACAATACATCTTCCAAGCGATGTTCAATAATAATGGTGGTTTTATCTGTTTGCTTTTGCAAATCATCAATCAAAGCAATTGCGTGTTTACCAGTTGCAGGATCTAAATTTGCTAACGGTTCATCAAAGAGTAAAATATCAACATCGTCAACGAGCACTCCTGCCATTGATACCCGTTGCTTTTGTCCCCCTGATAATTCATGTGTAGAGGCATTTAAAAGGTTTTCTATTTTTACAAGCCCAGCTACTTGAGTCACTCTTTTATGCATTTTTTTTTGCTCAACTCTATCATTTTCTAAAGCAAAAGCAATGTCTTCGCCTACAGTCAAACCAATAAATTGTCCATCCAAATCTTGTAAGACCGTTCCAATCATTTTTGATAATTGAAAAATATCTAGTGAATTGGTTTCTTTTCCATTGATTAAGCAAGCTCCACTGCTTTCACCTCGGTACGCAAAAGGAACTAGCCCATTGATACAATGAGCTAGTGTACTTTTTCCTGAGCCAGATGGTCCAACGATGACGACTTTTTCACCTGCTTGAATCTTTAGGTTGATATCAAGTAGTGTTGGTTCCGTTTGACTACGGTATTTAAATGTATATGATTTGAATTCAATAGCCACTTGGTTCATGATTCGGCTCCTTTTCACCAATAAAAGATGACTACTCTTTTATTAAACTATTACTTTTGTTTCGCGTTTTTGCATAAGCTATCAATAAGATTGTTCCAATAATTCCAACGGTTAAGATATTGGAAATACCGGCTACAATTCCTTGTGTAAAGACTTTATTTACCGGTTCTGCATAAATTAAAACATCTAAAGAAGGGGCAAGTACAAACCAGCCGATTGCTTGCGCAATGACTTGGCTGATATTGAAACGAATGATATCTTTTTTGTTAAATTCTCCGTCTTCTACTTGGATTTTTCTTGTCAGTAAACCTATAGTAAAGCCAACGAATAAGGAAACGATTACCCAGCTCCACCATACTGATCCATAGGAGATGGCATCTGTTAGGATATGACCGATTAAACCAATCAACCCTCCCGCAAGCGGTCCAAACACAACTGCCATTAAAGCTAAAAAGGCATAGGATGTTTGGATACTCGTATTGGGAATCGGTGTTGGAATTGCCGCAAAACGTGAAAGAATAACAAAGACCGCTGACCCAATCCCAATAGCAACTATAGTTTTAATAGATAATTCACTTTTTTTCATTTACTTCATCTCCAATTCTATTATTTTTTTATCTGTATTTTCCAATTATCGCCACTTTGAATATGGTGAGCACCAGCAAATGAACCTTGATTGATTGCGACACCTAGTTTATCTAATGAATTAATAAATAAAATAGGATCGCCTACATGGCTTTTCGCAAAAGATTGACCAATTTGAATTTTATTTTGATAAAAAATAGTATAAGAGTTCGAGATCGTAACTTCTATATTATCCCCATACTTCACACCATAGTCAAACAATAATTCACGTGAGATATTTGTCCAAAGATTGCCAAAACGTCCATCTAAAATAGCAACATTCCCAACAATCTTATTCTCTACTACTTCAGCTTGATGATGTGGTAAGCTAACGATTTTATTTAAGTCGCAAATAGGACCTACCTCTTCAAATGAAATTACCCCAGCTGCTAAACGAGCAGCTGTGTAAACATAAACATCTCTCCCATGAAATGTATAAGATTCACCAGAGTTTGGCAATCGATTGACCGATTCATCGATTTGACGAACTTCAACGACACCGATACTTTCGTGTATATGTGTTAACGTTCCGTTATCTGGAGTCACAATATAGTGATTATCCGCAGTCTTAGCAACGACACTCAATCGCTCCGTTCCTACTCCTGGGTCAACAACTGAAACAAAAACAGTTTCTTGTGGCCAATAATTAACCGTCTGATACAATCGGTAAGAAGCTTCCCAGATATTGTATTGTGGAATCTCATGCGTTAAATTATAAATTCCTAACGATGAATCTACACTAAATGCAACTCCATACATGGCACTAACAGCACCGTCTTCTAATCCAAAATCTGTTTGAAGTACAATTTTTTTGACCGTTTTTTTCATTACTATTCCCCCATTTCATTTATACAAAAAAAATGCCCGTCCAATCTTAGTTTTTCAACTAGAAAGGACGGACATTTAAATTCCGTGTTACCACCTTAGTTTATGAAAATATCGCTATTTCCACCTTATTCAGTACACCATCCCACAAATGAAAGATTGTAAACTGATGCATTAGATAACGGATGCTTACCGTAACAGTCTAAAAGAAACTCTCACTCGACTGCTCAACTCAAAGGCCATTTTTCATCAGAACTATCATTACCCTTTTCCATCATCCGGGCTTTCTAAAAATTATTTTCTGACGTACTTTCCTTATCAAAGTCTTTTTTATCATTTAAAACTCATTGTTTTTTAATCTAATTGAATAATAACAGACTGATTACATACATGTCAATAACTAAAATGAATTTTACTAATCTTTCAAATTATTTCATGAGTACTGAAATACAAATTATTAACTATTGTAACGCTTCGTTAAATATCTCTTTTGTTATAACTTAGAAAACCTATCACAGAAAGAGCAATCCCTACTAGACTTAAACTAATCATTGGGAACCAAGCAATTTCTTCATTTGGCAGTTGAGGGATATGATGAAAAGCAGAAATGTTGTTTACCCACTCTGGAAATTCGAGTAAATTGCCAAGATAAATGACAAAAATGGCAAAAGTCACATAGGTCCAAATCAAACCTGTTCTCTTAGGAAATGCTCCTACAAGTGCTGTTGTTAAACCTAAAACTACCCAGATAGCTGGGATATAGACCAGTCCCGATGCGATAACCGTTCCTGCACCAATGGTTGTCTTTATGACTTGACTTGCCGAAGCATACAACCCTAATCCAATCAGCAATTGCATCAGTACAGCCGTTAAAAATGCTATGGCGTAATAGCTTCCCATCACTTTATTTCGAGAAACCGCTCGACTATAAAAGTTTTCCGTTCGACCCATTCGTTCTTCTTTTTTCAATTTTAAAAAAACTGATACCGTTGGAACAGCAGAAAAGACAGACATAATACCCACCAATAATGTAATAAACTGCTCAGTCATTGAATCACTTAAGTCATCGGCTAAAATAACTTGAACCAATTCAAAGTCTGAGAAATAAGCTTCTAAATCGCCTAAAATCGAACCGAAAGCAGCGCTCATTAGAAAAATGCCAATAGCCCATGAAATAATTGTTCCTTTTTCCAATCGCCACGTTAACCCATATCGACTTTTTAAAACATTCGAAGCGTAAACTTTTCCTTTACGCTCAGGCAATAAACCGGCATTAATATCTCTTTGCTGGTTTAAATAGAACGCACTCACGAATAAAATAGTCATCCCACTAATTAACGCACTAACTGGCCACCAGTCATTGTCGACAAATACCGCTGTTCGAACAGTCCAACCCAAGGGAGAGACAAGTGATAGTAATTCATTGCTGACATCTCCAATAGCTCTTATGATATAGGCCGCTATCAATACAGCAAAAGAAATTCCTGTAGCACCTCTAGATGTTTCAGTTAATTGTGCTGCAACGGCGGTAATACCTGCAAAAAACAGCCCTGTACTTGCAAGAATACCACCATATAGCAAAGCAGATTCCATACTAAAAGCTTCGTTGTTAAATAAGCCGAGACCTAGCGACAGAATCATAAACAATAAACTATTTACGATAACCATCATACTAATTGTTGCAGCTAAATACGCTAGTCGCCCCACAGGCAATCCTAGAATCATTTCCAATCGGCCTTCTTCTTCATCCATCCTCGTACTGGAACTGACTAATAAGATATTCATCACGCTAACTGCAATAGCTGAAAACAATAACATTTCACTTGCAAAAACGGCCCCTAGATTAAAAAATTCCACTTCATAAAGCGATCCTAGCATGGCTATCATAGCGGGATTTTGCATTGTTAAACCAAATTCTATAATCTCTTTTTGGCCTGTATAAATGGTTATATAGGCAGTTACTGTAGCGATTGAAACACCAATCAAACCACTTAACCATAAACCAATTTTCACTCCATTTTGTTGAAAAAGCAGTCGCATGATTTGACCAGTTCCTTTGAATGGCTGAGTAAACATTGCTAGACACCTCCTTTTGAGCCGCTTTGTTCCTGACTGTCCCCTTTGTAGTGACGTATAAATAAATCTTCCAAAGTCGGAGGAGCACTTTCAAGTTTTAAAACACCAAATTGACTGATATAACGAATAACTTCTGCCAGTTCTTCACTATCTACTTGAAATACCCATCCCGTATTTGTTTGGACAACATCTTGTACACCTTTTAGCTCGAACAAATTTATCAAAGGTTCACTTGTTTCAACAGTCAATTTTGTTCGGGTCAAGTGGCGCATCTCAGCTAATGTTCCCGTTTCAATAATTTCACCTTCGCGAATAATGGCTACTCGATCACACAGCTTTTCAACTTCGGACAGAATATGGCTCGACAACAATACACTCTTGCCTTGTTGTTTCATCTCTAAAATAAGTTCTTGAAAAATGCGCTCCATCAGTGGATCCAAACCCGCAGTTGGTTCATCAAGAATATACAAGTCTGCCTCAGAAGCAAATGCAGCGATTAAGGCTATTTTTTGTCGATTTCCTTTCGAATAAGTGCGACATTTTTTTGACGGGTCCAGTTTAAACAGTTGAATCAATTCATCACGCCGGTTCTGGTTTCCATTGCCACGCATGGCTAAGAATAAATCAATCACTTCGCCGCCGGTTAAATTAGGCCATAGATTAGCCTCACCTGAAACATATGCTACCCGTTTATGAATTTCTACAGCATCTTTCCAAGCATCTTGTCCAAAAATTGTAACTTGTCCTTCACTTGGTTTCAACATCCCAAGTAAAACACGAATAGTTGTAGATTTCCCGGCACCATTAGGACCAATGAACCCGTAGATTTCACCTTCATTTACAGAGAGATTGATGTTTTTTAAAGCAGTAAATTTTCCGAATCGTTTAGTTAAGCCTTTTACTTCTACTAAACTCATTTTTATACCTCCTATTGAAATAACTTTTAACTAATGGTACTACTTGTATTTTTTTCTTCTAATTTAGAAATTCAGCATCAATAACTGCTTCGGTTGTCTGTTGCAAAGACTCTTTAGAAAGTTGATTTCCTTGAGAGCTGTTAAGAGTATGTTGACTGGCAATTTTTTCGGTATAATCATCCAGCTTATAAATTCTAAAATTCTTTCTTAAATCCGCAGCTTCGCTCTTAGCACCTGTATAATGCATTACTGTTGCATCCCAATTCACATTTTCAATGGTTTTCTCCTCTTCACTCACTACAAAATCAAAAGAAATCATACCGCCTAACATATTATTTTCAGTTCCTGTAGACATCGCAGATAGGAAATTACCTAATGAATAAACGACTAGTGTCTGATTCCCATTCTTCCCTTCTACCCAATCAATCGGTTGAATTACATGAGGATGAGTCCCAATTACTGCATCTACTTCTAAGTCCGCAAACAATTGAGCATATTTTTTTTGGAATTCATTCGGTTCAAGCATGTGTTCATCACCCCAATGAGCAGAGACAATAACAAAATCGCTGATTTGTTTTGCTCGTTCAATATCTTGAGTAATCAATGCTTCATCAAAGTAATTTAAACGATACGAAACATCCGGTTCAATCCCATTGGTTCCGTATGTATAGGCTAAAAAGGAAAATGTTACTCCATCACGTTCAATAACTGGTATCGCATCTCGTTCTTCTTGTGAATCAAACACTCCAGTAAAAACCATATTTTCTTGCTTATCCCATATTTCTAAAGTATTTATGACACCTTGTCTGCCTTTGTCCAACGAATGATTGGATGCTCCATTTACTAAATCAAACCCTAAAGTATTTAGATTATCTGCCATATCGCTAGGTGTATTAAAGGCTGGATAACCCGAGAAACCAAATTCATCTCCACCCATCAAAGTCTCCTGATTAATAAAAGCTAAATCTGCTGTTTCAATATCTTCAGCTACATTTTCAAACATAGGTTTAAAATCAAATGTTCCGTCTTCTACTTGCGCTTCTTCAAATATCACATTATGAATTAGGTTATCTCCCACTCCCACAAATGAAACTCTTTTTTCTTCTCCAGCTTGATTTTCCGTTTGCAAAGATGACTCGCTTGATGAAACCTGCTCTGAGCTATCTTCATTAGGTTTCTCAACCCCTGACTTTGCACATCCACTTACTACTAATGCTATTACTAACCATCCAATTTTTTTCATGATATCCCTCTTTTCTTCGAATCTACCCAAACACATTCTTTATGTAAATCGTAAGCGTTTTACCCCCAAATGTAAAGCCTTATGAAAACCATTTCAGCAAAAAAACTTAACTATTACTTTAGGATTCCAACTTTTTGATGTTTGGGTAACTTATTGTTCGATAAACTCAGTCTAAAGACGGTCGCTGAATGCTGTTCAGCATGTTACACTATTTGATGGTAATCTTTATGAAACAAAGAAAAAGAGGAGAAAATTTTAAATGAGAAAATTTAAAACTTACATTCAAAAATTTATGATTGGCAGATATGGCGTAGATAAACTTTCAACTTATTTGCTTTATGGAGGACTGGCTGTTGTTGTCTTAGCTAACTTATTCAATTGGTCAATCATTAGCTTACTCGGTTGGGCAGCTATTATTCTTGGTTACTATCGAACATTTTCTCGCAATCGGACAAAACGGTATCAGGAAAACCAAAAATTTTTAGCATCCACTCGTCAATTTACTAGGAGTTGGAACCAAAAGCGAAATAAATTTCTGCAACGAAAAGTTTACAAGTATTACGCTTGTCCCAACTGTCATAAAAAATTGCGCGTACCGAGAAACAAAGGAAAAATCAGTATCAAATGTCCACACTGCAAAGATCAATTCATCAAAAAAACTTAGTCAGTAGCAACCTCTATCTTAGAAATGGAGCCTTCTTTATAGCTTATCGTTGATTTGCGATAACTTGTAAGAAGACTCTTTTTTTTGCAAAAAAAATTGAGCGACACCCTTTATTCGTATTATATTCTGTCTTTTATTCAGAATTATGCAAATATTTAGGTTAAATCATACATTTTTTTGTATAAACGTGTTATCCTATTAAAATAAGGTTAACTAAATTAGATTAAGGAGTGTTTATAGTGAGAAATTCATATAAATTAGCAGCTACAATGAGTACAGCATTTTTATTAACTGCGTGCGGTGGAAATGGAGATTCTTCAAATTCAACGAGCGATGATTCTGCAGGCTCTACCTCTGGGGAACAGGTCGTTAATTATACTGCCCCTACGGAGTTATCTACCATGGATACGGCTTTAATCACTGATATCAATAGTTCCAATTATTTAGGACATGTTATTGAAGGATTATTACGTATTGATGAAGAAGGAAATCCTGTCCCTGCTATTGCAGCTGACGAAGGAGTGATTTCAGAAGATGGACTTACATACACGTATACGCTTCGTGACGATGCTGTTTGGTCTAACGGCGATCCCGTTACAGCAAATGATTTCGTGTACGCTATGCAAAAATTAGTCGATCCTGATACTGGTGCTTCTTATAGTTATCTAGCAGAAACGATTGAAAATGCACCTGAAATCATGGCTGGTGAAGCAGATGTCAGCGAACTTGGCGTTACAGCTAATGGCGATCATGAAATTACCTTTAACCTAACGCAACCAACGCCTTACTTTGAATTCTTGTTAGCTTTTACAGCTTTCTTCCCTCAAAATGAAGCCTTTGTTCAAGAACAAGGAGATAATTATGGAACTTCTAGTGAAGCCTTGCTCGCTAATGGTCCATTTACATTAGAAAATTGGGATGGCACAGGGCTAACTTGGGACTTAGTAAAAAATGACGACTACTATGCAGCTGATGAAGTAACGTTAGACGCAGTGAATGTTCAAGTTGTAAAAGAAACAAGTACTGCTGTTAATTTATTTGAAGGTGGACAAGCAGATAACGCTCAATTAACTGGAGAAATCGTTAAGCAATTCGCTGAAGACGAAAATGTTGTCGTTCAAAAGAAAGCTAGAACTTCTTATTTGGAATTCAACTGGGATAATGACTACTTGCAAAACGAAAAATTAAGAGAAGCTTTAGGATTAGTTATCAATACAGATGATTTAGTGAATACTGTTTTAGCGGATGGTTCAACTGAAATCGGCGGATTTTTACCAGCTGATTTTGTAACTGACCCATCTACTGGTGAGGATTTTACTGAAGAAGCTGGAACTTTCCTTTCCTATGATGTAGAACGTGCACAGAAATTATGGGATGAAGCAAAAATTGAGTTAGGCGTAGACAGTATCTCTTTATCTTTTGTTGGAGACGATGATGAAAAGAGCAAGCAAATCAGTCAATACATCCAAGGTCAAATTCAAAACAATTTGCCTGGTATCTCTATTGAGTTACGTAATGTACCTAAGAAGAACCGTCTTGCTCTAGCAGATAGTCGTGATTTTGATATCCTGCTTACTGGATGGGGTGCTGACTTTGCAGATGCCATCAACTTTATGGACCTGCTATACAGCGATTCTCCTTATAACGAAGGTGGATACGCAAATAGCGATTATGATGCTTTGATCGACCAAGCGAAAACCACAAATGCAAATGATGATGAAAAACGTTGGGAAAATCTCCAACAAGCTCATAAAGTCATAACTGACGACTTTGCATTCATCCCTTTGTGCCAAGAGGCAGAAACACAACTTCGTAATCCGGCTGTTGAAGGAATCCTCTTCAATTCTGTTGGTGTAGAATTTGACTTAAGTCGCGCTAGCGTTAAAAAGTAATCAGTAAAACAAAAAAGAAGATAGTTCCTGATATTAACGGAATTATCTTCTTTTTTTGATATATAAAAACCGATTTCTTTTCAAACATAAAATAAACTGAGGCTCGTTACGTCCACTCAAATGAAAAACCGCTTTGAGTTAACAGAACTAAAGCTAATTGTGTCAACTCAAATAGAAAACGACTTTGAGTTGAATCAACGTCGGCGTGCCTCGGATAATCGAGACGTACTCTCGTGAAACAGCTTGATTCTTTTATTTTTTTGTACAATTTTGATATAATTCTATTCATAAGAAGGCGTTCTATCATAGATGTATTTGCCGCTCAAGCATACATCTATGATAGAACGCCTTCTTTCTTTCTGCTTGTAAAAAATAATATCTTCTCGAGAACTATTTTACACATACGTTTGTCATTAAAAAAGGTCCACATTGCCCTTACTTTACGAACCATCATGTATTCAATTGACAACAATAGAGTCTATCCTTTCAAATTCTTATCATTCTATCTTTTTAACTTAGTGACCTTAAACACCATAAAATCAGCACATCTCAAATCTTCTTCAAATGACGGATATTTTTCCAACATTATTTCTGATGGCTTCGGTTCGACTATACTTTCTATCATAAAGCCTACTTTAGTTAACTTATCAACATAACTGGTTAACGTCCTGTGGAAAAATAGTACTTTTTCTTTATCCCCTAATCGTTGTTCGTAGGCACCTTCATAAAAATAACGATCCACGTTCCAATGCAATTTTTCACCACTATTATTGTTCTCCCACCCACTTCCGGGAGTTACAAAACAAGGATGCAAAATTGAAAAGATAAAACTTCCTCCGTCTACCAACAAACGAAACATTTCTCGAAAGGCATTTTCGTAATTTGGTAGATCTTGTATCACCATATTTGACACAATCAAATCAAAACTGTTGTCTTCGAGCGTATCCAACTTCTCACAATTGCCTCTTAAATACTTAATTTGTAAGTCAACTGGCGTTCTCTCCTGTGCAATTTCAATCATTCTCAAAGAGTAATCCACAGCTGTTACATTCGATCCAGCCTTGGACAACAATCTGCTTAAATATCCTTCGCCACATCCTGCATCCAAAACCTGTTTATCTTTTAATTCGCCCATAAGAGAAAATAAAGTAGGATTTAAAAACACTTCTTTATGAATATCTCCTTGTTCGTTGTGATTTTTTGAGTACGTATCGGCAAAAGAATCCCATCTTCTAATCGCTTCTTCAGCATCAATATTCTGTTCCACTTATGATTCCCTCCTAATTAGAACGACTTGAGTCCCGGCTATTAAGTCACCTAAATGACGTTTATCTTTTCTAAAAAATCCCATAACCAATAAAATGAGAGCTAACAGGATTCCAGCATTTGTAAAAATAATCGAACTCGAAGTTGCAAATTCAGAATAAATACCATCGATGACTCCAATATGAGCAAGCTGCCACGGTAAAAACTTAATGCTATTTCTAACCAAACTTCTAAAAAACGAAGGCGTTTTATACTGTACTTTTAAACCCGCTCTTCTCTTACCATATGTTCCAAAAGGTTTCTTGTAATCAAGTAGCGAGAAAATCAGCACTATCGGAACAACCGATTCAAACGTCGCTATCAGTTGGGATTGAACGATTGTAAATTCAGGTATTCCGTCTAACACTAGAAAATAAAAGACTAAATTAGCCAGAAGAAGTAAAACAAGATAAAACATAATCACACCATAATCAATTGCCAGTTCTTTGATCCTTGCTTGCACTCGTATCGGATTATTCTCCCTCACTAGCTTCACCCTTTCAAACCTCAATTTGAACTTATGCATCAATTATACTACATATTTTTACTTATCAGGTTTACGTAAAAGCTCAACACACGTTTAGAAAAAAACTAAAATATATAAAAGCTACTGCAACGACAATAACACTATAGGAATTCGCGTTTTTTTACTATACAATTGAAAGATACCGATTCATTTTTTACATATAAAAAGCGTCTAAAACAAATTTGCGATTAAGGAGTATAACTTATGAAAAGTGGTTTAGCACCAGTCTATGATAAAAGCACTAAAATTTTAATACTCGGCAGTGCTCCAAGTGTAAAGTCGTTAGAATTGCAACAATACTATGCAAGTAAAGGCAATCAATTTTGGAAAATTATTTCTGAATCTTTAAATACTACTGATCCAATCGACTATGAAAAAAGGTTGGAATTATTGGTGCAAAACCAAATTGGCCTATGGGATATTTATAGTCATTTTGATAGAATTGGGAGTTTAGATAGTAACTTTAAACAAACAAAATTAAATGATTTTGATGCATTACTTTCAACTGCTTCCATTAAACTTGTCATTGCAAATGGAGATAAAGCTTATCAAGAAGTTTTAAAATCAGCTATTTTTGAGTACCACACTGTTATAAAATGTTTATCCACCAGTGGTGCAAATAACGGCAAAGCACAAGAACGGAAAATAGAATGGAAAGAAGCTCTCCAACTTCCCTTTCTTTCTTAAAGAGTAATTTATTCAGAGCTTACAATAGACATGGAGGAATTAATACAATGAATCGCTTTACAGAAGAAGTTATTACTCAGCTTCGCTATTACGTTTATATTTTAGTTAATCCTATTGACCATACAATTTTTTATATTGGTAAAGGAACAAAAAATAGAGTATTCGCTCATGAATTAGATTATCTAAAAACTGAATTTTCCAATGATCTTGTGGAAAAGCAAAAATTACATGAAATAAAGACTATTCATTCAAATGGTATGGAAGTTGAGAAATATATTTTGACTTTTGGATTAAGTGAAGATGAAGCCTTCCACGTAGAAAATGCGGTTATTAATTTTTGCAAACTGATTGATGACCAAAAACTTAACGTGAAAAAGTTGACTAATATTATGAGTGGTCATCGTTCTGATGGACAGAAAGATGCCTTGCAAACTTTTGGAAGAGTCGAACTGTTACAAGATGCACTTAGTCCAAAACCCGTTAATATTAATCAATTAAGACCCCATAAAATTATGTTTGTAAAAATCAAGCCAACTAAAGATAGGTCTGATTCTAGTAAAGATTTAAAGGCTGAAGAAATGTACAATCCTGAATCAGAAGCCCTTAAAAAGAGAACGTTGGGTGATTGGGTAATGAGTTTAGATAAAGCAAACAGTATAGAATATATCCTAGGTGTCTATCCTGGCAGCGGCATGATCGTTAGTGCTTTTAAAATCATTAAAGATAATCCTAGATATGAAGTACTTCACAGCACAACAAAATCTGGAAGAAAGCAAAAAAGGTATAATTTCTATCAATATGCCGAACCACTAACAGAAATAGATGGTATTCAACTTTTCCCAGATCATATCAAATTAACAAATTATCAATACGTTAATAGCAATGGAGTACCTTGTAATATCCAAAGCGAGAGAGTTTATGTTGGATTTGATTAGACATTCATTAACCTAAATCTATCACAATAAAAAAACAAAATATCTTTATACGATATTTTGTCTTTTTATATCTAAAGTTAATTAACGTGCATCAAACTATCAAGAGGCTCTTTCTATCGAGCCCCTCCGCCGCCTCCACCACCGGCACCTCCACCTCCACCAAAGGAAGTTGATCCACCTGTTCCGGAAGCTGCTGATGAAGCACTTGAGTTAAATCCACCACTTGCTAATCCGCTAGACCAGTTGTGTCTAAATCCAGTCATACCGTTCCAATACCAATAATAATAGATGAAGGAGTTGTCTCCAGAGACATCATTCGGATTCGGAATCATTTCCTTGAATTCATCTGTTATGTCCTCACTTCTAAAGTACAAGGTATTCCAGAATAGAAATTCTTCAAATGTAAATGGATTGGTGTAGTCCGCAAAACCTTCTAAGTCTATTTCTTCTAAATAGTTATCAAATTGAACCAAACGGTCAAACAGTTCGTCGCCTTCTGGACTGGCAACAGATACCTCATGTTTTGCACCCCATACGTCAACTTTTCCAAAAGAAATAAGGCCTTCTCTTTCTAAATACTCTTTTGAGTAGTCAATCAAATAATCTGCAAACTTGCCTACTTCTTTGGCATGTTTTCTTGCCCATTTTTTCATATCATCGTCTTTTACAAAACCATTATTATTTGCAGCATCCAATAACATCAACCATAATCCAGTTTCATAGGTCTCACCATTTGTTTCTAGATGAGCAACGAAGTCACTGAATGACTGAGGATAACGTGCACGTTCTTCCTGAAAATGTAGGATTTCTATTTCCGTATCAAATCCTTCACCAAATAATGATTTGGTTTCAGTGGTGTGAATAAGGATCCGTTCTTCATATGACCATCTCAGTAAATAAGCTGAGAAATAATCTTCAAAATAACCTTTGTCCATGTCTTGCAATAAATATGCAATTCCTGCAAAGTCTTCTCCTTTATAAGGAATCTCTTCTAAGACAACTCCTTTGTGTTCCTTGATTCTTTGTATTCCCGTACGCATTTGTCCAGCTTCTTCTCTCGCTTGTTTTAATTTCTTAGAATATTTGATAATAAAAGCTGTGATTCCTCCAACAGCGACTGCTAGAACAGAAAAAATGACGATAGGTATCGTGTTAGAAATAGGCTCATCATTGTACGCTGAGCCGTTCATGGCCATGTCACGCTGTTCTTCCAAAGTCATACCTGCACTGGCTTGTGTAGTGAACATTCCTTGAGGAAATTGCAGCAATACTGTTACATCGTTGCTGTCGTCTACTTCTTCCTCAGCTTCCCAAACGATCGTGTTGCCCTCTAATTGCATATCCCCTTCAAAACCAAAGCCCCAGAAACGGACATTATCTTCTGTAAAGGGTTCAAATCCAGTAATTTCAACCGTCAAATTTTCAGCTGGAATATCGGAAAACGTATCAAAGTTCCATAGCAGTCCTTGTCCATCTTCCAATTCGCGAACTAATTTTGATATGGTATACGTTACTTCGTAGTCGTTTTCTCCATACTCACCTATACCCCATATAAGTTCTACCCCATCACCTGTTCCTACAGTACCGTATTGACCTGCCTTTTCCTCTAGTGAAGCGTCTGGATTCCATGGTTCCAACTCTTGATAACCGGCTACTGAAAAATCAAGCAATTTTGAATCCTGCAGATCATCCAACACGATGTACAATTCAGTACCATCATCCATGTTCATCTTTCTATGTTCTGTAACAATCCCCGATCCATCTTCTTGCAGTTCGATTTCGATTCTCATATCCGATAATTGATTTTCCGCAAAAACCGTTTCGCCAAAAGCCATACTAAACAAAAATGCTAAACCAATACTAAGCGACCTTCTTACCCTTTTATTCATTTACTTCCCCCTATTTCTCTTTTACAAAACTCATTTCCAACTAGTTTTGAGTCCGAATTTTTCTCTATACCTCTAGTATACACAATATCACGATACACTAGGAAACGTTTTCCCTAAATAACTTCTAGAAGTCTTTTTCATTTTCTCTATGTATTCTTTTAAAACAATTTTTTTGTGTAAAAAAAGAGAGCTTTATCGTTAATTCTTAAAATCAGTATAAAACTAATTTCTAGAAACAACTTAAACTCTCTTCTATACTATATAGCGCTTTTCGATGTTAACGAATATTTTAGTCACAGACCCATTTGCCATCAATCATATTACACGCTGCAGCATCTGACCCCATTAAGGTTAATCCTTTTAGTTGAAATCCTTCTTCTTTAGCAATTTGTTCAATAGTTTGTTCAATCACTTCTTGCGGTTGTGCTCCGCTGATTAAATATTTTTGGTTCACCACTATAGCAGGAGCTCCTTGGATACCATAGTCTTGCACTCGTTGTAAATCTTCCATCACAGCTTGTTCTGTTTCTGGATTTTCAAATTGAGTTTTCCAAGCATCAAAATCTATAGAAGTTTGTTTCACAACACTATCGATAATCTTCATGTCTGAAATATCTCTGTTTTCTACAAACAAAGCCTGTTGTAAGCCATCAAAGACAGCCCAATAGGCTTCTTGATCAGCAATCATTCCAGCAGCTTTTGCGGCTTTCAATCCATTTTTAGATGTTGGAAACAAGAAGTCTTTTTCTTTCATACCTTCAATGTTGAAGCGATGTTCATCATCATTTTGATTGGCTTGTTCCCAATGATGAATCACTTCAGGTTTTACCGCTTCATGAGAACCAAATTGTTGGATAAACTGTTCTTTCTCCCATCCTAAAGCAAATGAACGATGGATAATTTCTAGTTTTGGATACTTTTTAGCTACTTTTCTCATGCGATAAGACATGGGAAAGCAAAAACTGCAGATCACATCATGGAAAAATTCGACTTGCATTACAACACTCCTATTCATATTTCATTATTTCCATTTAAAATAGTTTATTTTTTTAAATTGATTGATAGTTATTTTATTTAATTGCTACAACTTCAGAAAACTTTTTAGCACTCAAAACTGTTCCAAAATCAATATATCTTTTAGAATCAAAGCTGATAGGACTTAATACTATCCTATAAAGACATCTTCTTGAGGGTAACGCAATAAAGAATTTTCTTTTCTAGCTATCAGTGTAGAAGCAATCGTAACAGGACCAAGACGTCCGATGAACATGACAATCATGATAACAAATTTACCTATTGTTGATAACTCCGATGTTAGCCCAGCTGAAAGTCCAACTGTTCCAAATGCTGAAACAACTTCAAAAGTAATAGCAATAAATGGTCCATTTTCAGTTATAGTTAAAATAAGGATAGCTATAAAAACCAATAAAAAACTTACCATGGTTAGAGTAAAAGCTCTCAAAACAGCATTACTTTTTATCCTTCGCCCAAACAAAGACACTTCTTCTCCACCTTTTAAAATTGTAATTGTTGTTAAAAGTAAAATAATAAACGTGCTTAGCTTGATTCCACTACCAGTTGAAGCACTTCCTGCCCCAATAAACATCAGTAGCACAGTTAACAGCATGGCGGGTACTGTCAGTGCAGTTATATCAATAGAATTAAAACCAGCTGTTCTAGGAGTCAGACCTTGAAAATAAGCACTCCATACTTTATCTCCAAATGATAAATTACCTAAAGTTTGAGGATTGGAATATTCTAAAATAAAAATTGAAAGGATTGCAATAATGTTTATAACTAATGTACCTACGATCATGACTTTTGAATGCAAAGTTAATGATTTAAATTTTTTCTTATTCCACACATCTAAAAGAACTGTAAATCCTATTCCTCCTAAAATAAACATACTTGTAATGGTTAAATTAACTACAGGGTCTCCTACATAGTTGGATAAATTATCTGACCATAGAGAAAACCCAGCATTGTTAAAGGCAGCGACAGTATGGAATAAACTATAGAAAGAGCCTTTTTTTAATCCAAATTCTGGAATCCATTTGATAGCCAATAAGATAAATCCAACTAGTTCAATACTGAAAGAGAAAAATAATAAATAACGAACCAATCGTATAATTCCTCCTGAGGAATCTTGGTTTAATGATGTTTTAATAAGATTTCTTTGTTGCATGCCAATTTTTCGTTTGAATATGAAAAAAATAAAAACTGCAGACGTCATTAGACCTAATCCGCCAAGTTGCATAAGAAACATAATAACCGTTTGTCCAAATAGCGTAAAAGCTGTACCAGTATCAACTACGATTAAACCTGTAACTGTAACTGCAGAAGTAGCAGTAAATAAAGTATCTATCCATGAAATTGTTTGTGTAGTCGCAATAGGTAATTTTAATAATACAGTACCCATTAAAATAAGAATAAAAAAACTTGTAACGACTGTCATCGAAGGATTTAAACGACTAGTAGATTGTTTTAAATACCCTTTTAAAATAATCTTATTCATCAATCTACAATCCTTTCTCTTCGAAACGTTTTATATCATCGTTTTTCCCCATAACGACAATCATATCGCCTTCGTATAATTTATCTTCTGCTGAAGGTGATATATTTACCTTCTCTCCATTTTTTATAGCTAAAATAGTACAGCCATATTTTGCTCTGATATCTAAATCATTGAGCGCTTTATTAGCTAATCTTTTAGAAATGTCTAATTCTGATATGCTGTACTCTTCAGAAAGTTCTATATACTCTTGAAGTTTTCCAGATTGCATTTGATTAGCAGCTCTAATTCCCATATCGTATTCTGGTTGTATGACTCTATCCGCACCAATCTTAGCAAGAACTTTTTTGTGATTAGCATCTTGAGCCTTTACCCATACATTTTCCATACCCAGTTCTTTTAATAATAGGGTACACATAATATTAGCCTGCATATTATCTCCTATCGCAACTACAGCATAATCAAAGTTTCCAACACCAAGTGACTTCAGAACTTCTTCACGGGAAGCATCTGCTATTACAGCTTTTTCACTATAGTCTAAAACCGCATTTACTTTTTCTTCCTTTATATCTATCGCTAAAACTTGATGCCCCAAACGATGTAACTCTTTACAGACACTTGCTCCAAATCTTCCTAACCCAATAACTACAAATTCTTTTTTCATAATTCAACTCCTGCCTAATCTCCATAAAATCATGGGTACTAATAGCTTATTATTTATCAATAACGTGAAAATAAAGGATTTATTAGATTTTTGATTTGATTTTTCTAAGACTTCATTCCTTTGTACAATTGATGGGCTAATTCTTGTTAAAGTTAAGGATAGTTGAAAAATTCATTACGTTTTTTAAAGGCAAAATTTTGTGATCCATTACCTATATTTGTACATTTGATTACGTTAGTATCTGCAAATATAGGATTATTCTTTATAAGTCATAATAGTATGCGCATTATCATAATTCAAGTAATTTCTATAAACTCCTTATTTGCTAAGTATAATTTTTTCTTTATATTTACTAACTGGCTGTAGTCCTATTTTATTTTATTGTATACTGTTCTATAGACGAATAATCTATTGGTATTGTTTTTTTAATCGTTTACTGCACTTATTTGATCATCTATAACTCATTACCGCAGAAATTAAACTATACAACTGGAGATGAAATTTACTTGAAGAATAAAAATTACAAATTAAGAGCTTTTATTTTTAATCCTGTGACCGTAGCTATTTATGCTATAGGGTGTTATTACTTATGTTCACTTGCTCAATACGGCGGGATTGCTCAGAAAGCTCCCATTATTTTAACCATTTTTCTTAGTCTGTTTGTTTGGGTAGGCTGGGGTCTTTATTGGTATGTATGGAAATTCAATAAAAAACAGTCCGCTTCTTCTCGTTCCATAAGACGCAGCAAATTTCTTTTTCTTTTCAGCATTAATTCTTTCCTTTTGATCACTGTTGCATCAGGAGTAAGCCTCTATCAAAGTGGCACAAATCTGCAAGGGAGATTAGCCTTTGTGATTCAAGATTATTTGCATTCTAGTGGAGTCCAGTTTGCTCATAATAATATTTACGAAGATGGATTGAATGGATTGTTCGAAGATCTTGAAACAAAATATGATTTGCCAGAAGAATTGTATGTCAGCAATCAGGTCGAATTGACTTTTAATAAAAAGGGCGATATTACTACTTTGTACAGTTTTTTGTACGGTCTAAACAAAGATGGCGAGACGGAAAGCTTTTTGATTGATTATGATAATTCAAAAAGTGCTGATCTCAGTGTGACTTTAAACGGAAACGTGAATCCAACTTTTGAGAAAACCATGAGACTTCAACCGCTGCTAGATGCAGTAGAAAATCTTCCGATAAAAGACACTGTGAAAAATTGGGATGAAGAAACCCTTGGCATCTATTATGCTGGTTCCCGTAGTTGGGGATACAATACTGAAGGCGTCTTTTACTTTGATGAAAAGGGAGATACTTTTCCAATCGAAACAGCCTTCAATGAAATTATTGGCTATACGATTTCTGTTTATACCCCAAATAACAACACGATCGCTCCTGTACGTTTTGTTGACTATTCACCAACAGTATCTCCTGCGCAAATTGGAGACGTTCCAACAGATCAAAACATGAACGACAATGAAACTTACTTTTTGACTGAAAAACTCGGTTATCAATTATTCGAAGTAGATGCTGCGTTAGGCTCACGCTTTTATACCTTGAATAAAACGACAGATGGTGGAAATACTTGGGAAGACGTCAACTCCGATCCATTTTCAGGGCAATTAGGCGTTTCATCTGGGATAACATTTATTGATGAGAACCTTGGATTTATTGGATTGTCCCGCAGTGGGGGCAGTTATGCAGACATCTATCGGACAACTGATGGGGGCGTCACTTTTGAAAAAGTAGAATTGCCAACGATCGAAGTTCCTTTAACCGATACAGAGAATTACGCTCCTTTCGATTTTCCGGAAATGCCTTATAAAGAAAGCGACAATTTGTTTATTCAAGTGGGTCAAGGTCAAGATGGCGATTATAACGGCGGCAGTAAAGCCTTGTATCAGTCTAAAGACAATGGCGAAACTTGGGTATATGTTGGAGAGGTTTAGTAAAATGATGAATAAAAAGCTATCTACACCTTTAAAAGTGTGGATAGCTTTTTACATTTAACTATTATTTTTCTCCCTAAATATAATAGCACTTTTTATTACTTTTATTTTGCACTATACAAGCATCAATAACTTTTGAGTTTAATTTATTTTCCTAAAGAATATGCTGTATCTTTCCATATAGAACGGTAAGGTCTCGTTTAAATTTCTCAATGTATATCATTCTGAGCATCATATGGGTTTAACAACAGGATGCTTACAAAATTTGCGAAAACTTTAAGCACCGTATGGATCATATAAAACGGTGCTTATGGTGCTTAAATACAATTTGAGTACCATATAAGTCAAATGAAGTGATCCTTATGGTACTTAAGTGCACTTTTAGTACCGTATGGATCAAATAAAATCATACTTGTGGTACTTAAGCTCATTAAGTACACTTTTAGTACCAAATAGGGCAAATGAAATATTGTTTATAGTACTCAAGAACCATCTGAGTAGTAGCATATGAATTTAGTTCAATTGGATATCTGTTGTAACTTATTATCTTTTGCTAATATAATTTTTAGTACTTAAATTATCATGACACTCTACTACAGAAAGAGAACAATTTTATTAACAGCATCTAAACTATCTTCTGCAATATGAGTAGGTCTCATTTCACTCCATAACTGTCTAGAATCTGTTAAGCTCTTAATTCCCTCTCCTGTAAGAACTAAGATACTTTTCATGTTTGAATTATTTGCAAGCAACATATCATTTTTCCCAGAATCTCCAATTATAAAACTTTCATTTTGGTTTAAATCATATTTTTTAATTGCTTGGTTAACTAATAAAGGCTGCGGTTTTTTACACTGACAGTTATCTTTTTTAGCATGAGGGCAGGTATATACTTCAGTAATTTTAATACCTTTATCTTCTAGTCTAATTATCAATTTCTTTAATGAATCATTATACTCCTCAAGAGTAAGTCGATTATGAGCAATATGACTTTGATTCGTAATGATGATATTTAAATAATTATTTTCAGTAGCTTTTTGCAATGCTGGAATTGCATGGTCAAAGAACTCAAAATTATTATTAATCAATGTATGGCTACTTCCACCTAGAGTACCTAATAAATCCCAAAAAATCGCCTTATTCATACAAATTTTCCCCTTCTTGTATAAAACTTAAGTCCCACAATTTTCATTAAAGAACTTCATACAATATCTGCACTAATTTTTACTCGTGACAAAGCAACATAAATTTGACAGCTACTTTTAAATTTTACGATAGATTCCCTTAATAAAGAGTTATAAAAGTTATATACAAGCTTACGATATTTTTTCATTTTCGTTTTTCACTTTAATCATTACCTTAACCAAATACTTTTCTGGATTTTTTTCTGCAACTTCATCAATGATGTATTCTTCATAGGCATCCCCATCAATCTCATAACCATTTTCTACTAAACCATCCAACATTTTCTGATACAGTTTTTCGGTTTTATTGTAATCACAATAATCATACATGACTGCGTAACATCCTTCAGGCTTTATACTTAACTGATTTTTATCTTCAGTCGATTTATTGATATAAAAATAACTAAAATTTGAAAATTCACCATTGGCCAATTCATTTTTTCCAATAATCGCTCCTATTGGAAAACCTTGGACAATTTGTTGTTGGTCAATAAGTGAATAGAAATCAATGAGGGCTTCATTGTTTTGTTGATTTATTTTTTTACCGATTAGTATCGGTTTCTTTTCTTTCTGGATAAAAGTAAGTTTTCCAACAGTTATTACGTCTGCCAACTTTGTTAACTCGATTCTTTTTTCCAACATATCTTTGTATTGCTGTAACGTACTAATTTTTTTATCAATCTGTTTTTGTTCTTCTAGGAACAACGACAGCATTTTTTCTGGAGTTCGTTCTTGTAAATAGATTTTTATTTCTTTAATTGATTTCCCTAATTCTCTTAAAATATAAATGACACTAATAGTATCTAATTGTTTTTCTTCATACATTCGGTACCCTTTATCTGTAACCATTTTAGGTGAGAACAAATCAATTTTGTCATAATAAATCAGAGTCTTTCGACTGATTCCAGATAAAGCTGAAAACTGACTAATGGTTAGATATTCCTTTTCCATATGATTCCTCTCTTCCCATCCACAGTTTCTGAAAATAAAACTTGACTGTATAGTTGCTATACAGATTATACTGCTATTATTCGCTTATTTCAAAGCATCGAGCCCGCTCTTATGCTATCTGAAGTAAGTTTATACGCATAACTAAAAGGAGACATGAACAATATGCATTTATTTTTTACATTTTTAAAGAAAAACAAACTGCTTGTCCTTGCTACAAGTAGCTTAATTTTACTTCAATCCGTAGCAACTCTATTCATCCCTTATCTAATTGCTCAACTCATTGATAAAGGTATTTTAGAAAAAAATACCAACGTCGTTTCTTCTATTGGAATTCAGATGTTGCTTACTATTCTTGTAGGTGCTCTTGTTGGGGTGCTTGGAAGTTACTACACTTCTGAAATTGCTTCACGTTTTGGAAAAGAAACCCGTAAAAAGTTATTTAGAAAAATACAAGATTTGTCACTAAATGACACTAATAAAATTGGTGTGGCCTCTTTAGTCACGAGAACGTCTAGTGATGTTGTCAATATTCAAGAAGTAACTTTATCTCTCTTTCAAATGGTTTTACCGAGTCCATTTATGGCAGTCATTTCTATTGTATTAGCTTATCGGATTTCCCCTATGATGACGGTCATTCCACTTATATCCATTCTTATTTTTATCGGTGTGATTACTGCCGTAATGTTTAAATCCACTCGCTTGATCAATAACATTCAGAAAAAGATGGATAAAATGACAATGCTTGTTAGACAATTTTTTAAAGGCGTAAAAATTATTCGTGCATTTGATAACGCTGAATATGAAAAAAATAAAGTTGATGGTAGTTTTAATGATTTTGCTGCTAACATGATTCGGATCAATAAGTACTTTGCCTTTCTAACACCTGTTGCTTTTAGCCTGAACGCCCTTACGATGATCCCTATTATTTGGGTGGGGAGTTCCTTAGTTGCAGACAACACCATTCAAGTAGGTTCCATTACTGCCGTTATCGGGTACTCAGTCATCACAATGTCTTCATTTATCATGACCGCTTTGATTATGTTTAACATACCTAGAGCAATCGCATCATTAAATAGAATTCAAGAAGTACTGACACTTCAGCCAGAAGTGGAAGATGATAGTCAGTTAAACGAAAAAGTAGATGTTACTGTGCAGCCTGCTTTGTCATTTGAAAACGTAACGTTTAAATATCAAGGTGCTGACAAATCAGTCCTAGAAGACATGGATTTTTCAATCAACACAGGTGAAGTATTGGCTATCGTTGGTGGAACGGGATCCGGTAAAAGTACGATTGCTAAAATCCTTTTACGGTTCAATGACATTCAAAAGGGTCGCATTTTGATACACGGTACAGATATCAGCAAACTTTCTCAAAAGGACCTTCGTTCATTGATCAGCTACGTCCCACAAAGAGCATTTTTATTTAGTGGAACCATCCAGGATAATATTTTAGATGGGAATAAAGAAGCTACGGTTAATGAATTGAGACATGCAGCTCAGGTTGCTCAGGCCTTACCGTTTATAGAAGAACAGGATCAGCAATTTAATGCCTTGGTAGCTCAAGGGGGAACCAATTTTTCTGGAGGACAAAAACAACGTTTGGCAATCGCACGTGCACTGATAAAGAAATCTCAGATTTATGTATTTGACGATAGTTTTTCAGCACTGGATTATAAAACAGATGCGAAACTAAGAGCCGCTTTAAAACCAGAATTGAAAGACGCGGTAACGTTAATCATTGCCCAAAGAATCAGCACGATCATTGATGCTGATCAAATCATCGTCTTAAACGAAGGGAAAATTGTGGGTAAAGGAACCCATTCAGAATTAATTGAAAAAAATCCTGTTTATCAAGAATTAGCTAAATCTCAAAATATGCTGTCTAAAAGCGAGGTGAAAGAAAATGTCTAAAAAAGAACAAGTGCTTTTAGAAGAACTAGACTCAGAAAAACCAAAAAATCTAAAAAAAGCCGTTCATTATTTTTTCGAACTGCTAATGCTTCAAAAAAAGAAAACCATTCCAGCTATTCTTTCAAACATCATTGGCACATTAGCCTATGTTTCGATTCCTTTAGTTACAGCTCAAGCTATTGATGGACTAATTGAAGCTGTAAAATTACCGGGTACTTCAATGATGGAAAGTATTCGAGCTGCAATCACGGGACCACTTTTAATCTTATTAATCATTGCTGGAATCATATTTATTTGTAATTACTTCCAGGAATATTTAATCGCCTCTGTCAGCGAAGAGGCCAGTCTAACCTTACGAAAGAAAATAACAGCTAAACTAAATAAATTGCCTTTAAATTTTTACGATCAAACACAAGTAGGCGATCTATTAAGTCGAACGACAGCCGATGCAGATAAAGTAGCGAACTTTATTATCATGAGTTTTAATCAGTTTATTAGTTCAATCATCATTGTCATTGTTGGGTTGAGTCTAATGATTTATGTTAGCGGCCGCTTATCCTTGATTATTATTTGTATGATCCTGGTCAATATTATCGTCACGAAAGTCATTTCTAAAAAGAATCAAACGTTATTTGGCGACAATATGTATACCTTAGGAAAATTAAGTGGCGCTACGGAGGAATATTATTCCGGAAACACGATTATTAAAGCTTTTAATAAACAAGAAGAAGTCATTCAAAAAGCCGATCAATTAATCGACGAACAATATAAAGCACATAAAAAGGCCCAATTTGTTAACTTTGCAATCTACCCTATCATGAGAAGCATTACTCAATTGGCGTATATCAGCAGTGCCTTAATGGGCGCTACTTTAGCCATCCAAGGAACGATAACAATCGGATTGCTTCAAGCTTTTCTACAATATGTCAATCAAATTTCAGATCCCATTACAGAAGCCTCTTACGTCGTGAACATGCTTCAAGGTTGTTTAGCAGCCATTGAACGGATTTATGAAGTTTTAGATGCAGAAAATGAAGTTCCTGATATCAAAAAGGCTAATGTGATCGATAATCCTCTTGGCCAAATCGAATTTTCGCATGTCAGCTTTGGCTACAACAAAAACCAATTGATCATGAAAGATGTTAATTTTATTGCAGAACCTAAAAAGACGATTGCCATCGTAGGTCCTACGGGTGCTGGGAAAACAACACTTGTAAACTTATTGATGCGTTTCTACGAAATTAATAGTGGTTCTATTTTATTTGATGGGATCGACACGAACACCCTCACCAGACATGATCTAAGAAAACAGTTTGGTATGGTCTTGCAAGATACATGGTTATTTGAAGGAACCATTGCTGAAAATATTAGCTACGGAAAGAAAGACGCTACTAGAGAAGAAGTTATTGCCGCAGCTAAAAAAGCTCAGTGTGACTCTTTTATCCAAACGTTACCAGAAGGTTATGATACGATTATTTCGAGTGAAAATAATATGATCTCTCAAGGACAACAACAGTTGTTAACCATTGCTCGGACCATTTTATCCGATCCGAAAGTCATGATCTTAGATGAGGCCACTTCAAGTATCGATACTAAAACGGAAATTAAAATCCAACAAGCAATTGATCATCTCATGTTGGACAGAACCAGCTTTGTGATTGCCCATCGATTGTCGACAATTAAAAATGCAGACCTCATTTTAGTTATGGACAAAGGGAATATTATTGAAACTGGAAGCCACCATGAGTTATTGGAAAAAGACGGTTTCTATGCTGATCTTTATCAAAGTCAATTCCAATCAGCATAAGTTTACTAGAATTATGTGAAAAATGACTATTAGACAAAAAAGCTAGAAACAGATTCTGTTTCTAGCTTTTTTCTTTAGTTCTTATTTTGAATAAACATCAACATCGTCCGATTCAATTTTTCTGTCTCATCATGGAAAATCGCATGGCCGCTCTTTCTAAAGGGCACGACAATAGTTTTAGAAATCAATTGAGTCATTTCTTCCACCACTTCATACGAACAAACAGTGTCTTTTTTGCCATGACAAATTAAGGTCGATACCGTAATTTTTTCAAGGTCTTCTCGTACATTCTCATCTCGCATAGCCAGAGCTGAAAGAATCATTCCATAAGAAGAAGCCCCTAATGCCAAATTTGTCAGCCAACCTTTATAGGAGACTAAGGTTTTCTCATGAAACAGCTTTTTAATAAAGTCTTGGATTAGTTTAGGACGATCAACTTGAATTTGTTCAACCATGGCTGTGATTTCTGACTTTTTAATCCCAATGGAGTAAGCAGGTTTCTTAGCAAATTGAGGAACTGCTGCACTGATCAAAATCAGCTTCTTAATTCCAAATCCCTTATGACGAGCCATGTACCTCGTGGCAACCGCTCCGCCCATTGAAAACCCGACTAAAATAGCCTCTTCAATGTGTAAGTCTTCTAAAACGCTCTTAACATCGTCCGCAAGTGTATTGTAGCCGTAATCTTCAATCACTAAATCTGACTCACCAAACCCACGAAAGTCGATTCCAATCATGCGATACCCTCTAGGCAAAAAGTAATTGTATTGGTATTCAAACATCTGATGATCAAACGGCCATCCATGCAAGAAAACAATTGGCTGCCCATCTCCTACATCTTCCACTGCAATAGACGCATGATTCGTTCCCTTAATCATTTTTTTCATCTTAGTTACCTCCTACTACCTTCTCTACCTAAGTATAATAGAAGAGCTTCTTTTTTTAACGGGATAAAGCTCAGAGCCTCTCACCAATTTATCGGTTTTAGCCTTTATTCCTTACTCATGTAGACTGGGCAGACATCTTAGAATGACTAGCGCAATTTAATCTCCTATTTTTGACAAAAAAGTTTCCTCGTGAGATGCTTTACTTGTAATAAAATCAGTCTATGAAGAGAATGGAGGATTTTTATGCCAACAATGGTTTTTGTAAATTTCCCTGTATCTGATGTCAATCGCTCTGCTGCATTCTATGAAAAATTAGGTTTTACTAAAAATAACGAATTCTCAAATGATGAAGCTGTCGCAATGGTTTGGGATGATCATTTTTGGATCATGCTACTAAATCACGAATTTTATAGCCGTTTCATTAAAGATAAAACAATTGCTGATACTCAAACCACTAGCAGCTCTCTAATTGCATTTAGTCTAGAAAGTGCTGATGCAGTCAAAAAATTTGCTGAAACAGCCAAAGCCAATGGCGGTGATTTCCATAAAGTAGACATGGGGATGTCTGAAGACCAAATGTTTGGACTTGAAGTACAAGATCCAGATGGAAATACCTTGGAGCCCAGTTGGATGGCAATGTAGACACATGATAAAATTTTAAGATTCGTAGCGGATAAATTACTTTTAAGGTTCTTATTCTCCTAACAACTTATCAAAGGAAAAAATATCGGTAGCTACTTGGGCAACAATCCCTAATTCGGCAGTCGTAGCTTTTTCGACAAAGGTCACGGCTCTTTCTTTTGCCATAAAATCGAACCCTTTTATTTGCATCGCATTGATTGTTCCATGGATGGTATGATCCTTCGATAAAGGAATAAACCCTGGTCTACTTTTATTGGTGGACGTAATTGGACACACTTGTATAAACCCAGTTGTGGCATTGTAAGCATCTGAGCTAAGAACTAAAGCCGGCCTTTTCTTTTGAATTTCTCTTCCAGCACTAGGATTAAAATTTATCCAAACGATATCCCCTTGTTTTGGTGTATAATCATTAATCGAGTAAATCATATTACACTTCTTCTCTTCCAATTAATTTTTTATCCTCGTTAAATTCATCCTCAAATCTTAAAGTTTCGTTATTTTCTAGAGCTTTTTCAAAAATATTATTTACTTTAGGTACATAAGTAATACTTCCTAATTCACCTTTTACGGCTACATATTCTTGATCTGGTTGAAGATTGAACTTCGTAGGGACTGTTAATACAATGGCATTTCCTTGTTTTCTAGTCTTCATTATGCTCATCTCCTTTATTAGTTCACCCATATTTTACCAAAACCTAATAGTAAATACAATGTATTTACTATTAGGTTTTGAAAACTAAAAATTTCTCTCTTGCTTTCAGTTTGATATTAAAAATCGTATAATACTCTAAAAGAAATCTTTATTCCGATTGGTACTTTTCTAATTTCTCAATCGGATAATTCAAAAGAAAGGGCTAAAAATACATGGCACAAGCAATTTTTTCAGAAAAAGGATTTTATATTGAAAACCCGGAAGTAGACTATGAATATGCATTGAAAGATGCACCTTTTCAGACTCTTTATGAGCAAAGTTTTTCTACAGAATCAGTAGAAACGGATGTCTCGATTGCTTATTTAATCAATGTAGCGCAAGAGTTTGTATCTGCGTTAAAAAATGACGGAGAAATTGAAGTGACTCGTACCTTTCGTTTCCCTTCAGAAACGGTTTATCAACAGCTTATGAACAAGGCTCCTTTTGTTACAGGCTATGAATTTATTACTGTTCAATGGTTGAAAGACGTTCATCAGGAATTAGCAGCGATTTTTAGTGAAGAGCTGAGTCATCTTCAAAGCAGTGTTTCTGAATATATTCAATCAAAAAACAGGTCCTTAATTGTTGCGGGCAGAGTTTACTTTCACTTGGTCGAAAGCAAACAAGAAGGCTTTCCTTTCGCTTTTCTAGCTACTTATGCTACTAAATACAAAGACAAAGTCAGTCACATGCCGCTAAAAAATGCACTTGCAGAATTCAATGATTCTTCCGAGATGCTTTCTTTACTATCTGCTGTTGGACGGGTAGCTAATGAGTCTGTTTTCATCTCTCAATTGGTCGAATCCGGAGAATTATTTTCGCCACTGAGATTCAACGAAAACGAAGCTTATCAATTTTTGAAAGAAACGCCGCTTTATGAAGAACAAGGAGTCATTTGCCGCATTCCTGATTTTTGGAAAAAAGAGCGCAAAACAACCATTAAAGTGACCATTGGAGATACAAAACCGAGCAGTATTGGAATAGAGGCTCTGTTAGAGGGCAAACCTGAAATCTATCTAGGTGAAGAACGATACTCAAAAGCAGAAATTGAAGACTTATTGCATCAAAATGAAGGATTGGCTTTCTTGAAAGGCAAATGGGTTGAAATCAACCACGAAAAACTGCAGCAGCTGTTAACAACTTATGATACGAAAGAAAACAGCGAATGGACCTTGTTTGATGCTTTGCGGCAGCAACAACTTTCTGACGCTGAAGAAAACGACTCTCTGATTGAAACAACGAATGGCCAATGGCTGCAAACCGTTTTCCAGCAAATGATCACTCCTACTCAAATCAAACAAGAACAACCTGCAAAATCTTTTCAAGCAAGTTTGCGGCCGTATCAGCTAGTAGGATACAACTGGTTAAACTTTATGCAAGAACAGACTTTTGGCGCCTTATTAGCAGATGATATGGGCTTAGGAAAAACGGTTCAAATCTTGGCTCTGCTAGATTCTCTGCGTCAAGAAAACAAACGGGCTCTTTTAGTTATCCCGGCTTCTTTACTGGAAAATTGGAAGAAAGAAGCTGCCCGCTTTGCACCCCATTTACAGATACAAATTTTGCACGGAAAGAATACCTTCGTTCAAGATGTAGAAGCTGACTTGTTTATCACGACGTATGGCATGGTTGCTAGAATGGAAGCACTCAAAGAAGAACAGTTTGATCTTCTAATTTTAGATGAAGCCCAAGCCATTAAAAACCCGGGAACTAAGCAGACTAAAAGTATCAAAGCCCTGCAAGCCAACGCAAAAATCGCGATGACCGGAACGCCAATTGAAAATCGACTTTCAGATTTATGGAGTGTGTTTGACTTTTTAAATAGCGGATTGTTAGGATCAAAAGCAGAATTCGCAAAACAAATCAAAAAAGGCACCGACTATGGAGCGTTACGCCAAATGATCTCGCCATTTATTCTTAGACGGCTGAAAACTGATCGACGCATTATTTCCGATTTGCCGGAAAAAAATGAACAGAAAGAATACGTTTCGCTTTCCAAAAAACAGATTGCCTTGTATAAAGGACTTCAGCGAGATATCGAAAAATCGATGGCAGAAACTGAAGGAATTCAACGAAAAGGTTTAGTATTAGCGGCTATTTCTAAATTCAAACAAATTTGCAATCACCCAGACCAGTATTTAGGCAATCAAGAATTCAAACCAAAACTCAGTGGGAAATTTGAAGCCTTACAGAGCATTTGCGAAACGATTCGTGACAAGCACGAACAAGTCTTGATTTTCACACAATTTAAGGAAATGTGCGAACCGCTCAATGTATTTTTAGCAGAAGTTTTTGGCCAATCGGGGTTGGTCTTGCACGGCGGAGTTCCCGTAAAAAAACGCGGTGAGCTGGTTGATCAATTCAACGATCCTGATACGTACACACCTTATATGGTACTCTCTATTAAAGCTGGCGGTGTCGGTCTGAACTTAACGGCTGCAAACCATGTCATCCACTTTGACCGATGGTGGAATCCAGCCGTTGAAAACCAAGCAACCGATCGAGCATTTCGAATTGGGCAAGAAAAAAATGTCTTTGTGTATAAATTTGTGACTAGTGGAACGATTGAGGAAAAAATCGACGAACTATTAACAGAAAAAACACAACTTTCTAATGATTTGATTACTGAAACAAGCGGCGAGAATTGGCTGACAGAAATGAGTAACGATGACTTAAGGAATCTCTTTACTTTGGAGGTGAATGACAAATGAGCCGATATGGTTTTTATGAGTATGAAAGTATGGCCGAAAAAAAGGAAAAAGCTGAACGTAAACTGACGACCTATCAAAGAAAGCATCCTGACGCTCAGCCTATTTTGCTTACAGGTACTAAAATCGCCAATTCTTTTTGGGGAAAAGCGTGGTGCGATCATCTAAAACACTATGCGGATTATGATAACCGCATCAACCGCGGACGTTCGTACATCAAAAATGGTTTTGTCTTTGATTTAACGATTGAAAAAGGAATCATTCAAGGAGTTGTCTGCGGCAGCAGCTCAAAATTATATCAAGTCGACATTGCCATCGATCCGATTACGGATCAACGATTCGTTCACCAAATCGGCGGACACATTGAAAGTTTAGAAGCACTGGCAAATGGCCAATTCCCTAAAACACTCGCTGAAACTTTTTTGACCAACGAGAACGGCTTGTTTCCTAATCTAAACGAAATCAACCTCTCTTGCAATTGTCCGGATTGGGCACATATGTGCAAACATATTTCTGCAGTCCTTTACGCTGTAGGAGCTAAATTGGATTTGGACCCATTGCTTCTATTCGAATTGCGGGGAATTGATACAACGGCTTTAATCAAAAAATCCGTTGAAGAAAAAATGACGACATTATTAGAAAATGCGCATACTGCAACATCTAGTCGTATTATTGAAGACGATGCGATTATTGACCTTTTTGATTTATAAGGGCTGCTTCAATGTAGAATACAGCCTATCCAAACTACCATATATGTAATAGTTTAGTGTAATTTACAGGTAAAAACATTTTGAGCGCCATATGAGTTAACTAATAAAATATTTACGGTAGGGAAACTTACAATGTCTACCGTATGGATCAACTACTAAGATGCATACGGTAGGCAAACTCACAATACCTACCATATGGATTAACTACTAAGATGCTACATGTAGGCAAGCTTACAATGACTACCGTATGGATTAACTACTAAGATGCTATATGGTAGGCAAGTTCACCATACCTTGTGCTGCACCGGTAATAATTACTACTTTTCCTAATAAATGATCCATGAAAAAAATCTCCCTTTAAAAACAAATTTGTAACAGAATATAGTCACCTATAGTATTTACATTTAATAATTAAATACTTTTCCAACTAGATATCAATCCATTCAACCTTTGTTGCTTATTAGGAGGGTGTAAAGCGTAAATATTCTTTTTTATTTTCATAGAAACTCAATGGTTTGGTTACCTGAAATAGGGTTAACATAGGTGTGACTATCCACTTCATACAATTCTTTAATGACCGCTTCTGTTAACACTTCTTCAGGTCTTCCCTCTTGAATGATCCGTCCATCTTTCATCGCATACAAATAATCCGTAAAGCGTGCAGCTAGATTCAAATCATGTAAAGCTGCTAATACACCAATAGGTAAGGAAGTGACTGTTCTTAAAATACTCAATTGATGTTTGATATCCAAATGATTGGTGGGCTCATCTAAAACTAAAAATTTAGGTTGTTGGACCAAGGTTCTGCCTAATATAACGCGCTGTTTTTCTCCACCGGACAGGGATAAGAAACTCCTATCCGCGATTTTTTCCAAGTCCAGTTGGAGAAGAACCTGATCAACAATTTCATAATCTAAAGCATTGTCTCTCTCCATCAAACCTTTGTAGGGTGAGCGTCCGAGTAATAACATGTCACGGATAGAAAAATCAAAATTGATTTCGTGAAACTGTCCCACGACACCTAATTTTTTTGCGAGCTGTTTATTTGAAAGATGTTGAACATTTTCATCACCCAGAGTAATGACTCCCTTACTGGGTTCAAGTAGTTTAGAAACACTTTTCAATAAAGTCGATTTCCCACAGCCATTCGGTCCAATCACACCTACAAACTGATTCTTACTAACGTGCAAGGAAACACCTTCTATAATCTTCTGAGAGGCAATAGATACCGATACGTTATCAATCGTTAAATTCATACTTACCCTCCAAACTCGTAGCCTTTTTTCACAAAAATATAAATGAACAGTGGTGCACCAATTAAAGATGTCAAAATACCAATAGGCAGTTCAACCGTTGGCAGGATAATACGAGACAAGATATCACACCATACCATAAATAAAGATCCTGAAAAAACCGATAATGGTAAAAAGTATCGATGATTTGACCCGACTATCCCACGAACAATATGTGGGATGATCAACCCTACAAATCCAATCATTCCAGTATTTGCCACAATGACCCCAGTTAGAACCGACGTAATAACGAGATACAATTTGCGATAAAATTTCAAATTTACCCCAAGCGTAATAGCTGATTCATCGCCTAATAACATAAGATTCAACGTCCGTATTTGCGTTAAGAAAAAGAGCAAACAAACCAGGACAACGGTGGCTATCAAAGGTAACTTGGACCAACTTGCTCCGACTAAACTTCCCATCATCCAAAAAGTAACTGAACGAATCCCTTCCGCATCATTAGCGATATAAATAATGAAATTGGAAAAGGCTGTAAAGAGAGCATTTAATACCATCCCGGATAAGATCAATTTAATCGAATTAATTTGTCCAGTAGCATTCGATAACATTAAGACCAGAAGAGCAGCTGTCACAGCACCTAAAAATGCCCAAAAAGATAACCCAAACTGTGCCAAGATACTGGTTCCACCAAAGCCAATCATAATCGCAAACGTCGCACCCAGAGAGGCTCCAGAAGAAATACCTAAGATATAAGGATCTGCGAGTGGATTCTGGACCGTTGTCTGCATCACTGCTCCAGCTAAGGATAAGCCCATACCTGTGAGCATCGCTAAGAGTACTCTTGGAAAACGAATCTGCCAGATGATATTTTCAAAAGAATCAGAAGAAACGCTCGGTAAGTTATCAATCCTTCCCCCTGACAAATTTTTAAGCAGGATTTGAAAAGATTCTTTTAAAGGCACTGCGACTTGCCCGACCGCGACACCGATTCCAATCGAAAAAATAATCAATACAGTAAATAGGAGTAAACACATATAAAATAATTTGCGTTGTTTATCGATGTGGTTCATCCGTTTACTCCCTTCTACTATGAATTAATTTTTTGACTGCATTTCAGCACTAAGTTGTTCCATACCGGTTAAAACTTGGTACCCGTAACTCCAGAACTGATTGTAATCAATCGTATAGATATGGTCTTCCTTGATCGCTGTCAGACTTGAAAGTGCATCATTTGCTTTCAAATCAGCTAAGCTCTCTTTTGGATCACGTCCACCCGTATAGTTAACCAATAATAATACATCTGGATCAGCTTCCAATAAGGCTTCCACGCTGATTTCTCCCGTTGCATTTGCAAATGTATTTTCTAAGCTCATATAGCTTAATGCATCGTTTAAGTACGTGTCTGCTGCACCACTGTAAATATCCACTTTAGTACCTTCTGCCCCAAAAATATAGGCATAATCAAGTGTTGCCTGTTTATCCGGAATGGCTGCGACGATTGCGTCCATCCGTTTTTTCACATCTGTTGAAAATTGTTGTGCTTTTTCTTCAACCGCAAATAATTTTCCTAACTGATCAATATCTGTGTATAAATCCTCAAAAGTTGCGCCAGTCGTTGATGTCGCTTGAATATACGTCTGGATACCCACATCATTCAATTCTTCAACCGTTCCTGTTCCCCATTCGGCATTAGCAAACAGTTGTCCACGTCCCACAACGATATCTGGATCAGCACCTACGACTAATTCCTTTCCAACATATCCTTCTGACAAAACAGGAATGTTTGAAAAATCTTCAGTTACCGTTTCATCGCCTTCACCGTATAAGGCAGCTACGCCTACAATGTCTTCAGCCAATCCAAGTTGGATCAGCAACTCCGCTGTTCCCTGATTATTGGCTACAATCGATTTCGGACTAGATTCATACGTTACTTCTTTTTTTGAAAATACTGCGCCTTCTGATGACGCAGTGTAATTATCCAACGTTAATGGAAAAGTTGTTTTTCCGGTCTGTTCCGTTGACTGTTCACTCGCAGCTGTTTGCTCTTCTGCAACATTTTTTTGTCCACACGCACCTAGCAATAAGGTTGAAGCCGTAACAAGGCCTAAGAATTTCATAGTTTTTAGTATAGTCATTTTTTTCATCTCCAAATATTGTATGTATTTTATTTTTATCCGTTCAGTTTTATACTTTCAATCCTTCAGTTATTGTCTAAAATCAGGTATCAGATAAGACAAATCAAACTTTTTTAAATTGATAAGTATCTTCATTTCTAATTATATGATTGAATTTTGTTAAAGTAAATATAAATGTTAAAATATTCACAAATAAACAGAATAAGAATTACTATTTCGATACTTTTCTATTGGTTAATTCAAAAAAGTCCTTTAGACAAAATATATTCATTAGAATTCTAAATCCTATTTTAATTTGGCTAACTTATGATTTTTTTCACTTGCGGACACTATTGTCTCTTTTTATTAAACAATGGCAGTATGATAAAACGAATTTTAAATTTTCTTTCACTAAAGTAAAAATTAACATAAGATAAATAGTTATTTTTCCAAAAGCAAGTGTTTTTGGAAATCTCTATTATATAAAAATAAAAACTCTAAAACCCCAAAACCGGAATAATGTGACTCTCACTTCCATTTCTGATACAATAGGCCAGTCATGCTATTTCTCAGAGAAACTATATACTTGTTCGGATTAGGTCGATTTTTGAAAGATAGTCAGACTCTTGTATGCTAAACCAACCTAATCCGAAACACATTCACAAAAAATTAAATGCATGTATACCATGCCGAGGGAGAACCATTTGTTATTTAATGAATTAGAATTGAACCAACACCTATTGCACGCACTGAAAGAAGCAGGTTATACGAAAGCAACGCCTATCCAAGAGGATGCCATTCCGCATCTGATGAACAACAAGGACTTGTTGGGTTGTGCCCAAACTGGTACTGGTAAGACAGCTGCCTTTGCTTTACCCATCCTTCAAAATATTATGGAAGAAAAAACCGTTGGAAAAGGGGCCATCAAAGCCTTAATCCTTGCTCCTACACGTGAACTTGCCATACAAATCGGTGATAGTTTCCAAACATACGCTAAATACCTTCCATTGAATATCCAAGTAATTTTTGGTGGCGTTTCCCAGAATCCTCAAACAGCCGCGCTGAAACGTGGAACGGATATCCTAGTCGCGACGCCAGGCAGACTTTTGGACCTTATCAGACAAGGATTTGTCAAACTGAATCAGGTTGATTTCTTCGTCTTGGACGAAGCCGATATGATGTTGGACATGGGGATGTTACGTGATGTACGCCATATTATCCGCGAATTGCCTAAGAAACGTCAAAGCATGTTCTTTTCAGCAACGATGCCGAGTGAAATCGAAAAACTTGCAGGAACCATTTTATCAAACCCGGTAAAAGTGGTAGTCAATCCGGTTTCATCAACTGTTGAAGTCATCCAACAGAACGTTTACCGCGTAGCCAAGACCGACAAAACTAACCTACTTATCTATCTTTTGAAGAATAAGCAGGTTGAGCGCTCCCTAGTCTTCTCCAGAACCAAGCATGGCGCCAATAAAATCGTCAAAAAACTTTTGCAAGCGGGTTTCTCCGCCGAAGCGATTCACGGCAACAAGTCTCAGAATGCGCGTCAGCAAGCTTTAGAAAACTTCAAGACCATGAAAACTAGCGTTCTCGTAGCGACAGATATCGCAGCCCGTGGTATCGATGTGCCTGAGCTTTCGCAAGTTATCCAATTTGACTTGCCTGAAGTTCCAGAAACCTACGTTCACCGTATCGGCCGTACAGGGCGCGCAGGGCTAAGTGGAAAAGCTATCTCTTTCTGTGATGAAACAGAATCAGACTTGTTGCGCGACATTGAAAAACTTAGTAAGAGGAAAGTTCCAGTCATAAAAGACCATCCTTATCTTTTGAAAGAAGGCACTCAAGCACCAACACAGCAGGCGAGAAAAGCAGTTGCCACGCGCAATAGTGGAACACGCGCTAAAAGTAAACAAGGTCGAAGAGGCGGTCAAAAATCCGCACAAAGACCTCGTGTACAAACGAAAAACACGTAAAATAACCGGTTGACAAAGCCTCCTGCTTTACATCGGTAATGACTTAGGTGAAGTAGATGAAACTAAAAAAAACATTCATTAAGTATTAATATACTATTTTTCAACTTACTACTATCAAAATATATGCCAGCAGTTAAGGTTTGAAGCTACTCAATGGAGAGTGGCTTTTTTTTATATCTAATACATACAAACAGGTCTTTCTAAACACCAGATCTGTTAGACAAATCTTTCGCCAACAAAAAAGAACATTTTCTGAGTAAATTAAGATTATTCATGATGAGTTCATATATAACAGCGGACTCTAATTTGACAACTGTTACATCTGTTAGACAAGTAATCGTAGCTACATACTGCTCTTTATTACTCAGTACTTCCAACAAACCAATGTTGCCGCTTTTTTTATCTACTTGGAAATAACTGAATTCATTGCCATCTTTATAGCGCCTTTGCCCAATTGCTATCCCTTCAACGATAAAATAAATATAAGAAGAAAATCATTTTTTTCAACAATCGCTTTACCTGAATTAAACAACCTAGTTTGCCCTATGTCTCTAATATACTCCTCTATATCGGAATAATTGAAATCTTCAACAGCCTTGTATTTTCCCCAGCTATCACGTAAATTCATGTTGAGACCTCCTTTAGACCCGTTTGTGGGCTACTTGGTACTATGAATTACCTAGTTTTATTCCGTTATTGTCATAAACATCCATTCAGATGATAAACGTCTGATTGCATCATTTAAACCATTACTATCGCTCGATTCCTGGGGTTGCCCTGTCGTACTGATTATATAGGCTTGCATATCGATTAATCGACGATCAGGGCTACCGTCCATATTGTAAAAGAACCCATGAGAAAATATCCGATTGACATATCCTTTCATGATTGCTGGCATGGAATTCCACCAAATCGGGAAAATATAAAGCAGTAAATCTGCTTCAATAATTAATTCTTGCTCCACCTTTACGTCTGCCAGTGGTCCCTTTAAATCACGAATAAACTCACCATTTTTAATATGATTTGTTTCTTCAGCTTTTAACACTGGATCAAAACCCATTTCACACAAATCGCGAGCTTTCAAGTTTCAACCATTCGTTTGTTCTTATTTTTAAAGTAGCGAGTAAACTTGTTTATTCTGGAAGAAAGTCATTTTTAAAACTCAGTTCCTATCATGTTTACAAGGAACTCTTTTAACGCCCATTCAGTATGTTGATAAGCTTTTTCTGAATCTCTATCTTATTGCTAAAAAACTTTTCAGTTCCCATTACTGCTGTTTGCCTAAAAACACCATCTCAACCAACTATTGCGTTAACCAATGATAGCGTATCCTTGTAGCCATACCGGTCAATTCATGGCAATATTGTGTTAACACCAGTAACTATCTTTAAAGAAAAAAGGTTTAAATCAAATTCTCCTTTGATTTAAACCTTTTTCTTTTTTGAAACCTAGTTCCCAATTATTTAAAATTGTCTTTACTTTCTGTTTACTGTCTTTCCGCTCATTGAGCCACCCAGTGATGAGGCCTAACTTCTTTAAAGGTAGCTTTTTCCGAATGAAAAGCAGCTTGTTCATCGGCCACTGCGCTTATCGGCTTTTTGGTCGCCTCGTAAGTTGGATCTGGAACTGGAATAGCCGATAAAAGTTTTTTCGTATACGGATGGATGGGATTTGAAAATAATTCTTCCGCGTCGGCTAATTCTACGATTCGCCCATTATACATCACAGCTACTCGATCTGAAATCTGTTTGACCATTGCTAAATCATGGGCAATAAACAAATAGGTTAACCCTAATTTTTCTTGCAACTCTTCTAACAGTTCAACAATTTGAGCTTGGATAGAAGCATCTAACGCTGATAACGGCTCATCGAGCACAATAAATGCCGGATCCACTGCCAAAGCTCGTGCGATTCCGATTCGTTGCCTTTGACCACCTGAAAATTCGTGTGGATAACGTTGGGCAAATCCTTCGTCCAATCCAACGAGACTCAGCAATTCAGCCACTTTATTGTTGCGTTCTTTTTTGTTTTTTGCTAACTGATGGATATCCAAAGCTTCACCAATAATGTCTTGAATTTTCATTCGTGGGTTCAAAGAAGCATAGGGGTCTTGAAAAATGATCTGCATGTGCTTGCGCATGGTTTTTAATTCTTTTTGAGACAAATGGTTCAAGTCAAACCCTTGATACAACGTTTCTCCACCAGTCGCTTCATGTAAACGAAGGATCGTTCGTCCAGTAGTCGATTTCCCCGAACCCGATTCTCCGACTAATCCAAGGGTTTCTCCTTCGTAAACGGCAAAACTAATGTCGTCTACTGCTTTTAATAGACCGGTTTTTCCTAAAGGGAAATGTTTTTCTAGATGAGAAACGTCTAGCAGTTTTTTTCGTTTTCCTGAGTGGATTTCTGCCAGCTTTTTTTTATGTCGTTCTGACTTTTCTTTATGCAAATTGGGAATGGCAGCCAAAAGCATTTTAGTATACGCTTCTTTCGGGTGCTGAAAAACGTCTTTTGTTTCGCCTGTTTCTACTACTTGGCCATTTTTCATAACGATCACTTGATCGCACATATTTGCTACAACACCAAAGTCATGTGTGATCAAAATAATCGCTGTCCCAAACTTCTCTTGAACCTCTTTTAATAAGTCCAAAATTTGAGCTTGGATCGTGACGTCTAATGCTGTTGTCGGTTCATCTGCGATCAACAGTGCCGGTTTGCAGACTAACGCTAAAGCAATCATCATCCGCTGACGCATGCCTCCTGAAAATTCATGGGCATACTGTTTGTACCGTACGTCTACATCAGTGATCCCAACATGATGCATAATGTCTTTTGCTCGGATTTCTGCTTCTATTTTCGATAATTTTTCATGATAAAGAATCGTTTCAGTGATTTGGCTTCCGACTGTCATCGTTGGGTTCAAAGAAGTCATCGGATCTTGAAAAATCATCCCGATATCTTTTCCCCGTATACCTCTCATTTTTTTCTCAGGCAGGCTAAGCAAATCTTTCCCCATAAATACAATATTGCTTTTAGAATGAACATAGGCATTGGGCGCTAACAACCCCATAATCGAGCGAGCCGTTACGCTCTTTCCGCTGCCAGATTCTCCAACGATTCCCAGTGTTTCTCCTTTTTTAACTGCGAAAGAAACATTCGAGGTGACTTGCTGTGTACTGCTTCCTGTCGTAAAAGAGACAGATAAATTGTTTACATTCAATAGCGTTTCCATAAGCGACTCCTTTAACCATTCTTAGTCAAAATAAATAAAGATGATCCTGTTTAGGCTGTTTTAGGTATTAAATGGCAGTTCTCTTGCTTAGAAATGTAACACGATTCAATCTAAAAATAAACCCTGTTACTTACTAATTAAAAGTTTTTCACTTAATCGCTTGACGAATATAAGAGTGTTTGCTATATTTATGTCTAGTTAGACAAGTGAACACCTCTGAAAAACGATGAAAAGAAAAGTACAAGTTGGATGACAGCACAGCGAGTCCCGTCTGGTGGAAAGGGATCTGGAAGAAAATTTGGAAGTGCATCTTGGAGTTGTATGGTTGAATGAACATTTCTTTAGACCATATCGGGTTTGCCCGTTACAGCAAATCGGTATATCCGTCTGTTATTTATGGCGCCGTACCGAATTAAGCATACAAAGTAAAACAAGAATGGCAGTTCTTTTTCTCTTTGTAACCATTAAGGTGGAACCGTAAAATATTGCATTTTGCCCTTAAACAGCTCTTCATCATATGAAGAAGAGCCGTTTAAGGGCTTTTTTGTTTGTTTTTCAGGAAAAATCACATCTAACGAATCACTAAAAAAATA
The DNA here is from genome assembly GCF_900102725.1 of Carnobacterium viridans. NCBI lineage: Bacteria > Bacillati > Bacillota > Bacilli > Lactobacillales > Carnobacteriaceae > Carnobacterium > Carnobacterium viridans. Next base: position 1,998,365 of record NZ_FNJW01000008.1, on the reverse strand, counting down.
AAAAACCGAAAGGAGGAAATGCCATGCACGCCAAACCAAATTGGCTGCAAACGATCAGTCAATCTTATCAAGAAGCTTCTCAGCAACGCATTATTGCCTTGGGTTTAGGTTTGCTCAGCTTCCCGTTTCAACTGCTCGTGCTCATCCGCTACTTACTAAAGAATCGCTTATCTGAATTACACGCTGTAGAGCAAAAAATCAAACGAACATTTGAAGAAAGCGGTGCGGCAGCGGCTTTAAAGGAAAACCTTCTGAACCAAGAAAAACGAAAGGCTGATTTTCTGCAGCAAAACAGCTCGAAAGCACAGATGGAAAAAAGAGTGAATGAACTTTATCAGACGGCTTATCAAAAAGAACTAAAGGAGCGTACATTGGCTTATTACCAAGAATCAACTAGCGAGCAGCCCAGTTTCTTGAATGAAACCGTCAAATGGCTGCAGCAGCCGCTGGGTTTTGTTTTGTCTCTATTTCTGGGCTTGCCTATGTATGTACTCTTGTTGATCGTCTCTATTCCTACGTTGCGCTACATTGTTGATCGCTTAATTATGATGGTGTTCGTTATTATCGGCGTTACCATTATCGTCTTTACTTTATTGTACTTATCGCCTTCAGATTCAGCGACAAACATTTTAGGAGTACAAGCAACGCCTGAACAAATTATCAACTTTAATGCTGTTCATGGCTTAGATGATCCTTATCTGATCCAGTTGGGCCGAACCATCAAAGGTATTTTCACATTTGATCTAGGCAATGCTTTTGAAGGAAATGAACGTGTTGTAACAATGATCATGCGTCGCTTCCCAGTCACTTTACAATTGACTTTATTCGCCTTGGCGCTTTCCGTTGTAGTTGCTCTCCCTGCTGGAATTTATGCAGCGGTTAAAGCTAACACAACGTTTGACCATCTTTTTATGTTGATTGCTTTGATCGGAATATCCATTCCTAGTTTCTGGCAAGGATTGATCTTTATTTTGACATTCTCTATCAACTTAGGGTGGCTGCCGGCTACTTACAATGCGGACAATCTGGTTTCTCTTATTATGCCAGCCGTTGTTCTGGGAACGGGCTTGATGGCTTCGGTTGCGCGAATGACCCGTTCATCGACACTGGAAGTCATCAATGAAGATTACATTTTGACAGCCCGAGCTAAAGGCCTGTCAACTAGAAGAGTTATTCTGCGGCATGCCGTACCAAACGCTTTGATTCCGATCGTTACGATTATTGGCTTACAGTTTGGCGGAATGCTGGGCGGCTCCTCTGTGACGGAAAAAGTATTTAATATCAATGGTGTAGGGAGCTATATTGTCGATAAACAGTTTGTTCCAGATATCCCAAGTGTTATGGGCGGCGTTATTTATATCGCCGTTATCTTATCGATGGTCAATGTCTTTATTGACTTACTTTACAGCTTTATTGATCCACGAATTCGTTCTCGGATCAAAAGCGGACGATGAAAGCAGGTGTCTCTTAAGTGAAATCATACCAAACAAATTTAGTTTACCAACAAATCCGCTTCAACAATGGATTGACTTGGGGGTATGCCGCATTATGGATACTGCTGAGCATTCAATTTCAGCCGTTTGGATTTAAACCGGTGATTCTAGGAATAGGTGTTTTAAATGTACTCGTCAGTTTAGTACACCAATGGTTACTCCAAATGGTCAAAAAAGACGATTTCCATGCTGAAATAAAACTTCCTTCAGTTAAAATCCTTTCAGTGGTCATGCTCTTTAGTCTTTTGATTGGAAATATCTTTGCTTTTATTTCAGGAATCATCACGCTGAAAAAAACACTAACGACTAGCCTGATTTATGCTATTTATATGGTGTTGGTAGATGTACTCGTCATTGCTGTGACGGCATTGAATGTGTTCAAACCGTTTGTATCGAACACTTTTTTACCGCTCTTTTATCTGATGATTGCTTCTCTGATTTTCCATAGCTTCGTTTTAGCCTTTGGACAAAGATGGTTTGACTGGCAGCCAACGGTTCAAAAAATAACGTTGCTCATACTGGCGCTGACCGGTCTTACAGGGAACATACTTGTCTTTTTTGTCGCAGCTTCTTTGTATCAAAATAATAAACCCGACCACATAGGGAAACGTCAAACCAGTATTCGCGAAAAGTTGATCAAAAATCAAGCCGCTTTGCTTGGACTGCTGTTCATTACTTTTTTGATCATGCTGGCGGTTACCTGTAATTGGACGTTTAGTTATTCTTTTGCGGTTCAAAATGACTACAGCTCGATTTTGCAAAGTCCTTCTTTACGTTATCCTTTTGGCACGGATAATTATGGACGCGATGTTTTTTCAAGAATTATTTTCGGCACACAAATTTCGTTGTCTGTCGGTTTGATCGCAACTGCTATTCCTTTAGTCGTTGGCGGTGTTTTAGGCGCAATATCTGGTTTTTACGGCCGTACGACCGACAACGTGATCATGCGATTATTGGATGTGCTTTACGCCATTCCCGGCATGCTGTTAGCCATTACGATCATAGCGGCATTTGGCGCTTCAACAACGAACTTAGTCATTGCATTAAGTTTAGGCTCGATTCCATCTTATGCTAGAACGATGCGAGCCAATGTCATGCAAGTCAGCAATTTGGAATACATTGAATCAGCTCGGGCTTTGGGACAAACTAACGGCCGGATCATTTCAAGGCATGTTATCCCGAATGCGATGGCTCCAATGATCGTTCGTTCAACGTTAACAATCGGAACGGCCGTTATTTCGACAAGCAGTTTAAGTTATCTTGGACTTGGGGTTGAACCTCACATTCCAGAGTGGGGAAATATTTTAAGGATCGGCAGCCAATACTTAGAGACTAGTCCGTATTTGGCGATCTATCCAGGGTTAGCGATTATCCTGCTGGTTTTATCGTTTAATTTCTTAGGCGATGGTATCCGAGATGCCACCGATCCAAAATTGAATTAATAAGGGTTCATTATCTTTGTTTTATAGACAATAAAAAAACTTGGAGGTTAAGTGCAATGAAAAAACGATTATTATCTCTACTAACTCTTACAGCTGGTGTGGTTTTATTAGCAGCTTGTGGTGTGCAAACAGAAGACCAAGCGAGCAACGGCAACTCTGCTGCTTCGACGAGTGAAACAACGGCAAAAAATACCATTGAACTATTAGGCACTTCAAGCAATGAAACCGACATGAATATCGTCAGAGATCAATTGATCAAAAATGGCTTCGATGTAAAATTGAATACTCAGCCGGACTATGCTAGTTTCCAAACCCAAAAAGAAGCTGGTAATTATGATCTAGCGATCTCAAGCTGGACAACTGTAACCGGAAATCCTGACTATGCTGTGCGTTCTTTATTTATTACAGACGGCGATAACAGCAGCATGTCAAACAGCGAAGTAGATGCTTTGATTGATGAAGCAGCTCTGCAAACTGCTGATGAGTATACTCAAACGTATAAAGAATTAGAAGATGTCTTAGTTACTGAAAATGCTTATATCGCCCCGCTGTATACTTCTTTAAAAGCTCAAGCATTTAACAGCGAACTCTTAAAGCCTGATTCTATTCGTTTGTCAAAATCACGTGCTTTTGCTTGGGAAAACGTGCAATTTAACGATACAGCTTTGAACGATACAGAATCCCTGCTGTTGACGCAAACGATGGGAGATTTGACTTCATTAGACCCTATCAAAGGCAATGACGGATCGATTAATCAATTGAATACGAATATGTATGTCCGCTTAGTGAACTTAACAGATGATGACAAAGTTGTTTCTGATGGCTCTTTAAGTTACAACCACGCAATCGCAGACGGCAACTCGGATTACTACTTCATTTTACGCGATGATATTAATTTTGCAGCCGTTGAAGATGGACAAGCTGTCGATACTGGTAAAATGGTCAGTGGTCAAGATGCTATTTTCTCATTAAACCGCGCAAAAAATCCGAATTCTGTACCAGACCACCGGACGTACAGTTTACATGAGCACATCGACTCGGCTAGCTTGGTTACAGATCTTGCTGAACTTGAAAATGCTCAGTTGTCTGACGGCAGCGGGTCTGTCAAAGAAGCTTTAGAAGCTGGTTTAGAAGCTCCTATTGCTGCAGTTGTAGAAGATGCAGAACAAGTTGATAATGCTTCAGGAAATTACCAAGTGATCAAAATGACCACAACAGAACCTTTCCCGCAAGTCTTAAACTACTTGGCGCACCAATCTGCAGGAATCGTGTCACAAGAACAAGTTGAAAGCATCAACACATACGATATCGAAAACTTTGATATCACTACTGATATCCCTTACGGAGACCAACGGACCGTAACAAAAGGCGAAACATATGACAATCATTTGTATGCCAGCGGTCCTTACATCATGATCCAAAAAGACGACTATGCCGCAACTTTCCAAAAAAATCCGGCTTATATGGCTGGAACAGAAAACGAAGCACAGATTGCTAATGTGACGGTTCGTTTTATCGGAGATGCGGATAGTGCCCTATCTGCTTTACGTTCTGGTGAAATCCACTTATTGTATGGATTAGATGAAACAAAATATGACGTTGTTGAAGGCGAAGACAGCTTAACATTACAAAGTATGCCAAGTAATGGTGTAACGTACATGTTGTTCAATACCAATGGACGGGATGTTTCTGATAGTGCCGATTTGCGTAAATCGATTCTTTACTCCATCAACCAAGATGAAATCAGTTCTGCTTACGATGGTTTGAAATTAAAAGCTTACTCGACTGTTAGTCCGTTAGTCGACACTGGAAATGAGTTAGTAGCCGATCCAGCTAAAGTAGAAGAATTCTATCAAAATTATTTAGATTCAGCGAACTAAACTCATAAAAAAACGGCTCTTCGTGGTTGTACAATAAAGGACGTTGGTGAGAGAAATCTCACTAACGTCCTTTATTTTGTCTAAATGGAAAACAAGTGAGTTCCCCTATAGAATTAAAGTCACCATAACCTGCTGGTAATTCACGGTGGCGGATATCATCGCAAACAAAAGAAATAATATCCCACGAAAGTCGTTGAACTATCAAACACCATTGACGCTCCCGACTTGGACTTACAAAGCCGTTTTTAAAATATAAAAGTTAACTATTAGTAATTAATTTAACTTTTTCTGTTTCTGTTTCTGCTTCTACAGAACTTTGCTTGCAATCTTCATTGACCTCATTAAAAATATTATTAACAATTTCCTTCCAAGTCTCAGTGACATCTTCCCAAACTTTCCAGTTTTCTGTAACATATTTATATGCTTTGTAAGGTTTCTCTGAATTTGGAGGAGTATATCCCAAAATATCTTCTATACAATTTTCAAGTGTAGTTAAATATTTATCGTTTCCTAATGCATTTTTTATGGGTTTATTCATAATCATAGCACCTGGGGTCTCGCTATCTTTATCATGCATTACAGAAGGTTCTATTCCTAGAGCTTTTAAATACTTTATTAACGAAATAATCACAGGCTTGCCTCTTGCTCTTATAATCTGCCAATTATTTAAAACTTTGTCTCTTAACTCCTTAGGCATTAAGGAAATAGTGTGTCTTAATACCACTTCCTCAGTATCGCCCTCTACAATTAGTACTCTTTGTGAAAAAAATACTCTTGAAAGATAATCATCCATTTTAAGAATAAGTTTTATGTAATCTTTGTCCCGTTCTACTAAATCCTTAAAACCTTTCATTATGTTAAATGGTTTATTTTGGGTTACTTTTGTTTTTACTAATTCATCTGATATATATATATCTTTCTTTTCTAAACTAATATAATTTAAAATTTGGTTAGGTTTCTTACTTAAATCTATCATATATGGTGAATGTGTTGTACAAACAATCTGATTATTCTCTATAGAAGATAATGAATATATAGTCTCTCTCATTTGATTAGCTGCATTTGGATGCAAATATATCTCTGGCTCTTCAAAACATATTATCAATGGACTTTCTGAATGAGTCACTTGAGCTCGATAACGTAATAATGCAAAGACAGCTGACCTAACTACACCAGTACCTTGATTCGCGATTGGTGTAGTGACATTACTTGTCATGTTAACATTGAAAGTAGGTTTTATCGATGCTTGAGGGTCTGATAAACTTGCATAAGCATTTAAACCTATCCCGGAGAATACGCCATCAATGATTCCATTTAGATCTTTCATCATTAATCCAAAATCAGATGATTCATCCTGTGGATCTAATTCTGCAGCCAGCAATTTTAAATGTTTATCTGCTTCTATATAATTTAAAGACTTTGAGCGAACAACATTAAACAAATCTTTTAATATAGATTGCATGGCTCCGGTTCCACTACTAAAATTATCTAGACCATCGTTTACTGGAATCATTATTACTTTAGGCAGTTTAGATAGAACGTTTGAAGAAAAACCACCTGGATTCTCCTTCCATTCTTCATTGCTATCTTTATCATAATCAAAGAAATCAAAATCAGATTCATATTTTTCTAAGAATTTGTTTTTATCTGCTTTTGAAAATTTTTTATCTCTATCTTTAGGCAAATTTATCTTAGGTTCTATAGTATTATCTTGCTCTATTAATTCTTCTGGAAATCCCAATTTAATAAATTCATTTATTGTATTGATATCTAAAAAAGGCTCATTTAATTTTGAAGGATGATTCTTTATGTATATTTTCCTATCTGTATTTTTTTGATAAACCTTTTTATAGTATAATACATTAGTTGAGTTTGTAATTTCATTACCATTTTCATTTATACTAGAATGATTTTCCTTGAAAATTCTACCTTTAAAACCTCTCCATGTTTCAGCTTCCGACGGTAAGTCCTTAATTTTAGCTTCTATGAGTTACTGAATCACAAGAAAAAATTTCCCCATCTGGTAGTAAGTAACTATAATAATCTGTTTCAACAAGTTTTTTTACTGTATCATTAAATAGTGTGTTTATAATTTCTAATATAGTACTTTTCCCTACATTATTTTCTCCTATTAAGAAAGTTGTATCTGAAAAAAAATATTTATTTCTTCATGACGCCTAAACCCTTTAATAGTTAGTTTGTCTAATATCATTTTTTAATCTCCTTTTTTATACTTATCTGATTTGTCAAAATTAAGCTAGACAGAATATCTTTACTCATGTAACTCACTTTAAAATCACCCCACACTACCTTCCATCTCATATGCAATCAATCGATTCAATTCCACTGCGTATTCCATTGGGAGTTCTTTTGAAAAAGGTTCAACAAATCCCATAACAATCATTTCGGTAGCTTCTTGTTCGGTCAATCCGCGGCTCATCAAGTAATAGAGTTGTTCTTCTGAAATTTTAGAAACTTTAGCTTCGTGTTCGAGTGAGACATTTCCATTGTGGATCTCGTTGAATGGAATGGTATCGGACTTGGATAAGTCATCCATGATAATCGTGTCACATTCAATATGTGAGATGGATCCGCCTGAGTTTTTGCCAAACGTCACTTGTCCGCGGTAATTGACTTCTCCACCGTCTTTAGCGATTGATTTTGAGACAATTGAACTTGAGGTGTTTGGTGCGTTATGGATCATTTTTGCGCCGGTATCTTGGTTTTGCTCGGCTCCTGCCATCGCAATCGACAGCATGGTTCCTCTAGCTCCGCGTCCATTTAAATGGATACTTGGGTATTTCATCGTGGTTTTGGCTCCAAGGTTGCCGTCAATCCATTCCATAGTGGCTCCTTCTTCGGCTACAGCACGTTTGGTTACTAAGTTGTAGACATTGTTGGACCAGTTTTGGATCGTTGTGTAACGGCAGTAAGCGTCTTTTTTGACCACTATCTCAACGATGGCGGCATGCAGACTACTGGATGAAAAAGTTGGTGCGGTACAGCCTTCGACGTAATGCACACTCGCGCCTTCATCCACCACAATCAACGTCCGTTCGAATTGGCCCATTGCTTCATCGTTGATGCGAAAGTACATTTGCAATGGCACGTCACAGCGCACGCCTTTTGGAACATAAATAAACGTTCCACCAGACCAGACTGCTGAATTTAAAGCTGCTAATTTATTGTCGGTTGCTGGTACGACTGTTCCAAAATGTTCTTTGAAGATTTCTGGGTATTCTTTTAGAGCTGTATCGGTATCGGTGAAAACGATCCCCATTTTTTCAAATTCTTCTTTCATGTTGTGGTAAACCACTTCAGATTCGTATTGTGCTCCGGCGCCCGCTAAATATTTGCGTTCGGCTTCTGGAATCCCAATACGTTCAAAGGTTTCTTTGATTTTATCCGGCACGTCTTCCCAACTGCGCTCCGGTTGATTGCTGACGGTTTTGTAATAAGTGATATTATCAAAGTCGATTTCTGATAGATCCGCTCCCCATTCAGGCATCGGTCGTTTATTGAAATGATCGTAGGCTCTCAAACGGTAATCCAACATCCAGTCTGGTTCTTGTTTGCGTTTTGAAATTTCTCGAACGGTTGCTTCAGAATGTCCTTTACCTGTTGTATAAACAGATTTCACGTCATCATGAAAGCCGAATTGGTAATTCTCGCGTTCTGGTACTTCTCCCATTATTCTACACTCCTTGCTTTTTCTTCATCAGGCTCTTTTCCACTCAATGCTTTTTCCAGTGCTTTCCATGACAATGTGGCACATTTGATGCGGGCAGGGAATTTTGCGACGCCATTCAATAATGCCGCATCCCCTAGCTCTTCCAGTTTTGGAACGTCTTTGCCTTGCACGAGCAGAGAGAATTGATCTGCTAATGCTAATGCTTCAGAAACGGTTTTGCCTATCACGGCATCGGTCATCATACTGGCACTGGCTTGGCTGATGGTACAACCGCTTCCATCAAAACGAATATCTTTGATCCATTGGTCTTCGACGACCAGTTGCAGCTGCATCACGTCTCCACACGTTGGATTGAGCAACTCGATTTGAGTCGTTGACTGCTCTAATTTCCCATGGTGATGCGGGTGGCTGGAATGATCTAAGATGACTTGGCGGTACAATTGATCCAATTTAGTTAAGGCCATGAGCAAAAAACTCCTTTGTTGCCAGCAATGCTTCGATAAATTTATCCACATCTGCTGTCGTATTGTACAGATAAAAACTCGCTCGAGCGGTTGAATCGGCTGATAATCTGCGCATCAAGGGTTGTGCACAATGATGGCCAGCTCGAATCGCTACCCCTTCCATATCCATGGCTGTTGCCACGTCATGTGGATGAAGTCCATCCAAGTTGAATGTCACTATACCGGTTCGTTTGGCTGTATCTTTTGGCCCATATATCGTTAATCCTGGGATTTTTGTTAATTTCGGCCATAGATAAGCCATCAATGCTTTTTCGTGTTCTTGAATCGCTGACAGTCCAATCGTTGCTAAATAATCGATAGCTGCACCAAGTCCGATGGCTCCTGCAATATGTGGGGTCCCTGCTTCAAACTTCCAAGGCAATTCTTTCCACGTACTGTCTTGTTCATCCACCATGGCGATCATTTCTCCGCCAAATTCAATGGGTTCCATTTGTTCCAATAAGTGACGTTTTCCATACAACACACCGATCCCAGTCGGCCCCATCATTTTGTGCCCGCTGAAAGCATAAAAATCTGCGTTCAACGCTTGGACATCCACCGGCATATTTGGCACAGCTTGTGCTCCATCGACCACCAATACGGCTTCTCTTCCATGCGTTAGTCGTGCGATCTCTTGAATCGGGTTAACGACTCCAAGGACATTGGAGACATGCGCCAATGCGACGATTTTGGTCTTGTCGCTTAATTGAGCACGGAAACTCTCCATGTCCAATAAGCCTTCTTCTGTTAATTCAATATACTTTAATGCAGCTCCCGTTTTCTTGGCTAATTGCTGCCAAGGGATCAAGTTCGAGTGATGCTCCATCCCTGAAATCAGGATTTCGTCTCCTAACTTTACGTTCGCTTCACCGTAGCTTTTGGCTACCCAGTTCAAACTGGTCGTAGTGCCGCGAGTAAACAACACTTCAGCCGATTCATTGGCGTGGATAAAGTGTTGGACTTTTTCACGCGCTGCTTCGTATTGCGTTGTTGCCCGCTCCGCCAACGTATGCACACCGCGGTGGACGTTGGCATTGGCTTCACGGTAATAAGTTTCTAGAGCATCTATTACAGCTGTGGGTTTTTGAGTGGTTGCCGCATTATCTAAATAGACTAGCGGTTCGTCGTTGACAATTTGCGTAAGAATCGGAAAATCGTTTTTCACTTGTTCGGCTGAAAAACTCATTTGCTCAACTTCCTTTCGATCGTATCCACTAATCCGTCGCGCATGACTTTTAACGGTATCGCTGCGATAACGGAACCTAAAAATCCTCGAATGACTAAGCGTTCGGCTTCTTGTTTCGGAATGCCTCGGCCCATCAAATAATACAGATTTTCTGGGTCCACTCTGCCGACACTGGCTGCGTGTCCGGCCGTCACGTCATTTTCATCGATCAACAAAATCGGATTGGCGTCTCCTCTAGCGTACTCAGACAACATCAAGATACGGCTTTCTTGCTGAGCATCTGCCCCTTTAGCGCCTTTGATGATGTGTCCGATGCCGTTGAAGGTTAAGGTCGATTTCTCCAGAATCACACCGTGCTGTAAAATATGTCCGATCGTATTGCGGCCATAATTGGTCACACGAGTATCGATGCCTTGGATCTGTTTGCCCATACTGATGGCCACAACTTTGACTTCGCTATGCGCCCCTTCTCCGATCAGATCAGTATCAAAGTCAGCAATCACATTTCCGGCATTCATCACACCGATCGCCCATTCGATTTTTGCATCTTTGAGGGCATACCCACGACGGTTGATATACGTAGTAGTCGTTTCTCCTATTTGATCGACTGCTGAGAATTTCACTTTCGCTCCGGGATTGGCAATCACTTCTACAATAATATTGGCTGCATTTTTTTCGGTGCCAATCGTTTCGTATTTTTCGACATACGTAAATTCGCTATTGGTATCCGCAAAAATCAAGACGTGCTTGATCCAGCTGTTTTGAACTTGACTGTTTTGGACAAATAACGCTTCAAGCGGTTCATCGATCACGACATTTTTAGGAACATATAAAAACAATCCGCTGGTCATAAAGGCCGCATGAAAAGCGGTCAATTTGTCTTCATCGTGTTCAACAGCTAGCTTCATGTAGACTCTTTTTACTAAATCTGGATGTTCTTGTAACGCCGTAAAGATATCCGTAAAAATCACACCTTGTTCGATGTACTTCATTGGCAATTGTTCCATAACCGTTTGGTTGCCGACTTGGATCACTCGCGGTGCATCGTTATCTCCGGTTAAAAAATCTTCTGCCAGCATAATTCCTTCTTCATAACTGAATAGGTCAGGAACTTGCAGCAATGGCCAGCGTTGGTACTTGACTCGTTCAAAAGACGGCAGCTCTAAAAAGTTGATTTTGGTTAGCGCTGATTTTCTAAATTCCATCATCCATAACGGTTCTTCCTGCATCAGTGAAAATTGTTGAACAGAGTCAAGATAATCTATATAATTGGTCTCTTTCATCTTGATCCTCCTAATCGTCTTCCAGCACAATGTCTAAGCCGAGTTCATCACGGATGCCTTTGTAGCCTTCCGCTTCCAAGCGTTTAGCGAGTTCAGCTCCGCCTGTTTTCACAATAATGCCATTCATCATGACATGCACCACATCTGGCGTAACGTAATTCAACAAGCGTTGGTAATGGGTAATAATCAATGCGCCAAAATTTTCACCGCGCATCGCATTAACGCCTTTGGACACGACTTTTAACGCATCGATGTCCAGACCTGAATCGATTTCATCCAGAATGGCAAATGTTGGTTCGATCATCATCAATTGCAAGATCTCATTGCGTTTTTTCTCCCCGCCAGAAAAACCTTCGTTTAAATACCGTTCAGCCATTTCTTCCGGCATATCCAATACCGCCATTTTATCGTCTAACTTTTTGATAAAATTCATCACGGATATTTTGTCGTCTTCTGGTCTTCTGGCATTGATCGCCGCTCGCATAAATTCAGCGTTTGTGATCCCTGCGATTTCACTTGGGTATTGCACAGCTAAAAACAAGCCTGCTCGAGCCCGTTCATCAACGGCCATCTCTAAAACATCTTGACCATCTAATAAAATCTCGCCTTCTGTAATGGTATAGCTCGGATGGCCCATGATAGCGGCAGATAAAGTGGATTTCCCCGTTCCATTTGGTCCCATAATAGCATGGATCTCGCCTGTCTTCATGGTTAAGTTAACACCTTTTAAAATTTCTTTGTCTTCAATCGATACATGTAAGTTTTTCACTTCTAATACGGACATAGCTTGGATTCGCTCCTATGCTTTAGAATTTTTTCACAAATGATACTTCTTTGGAGTTACTGTCTTTCTTACTTTATATTTTAGACTAACCCTCTTGCTTTCGCAATCTTATTAACAAATGCTCTGAAGTTACTTTTCTGCTATAATCAGGTAAACTAAGAAAAAAATGAAGCTGGCAGAACCAGCCCTGTTCTTTGAGTGTGCTGTGTTTTAGTTGTCCTGCTTTTATTGATGAAAGGACGGATCATTTATGAAACCATTAATTGGAATAGCCGGAAATATTTTATTGAACAATGCCGACCTGAACGGCTTACCGATCACTTACACACCACAAGGATTTGTTACCGCCGTTCAACAAGCGGATGCTATCCCGGTCGTCTTTCCAATCAGTGATCCCAATGAAGCCAAAGACTATTTATCAAAAGTGGACGGTCTTTTATTGGCTGGAGGACAAGATGTGTCGCCGTTATTATTTGGTGAAGAACCCAGTTTAAAATTAGGCGCTACCAATCCGGCACGAGATGCTTTTGAAATCGCACTAGTCAAAGAAGCGATTCATCAAGCCAAACCCATTTTTGCAGTCTGCCGCGGTTTGCAATTGCTGAATGTGGCTTACGGCGGGACCTTGTATCAAGACGTCTCAGATTACCCTGATTTAGCGGTCCAACACATTCAACTGACGCATTTTGAAACCGGTGCGCACACGATCGATATCGATTTTGACAGCACGATCGGCAAGATTTTTGGCAAACAATACGTCGTCAATACGTACCACCACCAAGCCATAAAAAAATTAGCTGAACCTTTTAAAGCTGTGGCTTGGAGCAAAGACGGCTTGATCGAAGCCTTTGAAGCAAAATCACCCAACCAAAGTATCGTAGCCGTGCAATGGCACCCAGAATTAATGATTCCGTACGATTTGATGATGCAGCGTCTATTTACAGACTTTGTCAAACGCACCATTAAAAAAATGAATTAAGAACAGATTTCCTTTTTAGTAATAACGACTACTAAGTGGGCTATCTTAAAATTTCTGGAGGAATAGGGATTGCTTGTAGCTGTGTAAAGCATTCAATGCGAATTAAGGAACGTTAACGCTTTAGCGATTACGTTCTTTTTGAGGCTTGAAAGCCCGAAGACTACAGGCTTCAGGAGATGCCACAGCTCTTTACAAGCAAAACCGTTCATTCCAGAAGATTTTTTTTTACTATACACACTTGTTGACAGAGAGCAAAAAAAGCTCGTTCCGTTTCTTTCCTTCACAGCAGTAGTCCTACTACTCTTGTGGGTCAGATTATGAACGAGCTTTTTTATATTATAAACTGTTGCGGATCAATCGCTGAATCCTTTTTTTCAATTCCAAAGCCTCTTCCTCAGGCATCTCCGGCAACTTATGACTTGCAGCAGCTGTTGAGATGGTTAAAGACATGACGCCTATTTTTTTGGCTAACGGTCCAACATTGGATTCGATATTTTGGATGCGAATGATGGGAATCGTGATTCGTTTTTTAATAAAAATACCTGAGATGAAATCAATCTCATCCATTCGATAATTTACTCTCCAAGACCGATAATGCCACGTTGGCAGTACATAAATAGAGATAAATCCTCCAAACAGAGCCAAAGCAATGGTAATATAGATACCTTCTTCTGGCAATGGAGTATGGGGCATGATTTGGTAAAAAAAGTTATACACCAGTGCAACAATAACCATTGGAATGCTGTTCATAAACCCACGTATCCGCCATAATTTTAAAACTAGAGGATCCAGCTCATTTTCAGGCTCCATGCTTTTCACTCCTCTCTTTTGCCATGAACCAGTCAAATAACCGCTCACAGTCGGCTTCTTCAATAAATGACAGTTCTTTGCTTTGGGATGTATCTCCTAAGGCACTAAAGACTTCTACTTTCCCCAATCGACTTCTTCTTAAAAAAGGATTTTGTTTGACTGTTAAATTTAAAATACGGTCTTTACGTAAGTACATAATCTCGGTACCTAGGAATGTTATCAACTGAAAAGTCACTTCATCTGTGGATAAAGCATACCCCGATTTTTTGTAACTCCGGTAGCCATACAAAAGTGACAGCAAGCTACCCACTAAACCGATTGTCCATGCATAAGGCCATAAAAAGTAAGAAGCTAAAGCGGCTGCAATGATCCAGAATAGCAATGGGAATTGTACAAATCGTCTAAACGATCGAATTGGAATAATCGTTTGAGCAGGCTGAAAGTTAAACTGCGGAATGATCTCAGCTCTTAACGCTGCAAGTTGATCTTTTTTTATCAACGGTAGCAACAAAATTTTTCCTTCTTCAGTCATTTCACTCACAGAATCTTTCTTATCCACTTCATCATCACTTGTGATCCCTACCCAAAAGGTTGTATAGCCCGTTAGTTTTTGCAGCCAGTTCTGTTTCTCCCACACACTTTGAATATTGCCTAAAGCAATCGTCTGGCTTTTAACTTCGAGTAGTCCCTTTTCAATGGTCACGTGATTTTTTGTTAATTCGACTTTGTATTCAAAATTCTTAATAATCGAAAGCACTGTAGCTACAACATACAATAGGATAAACAGCAGGATACCGATGAAAATAAAAGAGGCAATCGCTGTTTGACTGAAGATCGTCCCTGCTTGATTAAAAATTGAATCAGGAATAAACTCTCCAAAAATGTTTACTGCTCCTACCATTAGGATCAGCCCTTTAAAAACAGTTCCGCCCATAAAATTCATCTTAAGGATATCTACTAAACTCATGGTATACAATTCTTTTGTGACTCCTGCTTCTTGCAAGGAAAATCCACTGTGTCGATCGATCTGCTTCTCTTCACGTTCCTCATTGCTATCCCTGTCAGCGTCAAAGGATGTTTCTTTAAGGTAATGCAGTTGGTTCGCCAACTTTAATGCATCTTCTTTAGACAACGCATCTAATGTGATCCCTTTTCCAGGAGTCTTGATCTCCAACTTTGTGACATTAAAAATACGATGAATCAAGTTTTCACTATAATCAATGCTTTGAATCCGACTAATTTGAACATCTTTTTCTTTTTGAATAAATAATCCGCTTTTTACCACAAATCGATTTCCTGCGATCCAAAAAGAGGTCCGTATGTATCTTAAAACGTCCACTAGGTAGGATAAGCCAAAAATCGTAAAGAACAGTAGTGGCAAAACAAAGCCAAAACCTTCCATGTCGGGGCCGGTAAAAGCAAAGAAAAGAATCGGCAAGATAAAAGAAATCAACCGTTTATAGGCTTCTGTAATAAGAGTCAATGGATGCAATTTTTTTTCATTATACATCTGATTTCACCGCCTTTATCTGTTCCAGCAATTGAATTCTTAACTCTTCTGCATCTTTTTTCAACAACAATGGAATCTCATGCCCTGTTCCTGCCGTAAAGACTTCGATCATTTGGATTCCATATCTCTTAGTCAACGGTCCTTCTTTGACGACTATGTGTTGGATCCGCTCAATTGGAATCAACGTTCTCTTTTTAAAAAATAGACCATTCATAATTTCAAGATGGAGCGCATATATTTCATAACGTACAGCCTTTAACTTTAAATAAGGCAATAAGAATAGGCTCAATAAAAAGTCAATGATGGGCAAAACAATCCAAATAACCATCAACCAGATTGGCCAATTAAATAGGATAGTCAAAAACATTAAAAGGACAAAAACAGCTAAAGTAAAAAAGCTTTCAATAATATCTTTTGTTCGTTCATAACGAATGGCACGTTTATCTAACTTTTTCGCTGGCAATTCTTTATACACACTAATCACTCCCAACCATTATCCTTTCTTTGAGTGTATCATTATCTTGAAAAGAGTACTATCTTAAATGTTGTTTTAAAGACATAAAAAAAACGAGTGAGAAATCCACTCGTTTTTTGCACTCATTGGTTTAAACTGTTTTTGCTTCAGTAGTAGAAATGGCTTCTTTCATTTCATTATTTACTGCATCTTGACCTTCCGTTTCGATCTTGTAGGCTTTGTTATCAACCAGTTTAAAGAAAGGGTAGTAGATAACGGTACTGGCAGCGATTTGAATGATTTGGAAAACGGCGCCTCGCCAACCACTAACCAAGAATCCTGCAATAACTGGTGGTGTCGTCCATGGTATATTGGCACCATTCGTTATTGGAACGAGTCCGATCGACATAACAAAGTAAGTTGATACAGCCATAAGAATCGGAGTAATCAAAAATGGAATCAGCATGATTGGATTCAACACGATTGGTAATCCAAAAATCAACGGCTCATTGATATTAAACAAGGCTGGACCAAATGCTAATTTACCCAATGTTTTAAACTGTGCTGATTTAGCCATTACTAAACAAAGTAAGGCTAATCCGATCGTTCCACCAGCGCCCCCTACCTTTATGAAGTTTTGATAAAATTGATAGTTTACAATATGCGGAAGTGTTTCTCCCAGACTGAAAGCAGCAGCATTTTCTGCTGTTAGTGATAACCAAATTGGCTGCATCACTGCACTAACGATATTAGAACCATGGATACCAAATGACCATAATAAAATTTCAAAAATTACAATAACCAATGTCGCTGGCAATGAACTGCCTAAAGCAGTCAGTGGTGTTTGTAAAAATTGGAAAATAAACGTTTGAGCTGTTTCATATGAGGTAAAGCTAAATCCGATACGGATAAAGTTAAAGAATAAGATAACGAATAATGCCGGTATTAACGCTGTAAAAGATTTGGCTACATTTGGTGGAACAGATTCAGGCATTTTGATGGTCCAACCTCTTGCAACTACCCAACGAGTGATTTCAACAGCAATAATAGCTGTGATCATTCCTACAAATAATCCACTGGCTCCTAAATTGTTCATCGGAATTCCAATTAACCCATCTTCTGTAGAAATAGTTGGTGTTAAAACCAGGAAAGCTACAACTGAAATAACGATTGCTGCTAGATCATCTAGATCATAATAGTCAGCTAATGATTTTGCGATACCAAATATAACGAAAATCGTCATGATGTTCATGGTCATGTCATACGGTACCATAAAGTAAGTAGTCCAATTATCACCTAATATCGAAGCCATAGAATTTGGATAACCAGCTATAGGTAAGTTAGCGAACAAAAGAAATATCGAACCTAAAATCAAAATAGGCATAGCGCCAAAAAAACCTGTCTTTATAGCAGATAAATAGCGATTTGAATCCAATTTATAGGCAATAGGTCCCATCTTATCTTGAAGAAACTCCATAAATTTATCCATTATCCATTCTCCCTCCAGTTTTAAAAAAACGCTTACATTTCTATTTTAAAATTCCTTACCTATGTTGCTAAAAGAGTAGCAGACATAGGTAAGCAATTTAATCGATATTTGGTCACATTAGTTTATTAAACCATTTGAGCTGGTATTTCTTTATAGTTACTTTCCATCAACTGATCAACATAACTAATTGTTTCAGGTTGATCAGCTTCGATTTCTTTGATTTTCTCTGCAAATTGTGGCAGATGATCTTTATGTGCATACAACATTTCATCAAGAATAGTTTTGGCAAGCGTGCCGCCTGGTACTAAAGGATTGATCGTAAAGGCTTGTAAAGCTGCCCCATAATTCCCTTCAATGGCTGCTCGAATCACCGTTTCTTCCATCGCTTTCATGTTTTGAATGATGCCGCGTGCTGCTGGAGTAAACGTTCCCCAGTTGTAAGGCTCTACTCCATGTGCAGTAACGGATCCCGATACTTCAACGATGCTATCATATGGCAAGTCATCGATCGTACCATTATTTTCCGTTGAAACGACCATATCTGTCCGCTTGTCATTTTGAATGGAAGCAATGATTTCACAAGCTGCATCACTGTAATGTGTGCCACCGCGTTGTGACAACTCTTCTGGTTTATAATTTAGTGCAGGGTCTTTATACAATTCGAATAATCGTGTTTCAGTAGCTTTTACAACTTGTGCTCTTGTTTCACCGTTTTCAAACTCTTCAATAGAATGCTTCAACATCTCATCTTCAATGTAATAGTAACGGTGGTATCCGCATGGCAGCATACCCAAATCTTTGATTTGTTCATAGTGGAATTCAGCGTCATGGATATTTTTAAAGTCTGTGTTTTCGCCTTCTTTATGAGGTCCATAAATCATATCGATCAATTCAGCAGTTCTTTCTTTTCCAGTTTTATCCCAAACACGGTGCCAGTGGAAATGATTGATTCCAGCAAATTTAAAGAAAAGTTCATCTTCTGGTATGCCTAATTTTTGTGAAGCTGTTGAACAGTGTCCAATTGGAACATTGCATAAGCCAACTGTCTTTTTCCATCCTCCATGTTTTATGGCTGCTTCAGTTACCATACCCGCTGGATTTGTGAAGTTGACTAACCAAGCATCCGGACAAACTTCTTTCATATCTTTAATAATATCTAAAATGATTGGAATGGTTCTGAAAGCTTTTAACATCCCACCGGCTCCATTTGTTTCTTGACCTAATACACCATGGGATAAAGGAATTCTCTCATCCTTAATTCGTGCATCCAACAACCCAACACGAAATTGCGTCGTAACAAAATCAGCATCTTTCAACGCGGTTTTTCGATCTAACGTCAGTTCAACGGTCCAATCTAATCCGGCAGCCTCAATTTGACGCCTAGCCATTGCACCTACAATTTCAAGTTTCTCTTTTCCAGCTTCAATATCTACTAAAACGATTTCTTTGATTGGTAGTTGGTCCTTACGCTTGATATACCCCTCAATTAATTCCGGAGTGTAGCTTGATCCTCCACCAATTGTAACGATTTTCAATGCTGTTTTCGACATTTAATTTTCCTCCTAGTTAAAACGTTTTCATTTCTTACATTTACTATAGTTTATGTAATGCATTACATGTCAAGCACAAACTTTTTATTTGTCAAAAAAATTCCAGGATTTTTCTTCGCTGTGTTCTGCGTATTTTTTCTATCCATCATTTGGTATACTGATTACTATACAACCGGTTACAGAAAGAGGTTTTCGAAATGACGAATATGAAAGATATTGCAAAAATTGCTGGTGTATCTTCTGCTACCGTTTCAAGGGTCATTAACAATAATGGTTATGTCAGCCATATTACTCGCCAAAAAGTCGAAAGCGCTGTCGAAAAATTAGATTACGTTCCGAACAGTCAAGCGATTTCGTTGAAAAAAGGAGCAACCAAAACCATTGGCATCATTGCGCCAAATATTACTGAGACCATTACTGTCTTAGTCAAAAATTTTACATTAGCTGCCCAAAAAAAAGGGTATACGGTCATTCTCTACTTAACTGAAAATGATCCTAAAAAAGAATTAAATGCTTTAGAGCTGATGCGCAGTAAACAATTAGATGGTATTTTTTTGATTATTCGCTCGAATGATTGGTCAACCATTGAATCGTATACAAAATATGGACCTATCGTTACTTGGCAGAGAGTCAAATCTCCTTGTATTTCGTCTGTTTTTATTGACCAATATGATGGTTATCTTTTGGGTCTTGAACATCTTTACGCTAACGGGTGCCGCACTATTATTAATCTATACAGCGATATTCGACGATTGAATACTAAAAGCCGAATCAAAGCTTATGAATATTTTTGTAAAAAGTACGACTTGACCCCACATTCACCCGAACTGTTCAATAATATCAACAGCATCCAAGATGGTGAGCACATTGCTCATTGGTTAGCCAATCAAGAGATCAAGCCCGATGCCTTCATGACAAGCTCTGACGCTGTTGCAGCTGGTTTAGTTTCGCAAGCAAAACGTTTAGGGTACTCGTTGCCTGAAGATTTTTCAGTGATTGGTTTTGATAATATTGAAATCTCACATTTGTTAGATATCACTACGATTGATTACTCCATACATAAGCAAGCCGAAAATGCGTTTAAGATGATCAACAATGATCTGTCTTTACAAAAGTTAACACCCGAAGAACTAGACTTTACTTTAATCGTACGTAAAACAACAAAATAAAACAGCAACAACGTCCTCATGGCTTTCTACAAACAATCCCTATTCCTCCAGAAATTCAGTACATTTTCCAGCACAAAAAAAGTAAGAAGCTATTTTATCTGCTTCTTACTTTTTATTTAGCTTATTCTTCTACGGGAACAACTGCTCCATCCCATTCTTCTAAGATGAAATCTTGTACTTCTTCGGATTTCAATACTTCTACCAATTTCAAAATAGCTGGATCTTCAGCATCTTCTGAACGAACGGCAATAATATTTGCATATGGAGAAGACGAACTTTCAATAGCAACTGAATCGTCAAGCGGGCTGATGTCTTGATCTACAGCAAAGTTTGAGTTGATAGCAATTAGTTCTGCTTCATCTTGTTGGTACAATGTTGTCATCAATGCTGGATCATTTTCATATTCAAATTCCAAGTTCTTAGGGTTTTCTTCAATGTCATCAAACGTAGCTGTTGTAAGGTCTACGCCATCTTTCACGGTTACTAGACCTGCTTCTTGGAAGATTCCGATCACTCGGCCCCAGTCTGCTTGGTTGTTGCTGACTAAGACAGTTGCGCCATCTTCTACATCTTCTAAACTTTCATAACGTTGAGAAAAGATTGCTAACGGTTCGATATGAATGCTTCCAGCATTCACAAAATCATAACCGTTTTCTTCTACAGCTGCATCAAAAAATGGAATATGTTGGAAGTAGTTGGCATCAATTTCGCCTTCATCTAATGCCACATTTGGTATAACATAATCGTTGTAAGTAGTGATATCTAAAGTAACACCTTCTTCTTCAAGAATTGGCGCAGCGAATTCTAAGATTTCAGCATGCGGCACGTTGCTGGCCCCAATTTTGATCGTTGTTTCTTCTGCTCCTGAACCACTTGATTCAGTACTGCTTTCTTCGTTGCCACAAGCAGCTAATGTTAATACTACTCCTGTTGTTACTAATGCTGATAAGATTGTTTTCTTTTTCATCTTTAAATCCCCCTATTTTTTCTAATTTTTTTAATGCTTTTTAAATCCCCTATTTAAACTGCGGTAGTGCTTTTTAATCAGCTAGCGATGGTTGTTCGTTTTTCACTTAGCTGTTTAACGTTTATCCACTTTCTTAACGATCACATCTCCAATAGCTTGTATAATAAAGACGATGACTAAAATGATTAACGTTGCGACTAAAACTACTGTACTTTGATTTCGCTGGAACCCATCAAGATAAGCGAGGTTTCCTAAACCGCCTGCTCCAATCACACCAGCCATTGCCGTATACCCCACTAAAGAAATGGTTGTGACTGTAATTCCTGATACAATAGCTGGCAAACTTTCTGGAATCAAGACTTTATAAATAATTTGCCATTTATTGGCCCCCATTGCTTCAGCGGCTTCAACAACACCTTTATCGATTTCTCGAAACCCAATTTCAACCAATCGTGCAAAAAATGGAGATGAAGCAATGATTAATGCTGGTAATGCTGCTGTTGGACCAGTAATTGAGCCTACAAGTGTTTTGGTAACTGGAAGCAATAACACAATTAAAATAATAAAAGGAATAGAACGGAAGACATTGACTAAAATAGCGACAACTCTGTAAAGTGTTTTAGCTGCCAATGTATCTTTCCCATTTGTTTCATACAATAGTAAACCTAGCAGCAAACCTGCAAAAAAGATAATGACTACTGAACCAATCGTCATACCGATCGTCTCTATCGTTGCCTCTTGCATTTTTTCCCAATCAACTTCTGAAAAATCAAAGTATTGTGATAAAACACTCGTTCCTAAATTAAGTTTCGACAACATGTTCTACCACCTCTACTTCTACCTCAAGTTTTCTTAATTCTTCAATAGCCACTTCGATTCTTTGACTTTCACCCGTTAGTTGAACATAAAGCGATCCAATTGTGCCATCTTGTGTTTGTTGAATACTTCCTTGAATAATGCTTAAATCGACGCCATCTTCTCGAACGATTTTTGACATAATCGGCATCTTGGCTTGTTGCCCATGGAACGTTAAGTGAACAATTTTTCCTTCAGGATATTCTACCAACAATTCTTCAAAAATCATATCGGTATCTTCACTGTCTGGATTTGCATCTTGGCGAATAAAGCGTTTAGTAATGTCTTGTTGTGGTTTTTTGAATACATCAATGACAGAACCTTCTTCAACAATTTTCCCATCATCCATAACTGCAACCTTGTCACAAATTTTACGAATCACGTGCATCTCATGTGTGATCAAGACAATCGTTAGGTTTAAACGCTTGTTGATATCCAATAGTAAATCGAGTACTTCATCTGTAGTCTGTGGATCCAATGCACTTGTTGCCTCGTCACAAAGCAATAATGTTGGATCGTTAGCGAGTGCTCGCGCAATTCCAACCCGCTGTTTTTGACCACCTGAAAGTTGCGACGGATAAGCTTTTTCTCTTCCTTCTAACCCTACTAAACCAATAAGTTCTTTGGCTTTAGCTTCACGTTCTTTTTTAGGAATTTTTGCCAATTCAAGCGGAAAAAGAATATTTTCTTCAACTGTCCTAGACCATAACAGGTTGAAATGTTGAAAGATCATCCCGATTTTCTGGCGTTCTTTTCTGAGCTTTTTTCCTTTTAATTGTGAAATAATGTTTCCTTCAATAGCTACTGTACCGTCTGTTGGTGTTTCTAGTCCATTGAACATTCGGACCAATGTACTCTTTCCAGCTCCAGAATACCCAACGATTCCATAAATTTCACCATCTTTGATGGAAACATTGATATCTTTGACAGCCGTTAAACTGCCTTGTTTTGTTTGAAATACTTTTTTTATATTTGTTAGTTCAATCACTTTTGATCCACCTCCTAATTCATTCAAATAAAAAAACTTTCGCCCTTATACTAAGCGCACTGCTTACTATAAGGACGAAAGTTCTGACTTTTCGTGTTACCACCTTAATTTGCTGATTCATCACTAAATCAACCTCATACAGTACTCAAGTATTTTTCAACTTTTTTATACTGTGGCACGTTATCGGGTGCACCCGGAATAGGCTTATGCAAAGCATTCACTTATTCTGCTCAAAGACCATCTTCGGCTCAATTCCCATTACCTTTTTCCAGCGAACAAGGCTCTCTATAAATGGTTATTACGAACGTACTCTTCTTATCATCGCGTTATTGATATTTAACATATTCTAACAGAGCATTTTTTTTCTGTCAACTTTAATTTCTAGACTTCAGCCGACAATTTTTCAAAAGCATCCGGTTCTACGTCTTTTAATTCAAGAATCCAATTGTCGTTTTTGTCCATGCTATTTAGTTGTTCAGGATTGTCTGTTAGTTCTGCATGGAATTGAACCACTACACCTGTTAATGGAGACAACAGTTCAGTAACAGCTTTTGCCCCTTCGACTCCTAATAAGACATCATTTTCTCTTACTTCATCTAGCGTATTTGGAAGTTCAACAAACATAACTTCGCCTAAATCATCTTGCCCTTTTTCAGATAATCCAATACGATAATTGTCGCCTTCTTTTAATACCCATAAGCCGTTTTCACTATATTTCATTTGCTTTTCCAATTCGATCGCTCCATTCTGGTTCTTTATTTTATCCAAGTCTGTTCATAGATATCTTCTTTAAAACCAAGAGTTGTTCTCTTGCCATCAGTCAGCAAAGGTCTTTTGATCAGCATTCCATCTGAAGCCAAAACGGCTGCACATTCGGTTATGTTCATGTTTGGCACTCTATTTTTCAATCCTAACTCTCGGTAGCGATTCCCACTTGTGTTAAAAAAGCGAAGCACTGGTAGATCTGTTTGGCTCATCAAGTTAATCAAGGTTTCCTGTGTTGGTGGATTCTCAATCATGTTTATTGCGCGGTACTCGATTAAATGGTCATCCAACCATTTCCTTGCTGCCTTACAGGTTGAACACGTGGGGTGTTGATACAATTCAAGCATTGAAACTCACTCCAATATAGTACTCATTTTATTTGAAATCTTCATCTTCTTCAGAGAACATGTAACTGCGGTAATGGTACCTCATCGACATAATAAGTCCGACACCCATCATATTTCCTAACAATGCCGTTCCACCTTGAGAAATAAATGGCAGTGGTATCCCAGTTAACGGAAGCAATCCAATACTCATCCCAACATTTTCAAAAACATGGAACAGAATCATCATGATTACGCCGGTTGCAATATACGCGTAGAATTCATTTTTCGTATCAAAACAAATGCGGATCATTTGGTAGATTAGTAAGAAGTAGATAAAAATTAAAATACAACTGCCAAGAAAACCAAAATTCTCTCCAATCGTTGAAAAAATCATATCAGACTCTCGAACCGGCACATACACTTCTGATGTCCCAAAGCCTTTACCGAACATTTTTCCTGACCCAATTGCTTTAATACTTTGGATCAGTTGATAAGAAGTATCACCTGAATCTCCGTAAGGATTCAACCAGGAATCTATCCGAGAAAATTGATACGGTTTAAAACCCAATCGCAATAAAAAGTCACGATTGTATACAACTAATACCAGTAAGGTTCCACCAAGAGCGGCAACTCCTGAAAATAGTGGCAGAATAATTTTCCAAGTAACTCCTGAAATCAACATTAAACCAATAATAATGGCAATAAAGACTAATGTTGAACCTAAGTCATTTTGTAACATAACGAGTACCAGTGGTGGAATAGACGTTAATATGATTTTACCTATCAATAAAAAATCGGCTTTAGGGTAATGAGTTGGATAATCGCCGTTGTGTTTTGTAACGACACGAGCCAGCATTAGAATAAAAGCTATTTTCATGATCTCCGAGGGCTGAAAGGTTAATGGACCTATCTTAAACCAGCTTTTTGCTCCGGTACTTAACTCAGTAGGCCGGTCATAAAAGAATAATACCAACACTAATAGAAAAAGCCCAAATCCATACGCTATCGGGGCAAGTTTCCATAACTGCTCCGAATCAAACTGCATGATCACTACGATGGCAACTGCACCAACTACGTACCAGATGATTTGCATCACTGTAGCACCGATTCCAGAGTTCGCAGTTAAATGAGTGGTTGAATAGATAGTCGCAATACTAATGATTGCTAGCAACAATACGGATAAGATAATCCCATAATCTATTTTTGTTTCTTTATTTTCTGTCATTTTTTAAAATTCTCCTTGTGTCCTATCTATTAAAAAATGTCTTCCTCAAACTCCATCCATTATATAAGAAAACCAGGCTAAAAAAAAGGCCTGTCTCCTTTCTTAGAAAAATCTTACAGTGCTTCTCTATTTAACTATGATTAAAGAAAAAGAAAACTGAGTCTTCACTCAGTCTTCTTTATGTTTCTCTACTGTTTTTAATTTCACTAATTTTTTATGTTGAATTGATTCTGAATCATCTGGATATTCTTTTTCCTTATCGTCTTTCTCTTCATTATCTTTTTCAATCTTAACTTCTTGAACCGATTTACCTGTTTTAATTTCAAAGTAAACGGCATTAATCAGAGCACCTAACAGTAAAATGATAGCCGATAAATAGAGCCACAGCATCAAAACAATGAAGACTCCAAACGTCGCACTAGCAGCTGCTTCCCCTCCAGCGAATTGCACATAAAGTGTGAAGGCTTGTGATAAAACCATCCAACCTATCGTAGCAAATACTGCTCCTGGAAGAGCATACTTGATGTGCATACGGTGATTTGGTACTAAGAAGTAAACCATTGTAATGATTAGAATCAAGACAATAAATAAAACCAACCATTTTAAACTAAATATTTGTAAAATAAAATCTAGTTCGATTCCTACAAAATCTTCGATGAATAATAAGATAAATTCACCAAATACAAAGACGAAGATCAGAACTCCTACAATCGCCACGATGGCTAATTGTACTAAGAAAGAAACTAAACGAACAATAATAAAATTATTCCTTTTTTCTACCCCATAGACGTCATTTAAAACATTTTGTAATGCATTAAAAGCTTTACTGGCAGACCACAATGACGTAATCAAACCAATAGAGATAGCGCCTCCGCTTGAACTATTCAAATAACTTTCTAGAATTGGAGCTAAAACATTGTAAATATCTGGCGGAACAGCTGTTTCTACCATTGGCAATATATCTGCTGCATCTATTGGAAAGAGAGGAATAACGTTCGCTACGACCAATAAAATCGGGAATAAGGATAATAGAGTGAAGTAAGCTAGTTCAGCTGCATTTGATGAAACTTCAGCTCTTGCCCAATTGGGTTTTAGTACTTCTAAAAAATGCTTAAATCTATCTTTAAAAGAAGCGGACTTTGCATTCGTTGACAAAACAATCACATCCTTTACGTTAAGTTATGTATAGAAAAAGCATAGCATAGATGGGTTCAAAAAGCTTTTAGGATGCTCTTAATAACAATGTAGTTAAAAAAAAAATCAACCCTAAAGTAGGATTGATCTTTTAGATTCAGTTTATTGCTCATTCAAATTTACATTTGGTGTAAATTATAATCCATAATTAATTTATTTATGCCTTCATCGACAGTTCTTACTTTAGACTCTGTTCCTGAATTGGTTTTTACGGTAACAGTTTGGCCTTCTTCTTGTTGCAATTGACCAATTTTTTCGTCATTCACATAAAGCTCTAACTCAACAAAACCTTCTCTATTATTAGGGGTTTCTTTTACTTCTACTTGAATTTTTTTATTTCCTTTTGACATGCGAATGCTCCTTTTTGCAGTTAGTTTCTTCATTAGTATACTGCATTTCGGAAAGAAATTCATTTATTTATGCATTTAATGCAACTTCTGTTTCAAAACACACTCATTAGATTACATAAAAGAACTTAAGGCTTCATGATACGGAAGATTTAATGACTCTCCAACTTCTTTTTTAGTCAATTTTCCAGCCATAACATTGATGCCCGTATAAATCGTTGCATTTTCTTTAGCTGCTTTAATCAGCCCTTTATTTGCAATTTCAACTGCATAAGGAATGGTTACATTGGTTAAGGCTAAAGTAGATGTTTTTGGAACAGCTCCGGGCATGTTGGCAACTGCGTAATGGACAACGCCATGTTTGATGTAAACAGGATCATCATGGGTCGTCACTTCTGAAGCTGTTTCAAAAATCCCCCCTTGGTCAACCGCTATATCAACAACAACCGAACCTGGTTCCATTTGTTTAACCATTTCTTCTGTTACTAAGGTTGGTGCTTTAGATCCCGGGATCAATACAGCTCCAATGACTAAGTCTGCTTCTTTAACTGATTTTGCAATGTTGTATTCATTTGACATAAGTGTGTTGATTCTATTTTCAAATAGATCATCTAATTCTTCTAATCGCTTAGGATTAACGTCCAAAATTGTCACTTCTGCTCCTAGACCGATTGCGATTTTGGCTGCATTTGTTCCGGAAACACCACCACCTATGATGGTTACTTTTCCTTTTTGAACGCCAGGCACTCCGCTTAACAAGATCCCTTTTCCTTGATTGACACTCTCAAGAAATTCAGCACCGACTTGGGCAGCCATTCTTCCGGCAATTTGGCTCATTGGCGTCAATAAAGGTAATGTTCCGTCGGTTCCGACCATTGTTTCATAGCCAATAGCTGTAACTTCAGCTTTCATCAGCTCTTTAGTTAATTCTAAAGCTGGCGCTAAATGCAAGTACGTGAACACTATCATCCCTTTTTTGAAATACTTGTATTCGCTTGGAATAGGTTCTTTTACTTTAATGATCATTTCAGCATTCCAAATTTGCTCAGCATCTTCAAGCAATGTGGCTCCTGACAGTTGATAGTCTTCATCCGTAAATCCGGCCGTCTTTCCTGCGTTCACTTCTATGATGACTTCGTGTCCATTTTCCACAAGGCTATTTACGCCAGCAGGAGAAATAGCTACTCGACTTTCATTATTTTTTATTTCTCTTGGTATCCCGATTTTCATTGTTCATACCCTCCATTTTTATATCTTCTTTTTTTATCCTATAGGATCATTGTAACGCTGAATCAAATAGAACCCAACTATTTTGAAGGATTATCTTTGTTTCTCTCATATTGTTCTTTATCAGCTCTATTCGTTTTCAAAACTAATTTAAATAATTTTTAGTGTCCTAGACATATTTCGTCTATAAAAACACCTATTATTTAATTCGATTTCTGTATGCTATATGCATTTGGTTTAGAATATTATATAATCAGTTATTGTGATTGTGATTGTTGGAGGTGGAACTGGTGTTAATCGATGTTGATGATAATTTTTTTAATGAATTAGAAGAGGTTTCAACTTTACTAGATATGACTGTTGGAGAATACTTAGAAAATCTTCATGAAAAAAATCAAAGTTTAAAAAATGTTTTACTAGAAGATAAAGAAGGTCTCCAAGAATTCGTAAAAAAATACCATACAGTATTAGATGATTTGTTTATACTGAATCGTGAAGCCTTAGCTATTGTTAACGAAAATGATGATGCTGAGATTATGAAACCTGTATTTTTGAAATTATCAAAAATTGCAAGTGGTGATATTACGGTATTGTCTAAATTATATGATGTTTACGTTCAAACATCCAAACAACAAATGATAAGTTCTTCAACATTAGAATAACTTACATACATTCTAATGACTAAACTAGAAACAAAAAAACACATCTTAAAAAGATGTGTTTTTTTATTTTACTATTATCTTGAGTTGTTTATCGCAATCCTTATTCCGTTCTAAGAAATCATTTTTAGAAACTGTTTTTCGCCATTATTTTCTTTTCCGCTAGAATATGTTATACTATTTGGAGAGAGTTAAACAGATTAATGATGATTCAAAACAGAACATTCTCTGTATACATCCCATTTAGGGAGCGTTACGGAATCGACAGGTATAGGTCGAGCTTGGATCGCGTTTCGTAGGTTACGGCTACGCTAAAACGTTACAGTTAAATATAACTGATAAAAACAATAATAACTCTTACGCTTTAGCTGCGTAATAACAGCTTAGTGTAGATCCTCTCGGCATCGCCCATGTGCTCGAGCAAGGGTCCTATAATTAGTGGGATACGCTAAAACTTTCCGTCTGCAAGTTTTAGAAGAGATCATCAGACTAGCGACGTATGATGCCTGTTGTGCGGCTAATACTGAGCGAAACCTTAATAGTACAACTATGAACGTAGACGTCTAGGTGCCGATATATTTGGACAGGGGTTCGACTCCCCTCGCTTCCATAGGAAAAATCGTGACTTACATGATTTATAAAAGGGCTTGTAAATGTTGTTTTAATAACATTTATAAGCTCTTTTTTTGTAGTTTTTCATTAAAGCGCCGTTGGAACAACATTTATCCAACTCAGTATCTAGTGTAGGATTTCATTTCATCTTAAAATCTAAAAAAAGCCATCAGAATTGATTCCTGATGGCTTTTTTAGGTTCACCGATTTCCCATTAATTTTTTCAATACAGCTTTTTGAGCATGCAAGCGATTCTCTGCTTCATCAAATACGACTGAGTGGTTGCCATCAATAATTTCAGCGGTTACTTCTTCGCCACGGTGTGTAGGAAGGCAATGTAGGAATATAAAATCTTCCTTTGCATAATGAGTCAGTGCTGTATTCACTTGATAAGGTAAAAATGCCGTTAAGCGTTCTGTTTCTTCAGCTTCCATTCCCATACTTGTCCATACATCCGTTACAACAATATCAGCTTCTTTTACTGCTTCTATTGGATCATATGTAAAGTGGACAGTGGCTCCTAGCTTTTCAGCTTTACTTTTTGCATCTTGAAAAACAGCTTCTAGAGGTTCATACCCTTTGGGACTAGCTATACGCATATTCATCCCCATGATGGCAGCTCCCTCCATTAATGAGTGAGGCATATTATTGTTCCCATCTCCTACATAAGCCACTGTTAAACCTTGTAATTTTCCTTTTTTTTCATAAATCGTCATTAAGTCTGCTAGAACCTGCATCGGATGGTGTTCATTGGTTAACCCATTTATAATAGGTACCGACGCATTTTCTGCGAATTCCTCAATCATTTCGTGTCCAAACGTACGAATCATCAGTCCATCCACATAACGAGAAAGCACTTTTGCAGTATCCGCGATACTCTCACCTCTACCTAACTGAATATCTTTCGAACTTAAAAATAAGGC
This sequence comes from Carnobacterium viridans, assembly GCF_900102725.1. Taxonomy (NCBI): domain Bacteria; kingdom Bacillati; phylum Bacillota; class Bacilli; order Lactobacillales; family Carnobacteriaceae; genus Carnobacterium; species Carnobacterium viridans. Next base: position 1,968,054 of record NZ_FNJW01000008.1, on the reverse strand, counting down.
GTGGCCACCTAATTGTGTCATCCCTACTTCAAAAGACACCCGAGTTCGTGTAGAAGACTTTTCAAAAATCATACCCAATGTTTTTCCTTGCAAGTGTGGATGTGGAATCCCTGCTTTGGTTTGTTGTTTCATAATGATCGCGTCTTGAATAAGTGCAGTTAACTCTTTTCTTGTTAAATCCGCTACTTGTAAAATATCCTTTTTGCTTAGTTCCCAATTTTGTTCTGCCATTCTCAATCTCTCACTCACTTTCTCTTCACTTACTCTTTTGTATTGAAATGAGCACTTCTTCAAATTTTTGAAGAAACTCATTTATTTCTTCAGTTGTAACGGTCAAAGGTGGTAAGATCCGCAAGACTTTTGGACCTGCTGTTAACGTTAAAATATGCTTTTCTTGCAATAAGGTCACGAGTTCTTTGGCTTCCATATCTACTTCAATTCCGATTAGAAAACCCATTCCTTTTACCTTTTTTATCACACTAAATTGATTGGCTAAGTGTTCCAATTGTTCTTTAAAAAAAGCTGCCTTTTTCTGCACCTCTTTCATAAATCCTGGTTTGGTCATTTCGCTTAAGGTAGCTACTCCGGCTGCGGCTGCTAATGGATTCCCTCCAAAAGTTGTACCGTGGGTTCCTGGAGTAAAGGATTTTGCAACATGTGTTTTAGCTAGCATTGCTCCGATTGGAAAGCCTGATCCTAAACCTTTTGCTAGGGTCAGAACATCCGGCTCAATACCGTATTGTTCATAAGCAAACAACGTTCCTGTTCTTCCCATACCCGTTTGAACTTCATCTACCATTAAAAGAATATCGTACGCTTGACAGATATCCTGCAAGGAATGAAGCCACTCCTTATGTGCCGGATTGACTCCACCCTCTCCTTGGACAAGTTCCAACAAGACTGCAGCTGTTTTTCCGTTATGAATTTTCCCAAGATCAGATTCTTCGTTAAAATTTAAAGAACGTACACCTGGCATTAAAGGTTCATACCCCTTTTGAACTTTTTCTTGTCCGGTTACAGACAACGTAGCAAAGGTTCTTCCATGAAAGGAATCTTTAAAGGAAACTACCGATGTGCGCTCTGAATGACCATGATCTTTTGCGTATTTACGCGCAATTTTTAACGCTGCTTCATTAGCTTCTGCTCCGCTATTGCAAAAAAAGACTTGATCAAATTGCGAATAAAGGACAAGCTCTTCTGCTAATTTGGTTTGTAATGGAATTTCATATAAATTGGAACAGTGCCATAACGTATCTAACTGTTGGTGCAACTTTTGTGCAACTGGATCAGGAACATGCCCTAAGTTGCATGTCGCAATACCCGATGTAAAGTCTAAGTACATCTCATTTTTGTCATCCCATACATACGTTCCTTTTCCTTTAGTAATGGTGATTGGAAAACGCGCATAAGTTGACATAAGAGCTGCTTGGTTTTCTATTTTAGCCATAGATTACTTCCTCCTTATAGACAAATCGTGTACCTACTTCATTTCCCTTTAGATAACTTGCAATATCTTCTGGTTTCAGTCCATTCAAAATAACCGCTTGTTTCATATGAATAGAAAGACTTCCAATAGCCGAACGCACTTTAGGAATCATTCCATCAGTAATGATTTCCTCTTTAATCAATTGTTCTGCTTCTCCTTTTGTTAGTGAAGAGTGAATTTTCAAATAATCTTTTTTTTGTTCCATGACTCCAGGAACATTGCTGATAAACGCTAGCTTTCCGCCTACCGCTTTTGCGATAGCTGCTGCCGCCATATCTCCATTGATATTGTAGTGTTGGCCTGTCTCATCCATTCCTATAGGTGAAATCACTGGAATGATATTATTTTCCAGTAAGTTCATTAGAAAAGCTGTATTGACCTCAGTCACCTCTCCAACAAAACCAATTTCTTTAATAGTTTTGATAGGTTTGACCTTTAGCAAGCCATGATCAATGCCACTCATCCCAATAGCTTGCAGTTGTTGAATTTGACAGTGAGTCACAATTTCATTGTTGATGGATCCGCTTAAAACCATTTCTACTACTGTTAAAACTTCTTTTGTGGTCACACGCAATCCATTGACAAATTTTGTAGGAATCGCTAATCTTTCCAATAACTCATTAATCATTGGACCTCCGCCATGAACAATCACCGGATAACATTTTTTTGTTTGTTGCAGTTGGGCGATCATTTGATAGAATGACTCGGGTAATTTATCTTGTATGCTTCCGCCGATTTTCATAATCAGTATATCCATTTTCTCACCTCATGTCCGATAGGATGAATTGATTCGAATGTAATCATAGGTTAGATCACAGCCCCATGCTGTTGCTGAATGTTGACCTTGTTGTAAATCAATGATCAGCTTGACATCATCCTTCACTAGCGTAAGCATAACAGCTTCTTCATCGAAAGGAACACCAATCCCTTTTTCAACCACTACTGTATCGCCAATCGAAACTTTTACGTGTTCCGGCTCAATTTTTTGATTGCTGTATCCTATTGCTGTGATAATTCTTCCCCAATTGGCATCTGATCCGTACATGGCTGTTTTTACTAAATTCGATGAAATAACTGATTTGGCCACAGCTTGAGCCACTTCAGCTGTTTTTGCTTCGATTACTTCTACTTCGATTAATTTGGTAGCACCCTCTCCATCACGTGCAATCGACTTAGCAAGCGTTTTGCAAACATATTGAAAGCCTTCCAAAAACACTGTCCATTGTGGGTGATCTTGATTTAAAAGAGTATTGCCTTGTGTTCCATTGGCTAACGCAAGTACCATATCATTTGTACTCGAGTCTCCATCAACTGTAATCATGTTAAAAGTCTTATCCGTCGTTGCTTTCAATGCTTCTTCTAAGCTTTTGCTATCTACAACAGCATCTGTGGTAATAAAACCAAGCATCGTTGCCATATTAGGGTGGATCATACCCGAGCCTTTTGCAGCTCCCCCAACAGTAATGTGTTTTCCATCAATCTCAAATTCCACCGCAATATGCTTCGTTTCAATATCCGTTGTTAAAATAGCCCGTTCAAAATCGGATACATTTTGACAAAGCGGATCGTTTAGGTACTGAACACCTTTTTTTATCGGTTCAAATGGTAGAGGAACGCCGATGATTCCAGTAGAAGCAATGGCTACTAAATGCTCTTCAATACCTTTTTCTTTTGCAACCAATTCCGCTGTTGCGTGTGCTTTTTTCATACCGTCTTCACCCGTACAAGAATTAGCATTTCCAGAATTCACTACGATTGTCTGGATTTTTTTTGCTGTATCTACATGCTTTTTGGTCAGTTTCAGTGGAGCTGCTTGAAAACTATTTAATGTGTAGACCCCTGCCGCAGTAGCAGGTACCACTGAATGGATCCATCCAAAATCAAGAGTTTTTTTTCGTAGACCAGTATGTACACCTCCTGCCGTAAAACCTTTTGGAGACGTAACATGCCCATCCTCTAGAATATGAATTTTTTGTATAGGTTGCGTAATATCTGTTGCCATCATCATTTTTCTCCTCACTTTTTCAAGGGTATAAAGGGCTATATTCTAACCCTTCGTCAATCGGCCAGTCGTTCATCAAGTTCAAATTTTGAATTGCTTGACCTGCTGCTCCTTTGACTAAATTATCTATCGCTACAACAATGATCAATTGTTCTGTTCGTTCATCGACATGAATGCCTATATCAACGTAATTGCTTCCAGTTACTTGTTTGGTTTGAGGCAGTGTTCCAAGTGGTTGAAGGCGAATAAAAGGATCATGTTCATAAAAGGATTGGTACAATTCCCAGATGTCTTTTGATGTTACGGATTGGTTCAATGGAAGATACATAGTACACAAGAGTCCTCTGGTCATAGGTACTAAGTGGGTCGCTAAAGTCACTTTTATTTCTTCACCTGCTTCTTTAGATAAGTAATGCTCAATCTCAGGTGTATGCTGATGCTTTCCAAACTTATAAGGAATGAGCGCTTCATTCATTTCTGAGAAATGAGTCATTCTTGAAAGTTTACGTCCTGCGCCTGAAGTACCACTTTTGGCATCAATAACAATACCCTTTTTGGTAATCCATTCCGTTTGAACAATAGGAATCAATCCTAATAGAGCAGCGGTTGAGTAACATCCCGGATTAGAAATGAAAGCAGCATTTTTTATTTCTTCTTTGTAAATTTCAGCTAATCCAAATGTAGCTTTTTTTTGCACTTCACTTGCTGCAGCCTCTCCTCCATACCATTCTTCATAATCCTTCTTTAGTAACCTAAAATCTCCACTTAAATCAATGCATTGCAGAGACGTTTTTAAAACTTCTGGAACCAACGACTTACTGATACCAGCTGGCGTTGCAAAAAACACTACATCTACTTCTTTTTCAAGATAAGAAAGATCATATTCAATCATAGGTTTTTCAATAATGGCTTTCATATGAGGATACATATCACTTAGCAATTCTTCATCATGAGAATGAGAAATCATCTCCGTAACGGTTACATGTGGGTGTCGGTTTAATAAACGGATAAGTTCTAATGCGCTATATCCCGTTGCACCAACAATAGCTGCTTTCATCAATTCTTAACCTTCTTTCATGTAATTTTAATTATTCTTATTATAACAAAACAAACTATTTATGCAACCAAAAAGAGTAAATTAATTATTTTATACAATTATTAATCTTTTTATGTATACAAAATGCATATTTTTATTTTTTCATACATAAAAAAGAGACATTAGGAAAAATCCTAATGTCTCTTTTTAGCTTTATCCGCTTATTTAATTAAGTCGTAAAACTCTAATCCTTCAATAATTCCGCCTTCAACATGACTAGACGTTATATAATCCGCAGTATTTTTTAACACATCAATGCCATTTGCCATCGCTACACCGTAATCAGCATGAGTCAACATTTCTAAATCATTCGGACCATCTCCGAATGCATACGTAGGAACGGTATCAAAGTTCATCAATTTAACCAATTCTTGAATACCTGTAGCTTTTGAATTGCCTTTCGTAATGACATCTATACTGAAAGGTGTATTTCTGTAAAATGACAATTCAGGAAACAGCTCTCTAAGTTGATCATCAATAGCCGTATCCATTGTTAGAATCAATGCCATCAGCACTTCTTCATTTAAATGAATTTCTGCATCAACAGGTGGTCTTTTAGAGTGAATAAAATTATACGCACTCTCAACTTCTTCTGAAGTATGTGTCACTCGAATTTTATCACTTGTATAAAAAGCAACAGCTAGACCACGCTCATCAGCTGCCTGTTTCAAGCGAATCAACAACTCTTGCGGCATTTGACTGCGGTAGATTTCCTTGCCTTCATACATAATGTATTGACCATTCAACGTGATAAAAGACTCAATGGGTGTTGTATCGAGTACATGTTGAATTTCAAGTGGACTTCTTCCTGTTGCAATAAATGGAACTCCACCGTTTTCTTTCAACTTTTCTAAAGCAACAGTTACTTCTTGATCTACTTCAGATTTATTGTTTAACAATGTTCCGTCTAAATCGAAAAAAACTAACGTTTTTGGCAGTACCATATTGATCTCCTTTTTGTAAATCTAATATTTATTTAGTTTTCTAAATTTTTAAAGTGTCCCACTTCGTTATAGGCTTCTAAATGGTATCTTCCGTTGTAGTATTTAACCACTGAAACACTTGCATTTAATAAAGGTTGTGGGTTTTCAAGTTCTGGAACCAAGTTATTCAGTAAGTAACGAATTGTATTTCCATGCGCTACGATCATAACTTTATCACCTGTATCACGGTGTTTATCGATTAACTTAAGCAATCCTTGTTCGACCCTTAACCAAAATGTTAAAAAGTCTTCAGCGTCATGATATGGATCTGCTTCTTTAAAAGCATTCATCTGCTCAGGGATAGACGTTTCAGCCCACATCTCAGCTACACTTGAGTAACCCATTAACTCATTCACTTTTCCCCATGTTTCATCTACATCATTTCCTTCAAAAGAACCAAAGAAAACTTCTCGAAACTCCGGCATAGGATGCAGCGTCATTTCTTTTCCTTTTTTATTTTCTTCCAAAATAATGGTTGCCGTTTCAATCGTACGACTCAAGTCAGTTGTATAAGCAGCATCGAATGCTACATCTGCTAATCCTCTTCCACTGCTGCGGACATCTTCTCGTCCTTCAGGTGTTAAAGGTGTGTTAGACCAACCTTGCATTCTTCTATAATGATTAAAGTATGTTTGCCCATGACGGACAAAATAAAAAGTGCATCCTTCTTCCATAAAAAATCTCCTCCAGTACACTATTGGTAACTATTCTTTTCTTATCCTTCTTAATTGTACCAAAAAAGCCGAGAGATATTGTAACTATCCGTTTAGTTTTACGTAAACATTCTGTTAACCCATTGGTCATTACTTAAGAACAGTATGATTTTGTCTAGTTTTTTCAATAATGTCCCCATTACGGTAAGCAGCCAATAGTGCATTCAAATCGCTTACTTGCTTAGTCAATTCTTTGCCGACATCGGTTTCTCTTACTTTTTTCCGATCTAGTTCTCGGTCGATAACTCTTCTTGTAGACATGATATCTATTTCGTTTTCAATTGCCTCACTGACAGAAGTAAATGGTTGGTGTGAGACTAAAACCATTCCATACGAATTGTATAAAAGTGTATACCCTGCTAAACCAGTGGTACCTTGGTAAGCTTTTGAGAATCCACCGTCGATCACAATGATACGTCCATTTGCTTTAATTGGATCTTCTCCACGCTTTTCTTTCACTGGTGTATGCCCATTAATGATGTGACCTTTAAGAGGTTCTAATCCAAATTCGTTCAGAATTTTTTCACATGTTTTTTCATCATTTCGCATCTTGTAATACGCATTTTTCTTTTCTTCATGTGTAGCTTTATCGGCAACATAATACCGTTCGAATGTCGTCATTTGGTCTTTTCCAAAAAGAGAAGAGACCGGTCCCGTCCATAGATACCAAACATAATCTAAATACTTTTCATTATCTTTATGATCTTTATTTAAATACCCTTTTCGTAAAACTTCTTCAAATTTATCCAACAACTTTCTGCCGGCATACTGTTCTCCTTGAATCTCCATACCCATAAATTCTCCATCTTCAGTCAATGGCATACAGCCATGGAACAATAAATTATCATTATAGGTCAGATACATACTGCCTTTGCTATATAAGTAAGCAATATGTTTTTGAAGCCGTTCGCAGTTTTTAAAAGCTGTAACCAGTTTTTCAACTACTAGTTCTTCTTCTGCTGTTAAGGTATAAGGGTCAGCTGGATCAATCGTTGGAAAATTTGTATTTAACAAAGGATACTCTGTACCTTTGATTGTAATGGTTCCTTTTTCGTAATCGATATCGCTTAACAACAAGCGGTGATCTAATTGGAACTCAGAGTGACGCTTGATAATTTCTCCTTCAAGTTTAAATTGGATCACTGAGATTGCTTGATGCATTTTTGTGATTTGGCGGATTTCATCTTCAAAATAATCTTCTTTATTGGGGTCTATTTTAGGATAAAAACAACTGTTCAAGTCTTCTGGATAAGTCATTTCGGCAAATGTAAGCAATTGGCGTAATGAAATGCCATAAGCATCTTCAATAATTTCTAAATTATCATAGCGAGCACTGATCCGTAGAACATTTGCAATACAAACCGCTGATCCACTTGCCGCTCCCATCCACAAAATATCGTGATTGCCCCATTGAACATCAACCGAATGGTGTTCTATCAAGGTATCAATGATTTTATCTGGGTAAGGGCCTCTATCATAAATATCACCGACTACATGGAGCTGATCTACTACAAGACGTTGAATAAGATAAGAAATAGCTGTAATAAACTCAGACCCTCTATCTAATAAAATAATACTGCCAATAATTTCACTATAATAATCTTCTTTGTTAGTGTAGCCATTTCCGTCTTTGGATAACAATTCTTCAATGATATAAGCAAATTCATTGGGCAAAGCCTTACGGACTTTTGATCGCGTGTACTTGGAAGCTACGAATACACATAATTCAATCAAACGTGACAACGTCAACCTATACCATTCATCTACTTCTTCTTGATCTTCGAATTCACTACAGACTAAACGAATTTTATTTTCTGGATAATAGATTAATGTTGCTAAGCTGTTCATTTCTTTTTGACTTAAACGATTATGAAAAATTTCTTTGATTTTCTCTTTTATATTGCCTGATCCATTTCTTAGCACATGTTGAAAAGCTTCATATTCTCCATGAACATCGCTAACAAAATGCTCTGTACCTTTAGGCAAATTCATAATCGCTTCTAAGTTAATAATTTCAGTAGTTGTGTCTCCAATAGTAGGATATTCTTTAGCTAATAAATTTAAGTACTTTTTAGTTAAGTCCATGACTCTCACCCCTTTATAATGTATACCAAATCATTATATCATTTTTTTGCTTTGTGCATTCTTTTTAGTTCTAAGGCCTTGCCTTTAGAGTTATCACATTTTTTAATAGAGCTATAAAGTAATAAAAGGGCCTAAGACAGTTTGTCTAAGACCCATTTAGTATTTGGTTAGCCATTTGCTACTGCATCGGCTATATCTGTTTCCATTTTTTCAGGTTGAGTTGTTGAACCAAATCGTTTGATGATTTCTCCGTCTCGACCAATCAAGAATTTTGTGAAATTCCATTTGATTTTTTTATTACCCGTTTCTGAAGTCAAGTATTGATAAAGAGGATCTGCCTTTTTTCCATTTAATAATATTTTTTCGTGTAGTTGAAAGGACACGCCAAAATTTTTCTGACAAAAGCTAGCAATTTCCTCTCCTTCACGAGGCTCTTGATTCATGAACTGGTTTGAAGGAAAACCCAATACAACTAGTCCTTGATCTTTATACGTTTGATACAATTTTTCCAAACTTTCTAATTGAGGAGCCAGCCCACATTCCGTTGCTGTATTCACAATTACTAAAACTTTTCCTTTGTATTTTGATAGTGAAACTTCTTCCCCACCAATTTCATTCACCGTATAATCATAAACAGACATGAGTAGTCCTTCTTTCACTTTTAATTTTTAAAAGCCATTCATTTCTTAGACTCACTTTACATTACTTACTTTATCAAAGTCAACAGTAAAGACTTTGATAAAGCAGCATCTATTATCTTGATCTTAAGGCACGATCTAACTCGCGTTTTTGATCTTTTCGTTTCAAATCTTCACGCTTATCGTATTTTTTCTTCCCTTTAGCTAAGCCAATCAATACTTTTGCATAACCATCTTTTAAATAAACTTTTAATGGAATCAATGTGTTTCCGCTAGATTTTGTTTCTCCTAGCAAACGCATGATTTGTTTTTTATGCATCAATAATTTTCTCGTTCTTAATGGATCATGATTAAACTGATTACCTTGTTCATAAGGACTGATATGAACATTGTGTAAATAAATCTCACCATTCTGAATCTTAGCATAGCCGTCTTTTAAGTTGATTCGACCTGCTCTAATAGACTTGATCTCTGTTCCTTGCAATACTACCCCAGCTTCTACTGTATCTAATATTGAAAAATCATAGCTTGCTTTTCTATTTTGTGCAAGTACTTTACCTGAACCTTTTGGCATCTATGATCGCCTCCTAACTCATTAAAAACTCATTATTTTTTCTTAGGTTTTTTCTTTTTAGCTACCTCTTTATAAAAAGGCTTGCTTTTCTTTTTGCTTGATTCTTTTCCCTTAGGTTTGTAAGATGAAAATTTCTCTTTTGAACCACTATCTTTTCCACGAGTTTGACTATTTCCTCTACCTCTGCCTTTTGTTGAACGTTTCGGTCCATCATATTTAGGTGCATTTGGATCTGGTACCAACTCAAAATCAATTTCACGTGTTTCAGGATCTGCTTTTGTTATTTTTACTTTTACTTTTTGTCCAATACGGTAAACGACCCCTGTACGTTCTCCAACGAGCATCATTTGTTCCTCGATATAATTAAAGTAGTCGTCTTTCATATTTGAAATATGGACCAGGCCTTCAACTGTATTCGGCAATTCAACAAACAAACCAAATTTCAACACAGAACCAATGATTCCTTCATAGATTTCGCCAACTTTATCGGCCATAAATTCAGTTTTCTTCAATGCATCCGTTTCTCTTTCAGCATCAACTGCGCGACGTTCCGCTTTTGACGTTTGCTCAGCAATATCTGGTAACCGATTTTCCCATTTCGCTTTTTGAGCAGAACCTGTTCCTTTTTCACCATATGAACGAATCAAGCGATGCAGGATTAAGTCTGGATAACGACGAATTGGAGACGTAAAGTGCGAATAATATTCTGCTCCAAGTCCAAAGTGACCTAATGGTTCCACATCATATTTAGCTTGTTTCATGCTTCTTAACATCATTGTTGAAACAACTTGTTCTTCAGGCTTACCTTTAACACTATTAACAACTGTTTGTAATGTCTTAGGAGAAACATCTTGGCTAGTTCCTTTAACGGTAATTCCAAATGCTGTAACAAATTCCATGAATTTTTGCATACGATCACTATCCGGTTGTTCATGGATACGGTAAATTAACGGAACTTCCATTTTAGAGAAATGTTCAGATACCGTTTCATTCGCTGCCAACATAAAGGATTCAATCAAGCGTTCTCCAACACCACGTTCTCTTAATACAATATCTAATGGCTTGCCTTCAGGGTCAACAATAATTTTGGCTTCTTTTGTATCAAAATCAATCGCTCCACGAGATTTACGTTTTTTCTCAAGTGTATGGTGCAGATTTTCCATTAACTCAAACATGTCTACTAAATTACTATATTTTTTACGTATTTCAGGATTCTTATCCGTTAATATTTCGTTTACTTCAGTATACGTCATCCGTTCCGTTGTTCGTATTACACTTTGGAAAATATCTTGTCCGACAATTTCTCCATCTGGTGTCATTTCCATCACACAGCTCATCGTTAGACGGTCTACATGAGGGTTTAACGAACAGATTCCATTAGATAAACGTTGAGGAATCATTGGAATCACTCGATCGGTTAAGTATACGCTGGTTCCTCTTTCAAATGCATCTTTGTCTAAAGGACTGTCTTCTGTTACATAGTAGGAAACATCTGCTATATGAACACCAAGTTGATAATTTCCGTTATCTAATAATTTCAAGCCTACAGCATCATCTAAATCTTTTGCGTCTTCTCCATCGATCGTCACAAGAACTTCATCTCTTAAATCGCGACGTCCTTCAAAGTCCGATTCGTTGATTTTATCCGGCACATCATCTGCTTGTTGTATAGCCTCTGGAGAGAATTCAGTTGGAATACCGTGTTTATATACAATGGTTAAAATGTCGATTCCAGGATCATTTATATGCCCGACAACTTTTTTAACGATCCCTTGCATACTTCTTGGAAATTCATCATCTGGATACAACGTTATTTCTACAACAACAATAGAGCCGTCAACCGGTTTGATCCCTTGTGCTTCAATAAAAACACGAATGTCTGTAATTTTTTTATCTTGAGGATCAAGGTAGCCGTATAAGCCCGTTTCTTCAATTCCTTCTTCACTGTACGCATAAAATTCCCCAACTAATTGAGTAAATTTACGTTCAATAATAGCCTTTATCTTTCCTTCAGCACCTTTATCTGACCAAGGTTCCGCAGGCTTGATAATATCTACCGTTACTTTATCTCCGTCTAATGCAAAATTGGTCATATTAGGTGGGATATAAATGTCCTTTTCCTCATCTTCGATTGCAACAAAGCCAAAACCACGATCGCTTGCTCTGAAAGTACCGGTTAAAACAGGATCATTACTTGGCAATTTAAAATGCCCTTTTTTATTTAAAAAGAGTTTACCTTCTCGCTCCATTTCAGCTAATGAACTGACGAGGACTTTAAAATCGGCTGCACTAGTCAAACCCATTCCCTCACTGATATCACTAACTTGAAACGAAACTTTCTTATGTTCTTTCATAAAAACTAAAATCGCTTCTTGTAATGCTTTTTTGTCGTTCATTTTTTATCCTCCATTCCAATCTAACTGTTTTAAAAAGTTGCTAACGTCTTCTTGCAAGGCTTTTCTATCTACACCTACCGTTACCGCATGTTTGCTATTTTCATACCAATGAAAATCAACTACAGAAGCTTGTGTTAATGCTTCTTTAAATGCGACTGCAACTTGTGGATCAATCATTTCATCTTGACCAGCTTGTGCAATAAAAATGGGCTGTGTGACCTCATTATAATGAGCCTTCATTGATTGTGTTAGTTCACTTATTTCATTTAATTGGTTATCTAATTTCCGCTCTACTTCTGGCATGCGGTTAGCTATATCTGTTTCAGAATAGCCAGATTTCTTTTTCAATATACGCACAAAAGTTAAAAATTCTTCTCGTACATTGTTGTTCTTATGAAAATCGATTACTGGTGAGCAAAACGTACCACCAGCTAGTATTGGTTCTTTATCGACTACCATTTTTGACGCTATGATTCCGCCTAGAGACAGGCCAAATACTGCAATTTCTTCGTAGCCCTTTTCTTGTAAAAAATGGATAGCTTCTTTTGCATCTTCTATCCAATCTTTTGGTGATGCGTCTAAAATATCCTCTGGTTCCATTGTGCCATGCCCTCTGAATAACGGTGCATAAACGGTATAATTTTCTTTCTCCAGTGCTCTTCCCAACATCCGTACGTCATTCGGTGTACTAGAGTAGGCATGCATCAAAATAACAGCTTGAGGCCCCTTTTCAAAAAAAAATGATTTTATAGCCATGGGTATTCTCCTTCTTCTCTTTCCTGTAAGTCTTCATTCTACTATTTTACTGTATAATTGCCTTTTTTCATACTCAAACACTATGAAAGGTTGTGAAAAGTATGTCGTTCTTCTAAAGAACTTGTAGATTTTTTTAGAAAAAAAAGCCACCTGAAGATTTCAGGTAGCTTAACTAAGTTCCTTAATTAATTGCTATATAAGCAAGAGCAAGTGCCAACGCAAAGAATAATGTTCCAAGTACTACTGTAGCACGTTGCAATACAGCCTCAAATCCGCGTGCTTTTTGTTTCCCAAATAATTGTTCAGCTCCGCCGGTGAATGCACTAGCAGCATTGCTGGTCTTTGTAGGTTGCATAGCAACTACAATGATAAGTAAAACTGATACAATTAGTTCAGCAATTAAAAGTGTATCGTACAATTTCATTGCCCTCCTGTCTACCGTTTCTTCTACCCCTAACTCTAACATAAAGGAGAGTAAATTACTAGAAAATAAATGAACTTCTCAGCTTACTATTTCCTCATGTCTACTTACTTTCAAGATCGTGGACAAATAATCCACTTAATAACTTCGGCTCGAACCAAGTCGATTTCGGAGGCAATACCTCGCCACTATCTGCAACACACATCAGTTCATCAATCGTCGTAGGGTACATGGAAAACGCTGCTGAAAACGATCCTTCATCTACAGCATCACTCAACGCTTGCATTCCTCGGATTCCACCAATGAAATCAATTCTTTTATCTGTACGAATGTCTTCTATACCAAACAAAGGCGTCAACAGATACTCTTGCAAAAGAGAGACATCTAGCCCTTGTACTGGATGATTCGAAATAAAGTTGGGTTTTACAGTTAATTTATACCATTCGTTATTCACATACATCCCGATTGTCTTTGGTTGTTCAGGTTTGTACGGAGAAGATACTTTTTCAACATCAAATTTTTCAGCAACTTTTTCAAAAAAATCTTCTTGAATCAATCCTTTTACTACTCGGTTGTAATCCCAAATTGCCAACTGTGATTTAGGAAACAGTACAGCCAAGAAAAAGTTGAATTCTGCTTCATTTGATGCATCTGGGTACATCTCTTTTCTTTTTAATGCAACTTTTACAGCCGATTCAGTCCGATGATGGCCATCCGCGATATAGAGTTCCGCTACGTTTTGATCAAATAATTGTGTTAACTTATCCTTAACAGCCTCTTGATTAATGACCCATACTGTATGTTCTACATCATGAAAACTTGAGAAGTGATAAATTGGTTCATTTTCGACTGCCCATTTTTCAATCAGTGCATCAATCGATTCTTGATCTCGATACGTTAAAAAAATCGGACTAGTATTTGCGTCCGTTGCATCCACGTGTCGAATACGATCTATTTCTTTTTCCTCACGTGTAAATTCATGCTTTTTTATGTTCTTTTCTACATAATCTTCAATTGATGCACAAACGACTAATCCCATTTGCGAGCGTCCATTCATCGTTAACTGATAAAGATAAAACTGCTCAGTGTCCTCTTGGATCAACCAACCTTTTTGTAAAAAAGACTTTAAATTCTCTGCGGCTTTTTGATACACTTGTTGCGCATAAGGAGAATTTTCTTCTGCTAAATCAATTTCAGCTTTATCAATGTGTAAAAATGACTTCTCATTTTGATCGCCGATCATTCGCGCTTCTTTTGAATTCAAAACATCATAAGGAAGAGACGCAATTTCGCTTGCGTATTTTTCAGTTGGGCGAATAGCCTTAAACGATTTAATTTTAACCATATTTCCTCCTACTTCCCGTTTGTATTTTTAATTACGCGAACGTCTAATATACCTTCGACACTGCCAATTTTTTTAACGATTTCTGTTAATTTATCCTCAGAAACCGACTCCACATCAATCAATGTATAGGCAAAGTCTCCTCGACTTTTGTTCATTATATTTACAATATTCACTTCATATTCTGCTAATCCAATCGACATTTGAGCTACCATATTGGTCACATTACGGTTGATAACCGCTAATCGGATTGGTGAATTGAGAACCATCTCTACACTTGGAAAATTAACAGAATGAACAATATTGCCTGTCTCTAAAAAGTACTTTAATGTTTTTGATGCCATCTTGGCACAATTGATTTCTGCCTCTTCTGTTGAAGCACCTAAATGCGGTAAAACAACTGCATTATCCAACTCAATTAAACGTTCATCAGCAAAATCTGTTAAATAGCTTTTCAAGTTTCCATTTTCAAGAGCAGTAATAACAGCCTCTACATCAACAAGCTCTCCACGTGCAAAATTCAATAATACAGCATCTTTCTTTACTAAAAGCAACTTTTCGGCACTAATCATAGCTCTAGTTGAAGGCAACAACGGTACATGAACAGTGATATAATCAGAAGTTGTCAGAACTTCCTCAATAGTTAGCACTCTTTTCACACGACTAGAAATGCTCCAAGCTGTATCTACTGAAACATATGGATCATACCCCACTACATCCATTCCTAGACGGTAAGCATCGTTTGCTACCATCGCTCCTATTGCTCCCAAACCTATAACACCTAGCTGTTTTCCGGCTAATTCGCTCCCAACAAATCGATTCTTTTCTGCTTCTACTTTCTTTTCGACATCTGGACCTTTGAGCGTTTTAACCCATTCCACCCCTTCAATGATTGGGCGAACCGCTAAGAGTAGACTAGCTATAATCAATTCTTTCACCGCATTTGCATTGGCTCCTGGAGTATTGAAAACAACAATTCCTTTTTCAGAACATTCTTGTACGGGAATATTATTGGTCCCTGCTCCAGCACGGGCAATTGCTTTTAATTGACTAGGGAAAGTCATGCCATGTAAATTGTGACTTCTTAGCACTATCCCATCTGGATTATCCGTTTCATTTAATTGATAATTTTCTGCTTCGAATTTTCTTAAACCTTCTTCGGCTATTAAGTTATATGTTTTAATGGCGTACATGCTGTTCCTTCCCTTCTACTTTCGTTTCAAATTCTTTCATAAGAGCTACCAATTTATTTACTCCTTCTTTTGGAAAAGCATTGTATAAACTAGCGCGCATTCCACCTACAGAACGGTGTCCTTTTAAATTGATCATTCCTTGGCTTTCAGCTTGTTTGATAAACAATTTGTCTAGTTCAGCATTTCCCGTGACAAATGGAATATTGGTTAACGAACGGGAATTTTTAGAAACGGGCGAGTAAAACAGCGTTGAAGAATCAATAGCTGCGTAAAGCATAGCCGCTTTTTCACGGTTTATCTTCTCAATTTCTGCAACACCGCCTAATTCTTTGAGCCATTCAAACATTAACTTAGCTGCGTAAATAGCAAATGTAGGTGGAGTGTTGTACATGGAACCACTATCTGCTTGTATCTTATAATCCAACATAGCAGGCAGATTTTCTTTTAGACCAATTAAATCTTCACGAACAATAACCACGGTCATACCTGCAGGGCCAATATTTTTTTGAGCTCCAGCATAAATCAATCCAAAGTCAGATACTTCATAGCTACTGGATAAAATATTAGACGACATGTCTGCAACAAGCGATACCTCACCATTAGCAGGAATGTTGAGAAAAGCTGTTCCTTCAATCGTATTGTTGGTTGTGATGTGCACATAATCGTATTCTTTACTTACTAAGGGAATTTCAGGATTCTCTATAAAGTTATTTTCTTTTGAACTAGCAATGACTTCTACTGTTAATCCATCAACTTTCTGGGCTTCTTCTATGGCTTTTTCAGACCAACTTCCAGTATTAACATAAGCTACTTTAGTTTTCCCTAAATTCATGGGCAGCATTATAAATTGTAAACTTGCTCCCCCTTGTAAAAATAACACTTTATAATTTGACGGAATAGTCATGAGCTCTCGTAAAAGTGACTCTGCATCATTCATAATGGACTGGAACAAGGAGGATCGGTGACTCAATTCCATAACCGACATCCCACTACCCTGGTAGGACAATAAGTCTTTTTGTATCGTTTTTAATACGGATACCGGCATAATCGCTGGTCCTGCTGAAAAATTGTAAACTCGCTCCATTTTAATCCACTCCTAATGTTTTCCTTTTATCGCTAATTAAAATCTCATAAAACATGTTTTTAATTATACCAGTATTTTTCTATTTAAACAGATAAATTCCCATTTTTTATAAAGAAATAGACAAATAGACAGACCAGGAAAAAACCCAGTCTGTCTGTTTCATAAGCAATTCAGGTGTTTTTCGAAATAGATGTCTCTTTTAAGAACTACACCATGCCTTCTTTTTTCAACAAATCCATCATATAAACCTTGCTATCTGTTACTACTTTACGAATCTCTAAATCAATTCCTTGCTCACTTAAATAAAGTAAATCTTCAATATCTTGATGATTTACTGCAACTGCGTTTGTTATCATTTTTTTCCCATCTGAAAAACTCATTCCGCCAATATTAATGGAATCAAAACTGACTCCACCCTCTACTACTCTTCTGACGTCACGGGGATTTGTAAACAACAACATCGTTTTAAACGTATTAAATATAGGATCATCATAGATTGAAATCATCTTGTCAATTGTAATCACATTGACATTCACACCTGGAGGAGCAGCTTGCTTTAACAAAGTTTTTCGCAACATATCCTTTGCTACCGCATCACTAATCACTAAAATACGGTTTACCTTAGTTATTTTTGCCCATACAGTCACAACCTGGCCATGAATCAACCTATCATCAATACGAACTAATCGGATTTCCATTGACATGGTCTCTCATTCTCCTCATTATTTTCAAATTGACTCATATGTTACCCATTACTTCGTTAAATAGTTTCTTGATGTGCATCTACAATATTAACAATGTAATCTATCTCTGATTCTACAATAGTTATATTTAATCTTGATTCAAGCAGTTCATTGGCTTCTTTAACCGATTGATAATAAATCGAATCCCTATTAAGTATTTCGTCAGATGGACTCATCGGATCGTTAAATAATACTCGTTCAATCACACCAGCCATATGCATCACTAGACCAATTTGAACACTATTACTCAAATTTTTATTTAATTTTTCTTCTATAACTTCTGTGTAATCCCATAATATATTGATAAACTTTCGCGGATTAAGAAAGGTAAAGTAAGTAGCTAGGTATTCTTCACATAGCTGTTTTGTATCCATGGACTCCACATAGCTTCCTTCAGCGTATTGCTGATCCAAAATGATTTGCCTAACTTTTTCATCTCCTGAAGACTGAAATAATTCTTCTAAGGATAAATGTGGAACATTTAATGCCGGTTTTGCTATTCCCGCTGTGGCTAAAACTTGATAATCATTTGAATTTTTTTGAACTTCTTCTTCCATACCAATTAAAGAAATGGAAAAAATTTCAATGGTTTCATCAATAAAATCTTCCAACAAGCTTTCTACACGTTCCTTGATACGTACGGCTGTCCCTTCACCTGTTGAACAAATCGTAATAATCGCTTTTGGTTTGTAAATTTCTTGTTGTTTTGATGTAGATAGAAAGTCCGGTTTGTCTGCGGGAAGGTTGCTGTATCCTCTGAAGTTTTTTAAAGACCAATAAATTTCATCTAATTGGTTGTCCATAAAAGACGTCTTTCGTGCTGCTTCTAAGACAAGAGGTGTGGTTACCATATCTAATGTTTTTACAGCAATATCTGTCTCACGCATCGCTTTTTCGCCAAACGTTGTCAGAGAGCCCATATCGACCAATAGCAATACACCCTTGCCTTCATTAACATTCTGAATAGAAGTTAAAACCAATTTATAGGCTTGTTGAGGACTCATTTCCAAAGGCATATCTACCGCTTCAATATTTTTAATATCCAGTAATTTAACTACAACTTGAACCATGCTTGTCGCTGTCGTGCGTCCATGCGCAGCGACAACGATTCCAACATCTCCTAAATTATTTTGTTCCTTTAAAGAGACCAGCAGCATGGTTAGATACCAGCATTCTACTTCTGGAACGTTAATTTGGTAGTTTTCTTTCATATGGCTTTTAATCATGATGGCTACTTCATATTCATTTTGGTAATTCAAAATCAATTTATCCAATTCACTGTTTTGTTTGATTTGTACAAAACCTTCTTTTGAACGTTTGATAAAAGAGCTGAGATGCAAACTCATAGCGTATAAGAAGTTTTGTTTAAAATGATATCCTAATTGGTCTTCCGCCATTTTCCAAATTTCTTTCGTCAGTGTGATTACTTCTTGTTCAACAATATCTCTTAAATTATGCTCATTATTAGGAATCAATTGATTCGTTTTATAAAATGATTTTAAATGAAGATTAATGTCTGTTGTAATAAAATTTTCAATATCTTCTTGATTCAAACCTTCATCTTTGAGCATAACAGCTTTATCTCCGATGATTTCATATAAATTAAATGGTAATTCATAGGTATCCTGCTCCAACATATAGACAGAATCTTTAGGATGGATAATCATACGTGGTTCAAGGTAGTTGCTGATCTCATTCAATTCATCTCGATTTCTTGCAAGATTGACCAGCCCATCTTGCAGCTCTTCCGTTAGTAATTCCATGTTGATCAGCATTTCTTCATTGTTGTCCATACTGTTCAAAAAAGCTTTTGCACAAGCCAATTGAATGCTGGATTTCAATTGACCGATATTTCCATAAGTAACGCTTCCAAGTAAAGCTTTAACTACATTTTCTTCGATAACGATTCGTTTATCAATACGGTTCGCTTCAATAGATAATAATAATTTAAGCAGTTGGATACGTTCATTCGCTGGTCGCTCATTAAATGCTGGCAATTGAATGGTTACTGGAATCCGTCGCACGAATGTCTTCAATAAAGCTGAACTTGGGTCTTCAGTGGTTGCACAAATAATGCGAACTTTAGCAGAATACCTTTTTTCTGTTTCTCCCATTGGTTGGAATGTACCTGTATCCATAAAGTAAAACAACATTTCTTGTCCTTCTGGAGGTAATCGATGGATTTCATCTAAAAACAACATGTTATTGTCTGCTTTTAATAATAATCCTTCTTTTGCTTCCGTAGCTCCAGTATATGCACCCTTAGTATGTCCAAATAAATGAGACATCAGCAACTGTGGATTTTGCGAATAATCTGCACAGTTAAAAATAATCAAAGACTGTTTTGGTTCAATGATGCCTTTATCCTGAGAATACTGGTATATAGCATTTGCAAAAAAAGTTTTTCCTGATCCAGTCGGACCAATAATCAGACTGTTTAACCCTTTTGGTGGATAAAAAATGGCTGCTTTTGCTTGCTCCATTTGATTTTTCAAACTGCCATTTGACCCAATCATGTACTCAAATAAATTATGGTCATTTTTTCTAGCATCACTTGGCTCTTCTATTGTCGGTTTCTTTTTGATTAATGATTCATCTTTATAGGATTTTACAGGTTTAGATAAAGGCTTCCACTTTAAGCAACTGCTGTCAATATATCGCACAGGTCTTCCTTCAAGTTTCGCTATTTTTCCTTCGCGAACTAGAAGATTTAATTCTTTGCTTACGTTTGTACGAACAATATTCAAAGCATCAGAAACTTCGCTAGTCGTTAGTCCTGATCCAAATTCTATTTCTTCACTAGTAAGTTTTTCCGTATGCTTTTTAACAAACTGATAAACTAAATCTCTTCTCTTCATTTAGTTACCTGCCTTCCTATATTCTTAATCGCTTACATTCTATCACAAATAGTCCAGTTTGTATCATTATTTTTGATACAGTAATATTTGTGTATCAAAACTGATACGATTGTTCAATTTTTGTACACTTCTAATAAAAATTATTTGATGAATGATAGGGTGCTTGAAAAATCTCTTCGGAATGACAGGTTTGCTTGTGGAGAGCCATGGGATCGCTTGAAGCCTGTAGTCTTCAAAGCTTTCAAGCCTTAAACAAAGCGTAATCGCTGAAGCGCTAACGCTTTGTAATTTGCATTGAATCCAATGCACGGCTACAAGCACTCCCTATTCCTCCAGACATTTCCTGTAATTGATTTGATTATATTCTAACTGCTCTAAAAAAAACATAAATTTAAAAAAATAAAAAACACTTCATTAGTTGCGTTGCCTCAACTAATGAAGTGTTTCTCTATTCAAGAATTTAGTTTAACTTAAATTCTTATTTGTTTTTTAGGTTGTAGAAAGCTTGTAAACCTTCGTATACAGCTAAATCGCCTAATTGATCTTCGATACGTAACAATTGGTTGTATTTAGCAATACGGTCAGTTATAGAGCTTGTCCTCTGATTTCTATTACCACTATAATAGCATTCTTCTACTTATTTCACAACGTTTTTAAGTAAATGTATGCCGAAACAAACAACTTTTAATAGTAGCTATACCAATAAACGACAAAAGGGCAACCATGAATTAACATGATTACCCTTACTTTAATGCCTTTAGACAAGTTTTATGTGCTAATTTTTTTAAGCGGACTAGCAACCACTAGTAGGAAGGAACCAACTTCCTACTTTGTTTTTATTAAAAAAGAAGTCATGATGATGTGAACGCATAAACAAAACTTATTTATTAATTATGTTTTTATGTTTTCGTGTTCTTGTTTTATGCCTTTTTATGGCGTTTAAAACCTTAAGTTAAATTATACTGCTGGTGTTACGTTTAAAACTGCTACTGCTTTTTTAGAAGCTACCTCGATGGAAATTTCTGCGACTGTCATGCCTTTGATAGAGTCGCCTGTTTTAGCAAGTTCTTCATAGTGAGGTTCACGTAGCATTGCAAGTTTAAGAGCGTCAACGTTTACCGCAACGATCTTGTTAACTGGAGCAAAACGGTCTAAGACAACGTTAATCGTACCAAAAGAAGTAACAACTTCATCTACCACGATACCGAATTCATTTGTTTTGTGTACGTAGCTGTATTTGTCTGCAAAGATTTCGTCAATGGCTTCTTTCATGTCAGCATTTACAAATGCGTAAAACTCTCCTTCTTCATTTCCAGCTTCAAACAAAGCTTTAGCTAAAGAACGAATATCTTTCTCGCTGATAACAGCGTCTGCTTCAACAACGTTGTCTACATGAATCCAGTTTACTAAACCATCCATTTGACGTGCTTCACCGTTGGAACCATCATTTTTAACACCCGTTAAAAGTGCTTTTTCGATAGCAATAGCAAGCTCGATTTGACGGTCATTGATTTCTGAAAGTAATAAGTCTGATTGACTAGCACCGATTTCAGTCGCTTGTGCCGTACCAGAAACTTCTGTACCTTTGCTGAAAATTTGAGTAACGTTATTAAGTTCCGCACGTCCACTGTTTACCATATTAGGAATAGCGCCTTCGAGTGCTGTTGCATTGCTGTTATCTAAAGTTTTTTCTCTCCATACATGGTATTTTCCGCCTGCTTTAACAGTGCGTCCTTGTGCCAATAATAAGCTGAATAATGGTGTCGCTTTAGGAGCAACCAATCCAATTGTATCGCTTAAACTAATATTTTCTTGTGTAGTTAATTTATTCGTATCAAACATTTAAAAACTTCCTTTTCTATTTTGTATTTTTATTACCCTAATCGTGCTTTTAACATTGCTTTAGGGTCTTTCTTTGCTTTAGCTAAGCTATAAGCGTCTGTATTACTATGATTGGTAGGTTGATAGGTTTCTTCAACTTCAAAACTTTCTAACAAAGCTTTCAACTCTTTAACTTTTGCTGTCAAAGCTTCACTATCATCTACTTCAACATTGATAAACTCTGCAAAGGCTTCTAAGCCTGCCGATTTCAACTCTATACTTACCTCGCGTTGCCACAAAGCTTCTAGTCTAGTTTGTAGTGCTGTTTCTTTGTCTTCGTCCTCTGGTGCTTCCTCTGGTACTTCCTCTACTGCCTCTGGTGTTTCCTCTGTTTCCTCTGGTGTTTCTAAATCCTCTTCAACTTCTTCTGTTGCTGGTGCTTCAAGTTTAGCTTTTAAAGCTTCATTTTCAGCTTTTAACTCTTTTAGTTGCTCTTGTAACTCTTCTAAAGTTAATTCTTTTTCTTCTTCTTTCAACTTTTGTATCCTCCTTTAACGTTGTTTTAAACTTTCTATAATTACTTGCTGATTTTGTGTTTGTATCTCTAGTATGTTTACTTTTATGTTTGTTAAAGTATCATTAATGTTACCTATTAAACCTAAAACCTGTTCTAAGTCAAATTCTGGTATTTCTTCATTCATAATCTTTATCGTCCTTTTCTAATTTATTTAAAATTGTTTATTCAAAATTGCTCTAAATTGTAAGACAAAATAAAAAAGCCTTTTGCATTGTTTTTTGATTAATAGGAGTAAATCAAAACAATGCAAACGCTTCCAAAAAACGACATTCTACAACTTGGAAAGAAAAGAATATCTGTAAGTTGAGTACTATATTTGGCATACGTATCACTAACTTATAGTAAGTATAACACGAATCTAGAACTTTATCAAGTTTCCTACTACTCGATTACACCAACGTTTACAAGCTGTTTTAAGCTCATTTTAACCCCACGAACCGCTACTGCCCCAACCGCCGTTATCGTCTTCTGGAACTTCTAATTCTTCTACTGGTAAAATTCCGTTTGGATAAACTTGAAGCATTGTATCGTCAATTCGATCTTGCCAATCGTCTGGAAAGTATTCGTCTTGCCATGCTATACCATTCTCTAGGTCTACGCTATCGTTTAAAAGAGTTTGCTTAAAAGTTATTTCAAGTACCCCTTTGCTTACAGTTGATACGCCTAAAGCTTCATAAAGGAACCCACCAAACACAATTTGAACCTCGTTACCTTGCTGTAAAAGGGCTTGAACACGTCTTGTTTTTGCGTTGTCCGTTACAAAAACATGGATTTCACTTGCTAGTGTGTCGCCACCCAGTCCTGTACTATAGTTGCCTGTAAAATCTCCCGTCAAACTTACGACTGCTGGGACTTTTAATAGATATTTCACGGGTCTTAGACCGTTTTTGTCTTCTAAGTCTTTCAAATTAAACGTTATTTCATGTTCAGCTAGTGTCAATAAACCTTTATAACTATTTACTCGTGGAACGACCATAGGGCTTTGCAACAACCAATGAAGACCTTTGTAGAAGACTGTTGCACCACGTTCAAGAGGCTCTTTTGTTGAAATAAAGATATCGTTCTTTGTTTTTATACTTTTTTGTTGGCTTATAATTGCTTGATAAGGCAAACCATCTACATAAATTTGTTGTCCCATTGACTGGAGCAGGAACTCGAAATCTTTTGTGTTATTTTCGAAAATATTAAACATTTTTTCTCTCCTTTCTTCTATATATAATGGGTAAACTTTCTTACAAGAATAGATTGAAATAATTTGAAACTGAACTATCGTCTACTGGCATGGTTCTAATTTGATTTTGCAACTGTTCTATACGATTCTGCAAGTTCTTGCTAAAGTCGCTTATAGTTAGGTCATCTTGTTTATAATTTTTCATAAGGCTAGGATTGTTTGCAAGGGCGTTTAAAGTTGAAACTGCTGTCTCATAAATTTTACGCTTACTACTGTTAGAAGCTGGGTTGTACTCTTCTTCTGCTTGCAATCCGTTTTCTTGAAGGTAAACAGAAATTTTTTCATAGGGAAAATCAATGCCTTCAACTTCTAAATTTAACCGTTCTAAGTTTGTCATTAGTAAATCACTTCTTCCTAGTTTATTTTGTCTTGCTAATTGCTCGTATGTTGCCATAACAAGCTTATTAATCGTTTGTTGGTGTTCTGGTAACTCTATTAGTTGGTTGTCACAAAGCCACTCGCCACTATACGTAAAAACAAAGTTAAAAGCTTGTAACGTTTGCTTGTTTGTTACTGTTACGCCTTTTAGTTTGTTGTGTTTGCTGTCTGTTGTGCTGTACTGGCTTGCTGTCCACTCTAAAATATCCATGCTGGCTAGTAAGTTTTCTGCTAACATAGGAAACAAAAAATTGTATTGTTCTGTTGAAATCAAAGCACGTTTACAGTTGATAGGTATAAGTGAAGGAAACCTACTAAATATTTGTTTCTCTAGCTTTTCGGGATCGATTTTGTTTTGTGGTGCTTCTAAGACGTCTTCTAGCGACGTTTCAACTTTGCTTGTTGGTGCTTGTTTGTTTAGGAAGCTTAAAAGTTGTTTGAATAGTTTTTGAATTGGTAGCAGTGGAAAAAGTAGCATAGTTTGGAGCCTTCTTTCTTTTTGTTGGTTGGTTGGGAGCTGGAAAGGCTGAATTTTTTCGAGTGAGTGTTTTTTGATATGCTCTAGCCTCTCAAAACAAAGTTAGGGTAGTCGCAACCGCTCGCACTCTCTTTCTTTCCCAACAACCCAACACAAAAACACAACCTAACTTGCATTTTAAGGTTGTTTTACATGTCTTTTTAGGAGGTTTAACCTTGTTTACATTTACTTACACGTTCAAACTTAAACGCCCTAAAACGTCGTATTAAATCACGTTAACCGTATGATGGTTTTATGATTGAAAAGGGACTAAAAACCTTGCATAAAACGTTTCTTTTATACAAGGTAAGTTAAAACTAAGACTACTAAAACACTTGCTGATACATGAAATTACGTAAAATCATGTATCGGGAATCCTTTAACATCAAGGTTGTCATTTTAGAAACACTCTCAATACATGATTACATTTATTTAATCTCATAATCATGTATCGTAAATGTTGATACAATAGCTTTAAATAAATGTATATTTACGGGAAGACTAAACGAGTTGAAAGGAGTTGAAAGACTAGATAGGTGGCTTGGTGGTTGGTTGGTTGGTTGGGCTGGCTGGTAGGCTCGTTTCTTTATTTATTGCATTGGTATATACCACTTGTTTTATCTGTAAGTGTTCATTTTTATAGTACCCAAAAACCCTACAAGCTCAACGTTTCTGCACACTCATTTAAAATAAATTAAACACAATGCTTTAACACCAACAATAAATATCAATCCAAACTACCTCCAGCTTTACAACCACCTAACACCACTATGCAACTAGCCTTCTACTCTTCTACTGTCTTATCCTCTACTACTTTAGATACATTTAACCGTTCTAATTCTTGATTAGTATTTGAAATGTAAGGGTTAATCTCAATTGCAGTTTCATTTGAAATTGCACCAATACCCTTAAGACTAACAAGGTTGTCTATGATTTCCGTTTCATTTTGCGGAGTTGCATATGAAAAGACTACGTCCAATGAATCAATATCATCTTCTGTAAACTCAATACCTTTTCTATTCAATAATTCAAATATCTTTTCGAATCTGATTTCAAAACCATTTCTCATATATCTTTCGTTTTGCTTTCCCTTTTGATTTGATAATTGATAAAGAATTTTCATGCTTGTTTCGCTCAAATTACTGACATCAGTGCTATTCAAGCTCACACTAGGAGTGCTAGAGAGGTTTAACATCTGTTGGACTAGCGTATTAAATATCGTCTCAAAGGCCTTTTCGTTCAAGTTTACGCTCTTTAGCTCAATGGTGCTGTCATCATCTAAGTGTATAGCGTTACCGACTATATGTCTGTTCAAACCTCCGGACGTTAATTCTTGTCCAGAAATTACTGTTAACGGATTATGATGTTTATAAAAGCTGTCACTAAACTTACTTAGAATATCCTCAAGTTGGTCTACAATTCCTACAAAATCATCGAGATCACTTTTGCCGTATAAAGAATTAATTTCATTTACATTCTTATAGTGGATTGGTAAACCGCCAACGTTTTTATTTTTACTAATCAGGGACAACTTTCCAGTTCCAATCGTAGAATACTTTTGGACTTCTGTTTCCGAAAACAAAATGAAATACTCGTTTGCCTCTTCACCTGCAACGTAGTGTTCAATAAAACTTACAAGTTCTCCTTCGTCGTCGTAAACTGGATAGGCATTCTCATTTTCAATTACCTTACTTTTAATTGCTTTGCTTTTTGAATCCACAAACAAAATCTCGTACGCGTCACCAAACTTAATAACGTTACCTAACAACTTGAAGTCCGTATCATCATACTGCCCCTTTTTATAGACACGCTTCATTTCTTTTGCAACGTCTTCACTACCTGTAATGGTCAATCGGTTACCTAGTAAGTAAGTCTGCTCTAAATTTAAAATCAGTTTTCCGTACTGTAAAAGTATTTTGTTTGGCTGATACGGTTTCCCGTTGTAGTTTTCAACAACCCTATCCATGATTGCGTGCTTACCGTTTAAATACTTTTTGCGTTTGATAACATCTAATATTCGTTTTTGGTGGTGAAACTGCTGAACTTCTTCAATAAACCATAACGGATTGCTATTGTAGTTTAGCTTTATATATTCGTTTAAATCCATTTCTTTTAACTTCCCTTCTTACTTATACATACCATTTATTATTTTTAATTCCTTGAATAGCCAAACCCAACGCAATAACACTATCATCATGGTTTTGGTCTCCACGCTTGTTTCCTGTCTTTCCATCGGATTCTATAAAAATTTGCATCTGCTCTAAACTTTCCAAACAATTGACTAAGATTAAACTTTCTTCAAATTGTTCTTTTAAGTCTGAAATCATAATGCTTTTACTTTTATTCGTCGTGTCCCAACCTAAACGCTTTCAAGTACGTCCGCTATTTTGGTCAAAAATTTTCATCTTGAATAGATTCATATATTGATATTTGTTTCTAAGTCTTTCCAAAATAGGAATACCATAGCCGTTTCTTTCCACGGTCGTAAATGCGTAATTGTACCAATGCCCTATCTCATTTATCACACTTGCGAACTTGTATATGCTCACTTTATTGTCATAGAAACTTAAGACTTGCTTGCCTGTTTCATCTAATATACTGATAGTGCTACTGTCTTTTGAGCTTCCCGAACTAACATCGCAACCCGCATAATACTTCATACCTTGTTTAGGCAACTCAAATACGTTCAAAGCTTTTCTACTTACATAACTCTTTAAACTAACTGGTAAGCTTGCACCTATCTCTTGTACGCTCATTGGAGGCGTTACATAAGGTAAACGGTTTACAATCTTACTTGTATCAAATACGCTTTGACCGGTCGATATAAAGGCTTCTAGCGCATTACTAGGATATTCTTGTTTGAAACTGTTCTCGCTAGTACCTCCACTTAACTTCCATTGTCGCCACATTAATTGACGGAGGTTAGCGCCCATTTCAAGTAAAATTTGTTCATCATTATCTAACCAATCTGGAGTTAAACGTTTATGATAAGTAGCTTTAAACCATCTTTCAGCTTCATCATAATCACTTTTAAACTGCTGTTTATATGCGCTCGCAAACCACGGAAAGAAGAAAGTTTTATACCTACTCTTACCTTTAGAAGCGTTACTATATAACGTTTGCATATAATTAAAGCCGTTTGCTGTCGTTTCAATTACTAGCTTTGAAGTATCATTCTTTGCAAGCGCCTGTTCAATACTAAGCAAAAGCTTTTCTTGATTCGAATAAAACGCAAACTCACTTAATAATACATATTGAAGATTAAGCCCTCGCCCTAAATCCTTGTTTCCTGCAACTGCTAAAGTGATTGTACTTCCATTATCAAACTTCATTTGAAGCCTGTTGTTTTGCGTATCTTTAGGGAAGTTATATTTTTCATGGGGGAGTCCCCCGTAAAAAGATTTTAATTTATCAAATAAAGCTGTTGCCGAATCTTGCTTGTAGGAAACTACGAGATAGTTTGTTCTAGGCTTATTCAATGCTGACCAAAGACAATAAGCCAAAGAAAAAGTTGTGAATCCTAGGGCACGACTCTTAAGAATAATTGAGTATTTGTCCATGTTTTTTAAAAAATGAGACTGTTGCTCATTTAAAATAAACGGTATATATTCATTTTGGTTATTATTAATTTTTACAAAATTATTAAACCATCTCGCAGGGTCGGCATTAATGGCTTCCAGTTTTTTAGCTGTCTTTGCATTTACTTTTGTTTTAACTTTTGTTGTCGCCAATCAAGCAACCTCCTCTTCTTAAATTAAATCGTCCTCGAAATCTTCTTCAACTTCTACTTTTACAACCTCTACTACTGGTGCTGGTGCTTCATCTGTTTTTATCACAATCTGATCGATTGCTTTGCTCAACTTCAATAAATCAGTGACCGCTAATCTATCGCCGGAAAGTGCTTTTTCTTTTACTTTGCCATAAATCTCCATAATATCTTTTCCTACTTGTTGTTGTAGTATCAAAGCTTCAATGCGCTGAAACTCTGCTGAACGTTCAAATTTATTGAATGTTCCCATAGTTGTTCTTCCTGTAGCTTTCATTAGTTGCGCCTCTGTTTCTACTTTTGACCCAAAAAATCTTAAGTGTGGATACTTAAAAAATACGAACTCTCTTTTAAATGGTGGTAAATCCTTGATTGCCTTGTTTAGTTTATCTGTCATTTTTATAACTTCCTTTTCTAATTGTTTTATTTTTTATTGTCGGGATCGAATCGCTTATCTGTTTAACCAAAACCACGAATCTTCTAGCTCTGCTTGTTCAACTCTTATTTGTAGTTGTACGTCTCTAACTTGGTCTATAACTCTAGGATTTTCTTTCAAACTACTTTCAAGTTTCAACTCAAAAGCTTCTTTCAACATTTCATCTTTAGTTGTTAGCCCTATCTTTATTGCTTGCCTTGTAAAGTAAGCAAAAGGATGAACTTTTGCTATAAACTCGAATAGACTAATAGAATTTTTTACCCTACTGTCTTGCACGTCTTCAAACTTCATCTTCATCTAACCCCCTTGTAGGTAAGTCGTAGCCGTCGAATCGCTGTCTAAACTCTTCTAACATATTTTTAAAGTTTCCGCTCTTATCTTTTGTATTTATATAACTTAGTTTGTAATCAATTAAATCTTTTAAGTTTCTGTCTTTAGTAGTTCTATAAATTACATATTCATTCCATTTAAACGGATAACCATAACCAATTTTGGTCAAATTGTTGAAAACTGTTTCACTCATATTTTCATTTTTGTGCATGTCAAATAAACCTCCTTTCTAGGCTTCTAAAAATTTTTGTCCGTAATATTTTTCTAGTTCTTCGATTCTTTTCACATATAGGTTGTTAAAAAATAAGGCATAATAATCAGTATCAAACTTAAATTCGTCTTCAATAGGTTTTCTCTTACCCATCATCTTGTCGTGCGGGTGCTTTAGACGAAACTTATCTTCTTTGTCTTGTGCAAGCTTTACAACTCTATCCAGTCTTCCAGCCGTAAAGTCTATTTGATTATCTTTTACAAATTTAATTTGATTTGTTTTATAAGCTTCCAGCCCTTCCACGTTATACTTTTTTAAGTATGTTAGTATACGTTTTTTTGTAGCCTTTAAAGTAATTGCATGTGCTGTCCAATAAAAATCAATAGCAATATGATTTCCTTTTTCATCTGTAATATCGTTCTTTAAAAATTCTGAAAACAATCTTTTAACTGTTTTAACCTCTTCTTTGTTGGTTAGGTATTCATATTCGAATGCCTCCACGTTATACTCATTCATTAATTTACGTTTTTGATTGTCAATTTTTTTAACGACTGATTCATGAATATTGATTACTTCACCATTTGTTAATTTTGCTTTTTGCACTTCCCAAAAACGTATAATGTTAGCTTTCTTCATACGTTTTAAAGTGCTTTCTAGTTGTCCTTGCAACTCTTTTGTAAAGTCTAAATAGTCTTTTATAATACGCTTTTCTTCATACTCTAATATGTTTTTATTTATTAATTCTTTAACATGTTGAAGTTCTGCTTCTTTATTAAACTTTGTACCCATTAAATCAAATAATTCTCTATTGACTAATTTAAAATCAAGCAACCATTTACGCATTGTTTGAGCGTCATAGGAAACAAGGTCTTGTTCTAAAGCTGACACAACTATTACATCCATGTTTTTAGTGTAGTCGATACTCCATACTCCATTTGTTGCCCTGCCGTCCTCACGTTCTTTTACTTCATCATATTTTTTACCAACTTTATAACAAATTCCACGCCCTGTTGGCGCTGGTACTTTCTCAATTTCTGAATTAAATTCTTGTTCCAATGTTTTAAGTAAAGCTTCTTCCATAGTTTTTTGAAGCTTTTTATATTTCTTAAAATAGCTTTTTTGTTTGTCTGTTCCATACATTTCCACTGCTATTGCTTTTGTTAAAATTTGTTCTGTCATTTTAAAATTTCTCCTTTTTCCGTATGTATACGGTATTTTATTATTTATTTTAAGGTACACATAATCACTCCTGTATATATAAAACATATCTACTAGAGTGATTATGTGTACCTTAATTAATTCACTCTAGTTTTAAAGACCCTTCTTTTGTATCCGCTATTGTTTTGCTACGCAAAGCCAACCGCTCCTACAGCCCAAAAGAAGCAAAAGACTTGCATTCACTATTATTAAATTTATTTACTAGTCTATTGCGCCTTTTGTTTCTTTTGGGCGCAGGTGTCTAAGAATCGCTTGCGATTGTTTGACAGATGGTGTCAAAAGAAAGGTCTTATTTCTTACTGTGATACCCTTTTTCAAAGCCTAATTTCTTACTTTTTTCTTGATATTCTTTTAAAGCTTCTTGTAATTCTGGTGTCTTTTCAAATAAGTAGAAGCGATCATTGTTCCCACCTATTGAATAAGCAGACGTAATAAAAAATAAACCCTTTTCCTTTAAAAAGTCCTGCTGATACCATGAATAACAAAAGTAGTAGTCATTGTTTCTTTTTTGCCTGTATTCTTCTGCTGTCATTAATGTTCCCCTTTTCTCAATGTTATTGCTGTTACTTGTTTTCATACTTGTTTTCATTTTTATATACATCAAAATAAGCCAAAGCCTATAAGTATCCCTCGGCTTCAACTCATTTTAAATTGGATAAAAGTTATATACTAACTGCTACTTAACTTACCCCTATTATAACACAATGTAAGCCTTTTCTCAAGTTCTCTCGTACACGCTTTGTATCAACGTTTGCTACTTGGTCAAATTGATTCTTTTGAAGTTTTGTATAGGATTAGTTCTCTTTTAATTCTGTACAATGCTATAATAGAATTAGAGACCACTATTTTCATTTTTATGTGTACCCTGTAATAAATAAATTAGAACCAACATTTTTTGATTTTTTTGTACAATGCTATAATAGATATAAGCTAACTATTTTTGCTTATATCTTGACACAGTTTTCTGTTACAGATATACTTTGTTTATAAGTTAGTTTAAATCAATAAAAAAAAAGACCCGTGCAACCGAGTCTTTTAGTAGATTGAATTTAAGTTAAGCGACAAATTGGTTAATTTATACTCGGACACCGTTAAGCTCCCTAGCTTTAACAATGGTGTCTTTTTTTATTGATTTAAAAAAATTTTGTTAGTAATAGAATAATAATTCTTGTAACGTAAAAAGTAATAACTGTTATTTCTCTTGTTGCTTTTAATACGTATAAAACCATTTCTTTTTTTTGCCAAATTTTTAATGTATCTATTAAATTTTTAATTTTGTCTAGCTCCCTTTTTACCAAAAGTCGCCAAACCAATCTCTCATTCAACCTAGTGTTATCATACTATTATTCTCTCTTACTGGCAAATAAATAAACCACTATATATAGTGGTTTTCCTATTGGCATATTCATTTAACACTATATGTAGTGGTAAAAAAACAAGGATTGTGAAAAACAAATTATCAAGAACTTATATTTACCAATGGGTCAACGAATTTTTTTGTTTAATTTTCACATATGCAAAATACATAAAATCTTTTTTTATTTTTTTAATATTTATTTTAAAAAAACTACTCAACTTGCTCTAAAAGTCATATTTTGACGCTTTAAGGCTTTCCACACTTCTGCTCACTCTTTCTAAGCTTATTCATTTAGCTTCATTACAGTCCCATTATATCCTTCTTGTGTAGGTTGTTTGTCTTTGTTGTTGTTTGATTGTTAGCCTGTAGGGCTGATAGGTAGACTTACCCTAGTAAAGAATGAAAACTTTACTAGAATGTTGATAGTATAGCCTTTAGCCGTCTTTTCTATGCGTCACTTGCCCCGCAAAACCTTTTGCCACACTTTGAGTTTACTTCCGGTCAAAGCCTATAAAAACACCGCTGTAACCCGTTTAAAGGTTAGCCTAGTGACAAAGGAAAGACAGCCACCTAAATCAAGTGACCTCCAGACCTTTTACATAAAAATGGTAGATAGAAGGCAGTCTCCGCCTAGTACCTTTCGATAGTACCATACGCAACGATTTTACAAAGTCTAGCACGTTGGGTTCGTTGTCCCTTTAACGTCCGTATGGTAGCTAGAATGAAGCCATGCGGACGGTTGAAACAAAAAAACATAGACAAAAGTATATTAAAATACTAATGCCTACATTCTTTTTTGTTGATAGAATGCACTTAATCATGTAAAATGATTAGGTAAGCAGTAGTAAGCTTTATCCTTACTTTTGCACGTGCCTACTAAATAGTTTCCGCTATTTAGTAGGTTTTTTTGTTTGCTATTTTTTTAGTTGTTTAGGATCGAATTAGTTACAAATTCATAAGTGGACTTTTAGGAATTGCTAAAGTAATAACTTCTTCATCGGTTATACTTTGCAAGTAAATTCTTGTAGTATTTAAACTTGAATGTCCTAGAATTTTTGAGATTGTGAAGATGTCCTGCCCGTTCTTTAAAGCTGTTATAGCGTAAAAGTGTCTACACGTATGTGGACTTGCTCTTACTTCACTTCTCACACTTACACCTAGCGCACAATCTCGTACAATATATTCAATCATTACTGTTGAAGCCATTTTTTCAAGGCTCTTAGTTAGAAAAAAATAGTCCTCAATTTCTGACTTGTCTTTTTTCAACCGCTTAATATACTTCTCTTTTTCTCTTTCATACTTAATAAAAGTTTTCCTAAGATATAAAGAGATTGGAACCACTCTCCACTTATCGCCCTTACCCAAAACGCGTATAAAGTTGCTTTCTATGTTGCTGTTTTTGATTCCTAGCAACTCACCTACTCGTATTCCTGTATCGAACATAAGCGCTAAAATAGCTTGGTTGCGGGCGTCTAGGAACGTTCTTTTCTTGTAAAAGTTCATCATTCTTTTTACTTCTTCAACATTAAAAGTTGTAAGGAGTTGCTTTTGTTCCTTCAAGGTAGGCAACTGTTTAGGTATATTGACCTCGCAGTATTCTTCTGCTACTAAATAATTAAAGAAAGAACGCACTCGCTTATTAATTCCATTTATGTGAGTAGCTTTTCTGCCACCCTTTAACATATAAAAGTTATAATCTTGAAAATCTTTACGTTTTAGCTGTTCTAATTTAGTAATACCCTTCATTTCTTCCATGTATTTTAAAACATTTAAAATACTGTTTTGATAAGATTCTACTGTTCTCATAGAAAGGTTTTTAAGTTGACAGTGTATTAAAAATTCTTCAAGCAAACTATCTAAAAACACGACAAAAAAACCCCCTTTAATCTACTTTGTAGTAGAAAAAAGAGGGTTTTAAAAAACATTGAGTATCACTAAGGACATTAGTTGCGTTGCCTCAACTAATGAAGTGTTTCTCTATTCAAGAATTTAGTTTAACTTAAATTCTTATTTGTTTTTTAGGTTGTAGAAAGCTTGTAAACCTTCGTATACAGCTAAATCGCCTAATTGATCTTCGATACGTAACAATTGGTTGTATTTAGCAATACGGTCAGTACGGCTTAATGAACCAGTTTTGATTTGTCCTGCATTTGTAGCTACTGAAATATCAGCAATAGTTGAATCTTCAGTTTCACCAGAACGGTGAGAAATTACTGCAGTGTAACCAGCTTTTTTAGCCATTTCGATAGCATCAAATGTTTCTGTTAATGAACCGATTTGGTTAACTTTGATTAAGATTGAGTTACCAATGTTTTGTTTGATACCTTTAGCTAGGATTTCAGTGTTTGTAACGAATAAATCGTCACCAACTAATTGAACTTTGTCGCCTAAACGTTCAGTCAATAGTTTCCAACCATCCCAGTCATTTTCATCCATACCATCTTCGATAGAGATAATTGGGTATTTGTTTACTAATTCTTCCAAGTAATCTACTTGTTCAGCAGCAGTACGTTTAGCACCATTTTCGCCTTCGAATTTAGCGTAGTTGTAAATACCGTCTTCGTAGAATTCTGAAGAAGCACAGTCAAAACCTAAATAAACATCTTTACCTGGTTCAAGACCAACTTTTTTGATTGCTTCAAGAATAGTTTCTACTCCATCTTCAGTTCCGTCAAAACGAGGTGCAAATCCACCTTCATCTCCAACAGATGTTTCTAAACCACGAGATTTCAAAATTGATTTCAATGCGTGGAAAATTTCAGCTCCCCAACGTAATGCTTCTTTAAATGTTGGAGCTCCAACTGGCAAGATCATGAACTCTTGGAATGCGATTGGAGCATCAGAGTGAGATCCACCATTGATGATGTTCATCATAGGAGTTGGCAATACTTTAGTATTGAAGCCTCCTAGGTATTGGTATAAAGGAACATCTAGGTAATCAGCAGCAGCACGTGCTACAGCGATAGAAACGCCTAAGATAGCGTTAGCGCCTAATTTAGCTTTGTTTGGAGTTCCGTCTAAATCGATCATTGTTTTGTCAATTGCCATTTGATCGCGAACGTCAAATCCAATAAGAGCTTCAGAGATAACGTTATTTACGTTTTCTACTGCTTTCAAAACACCTTTTCCAAGGTAACGAGAATTGTCTTCATCACGTAATTCATGTGCTTCATGTTCACCAGTTGAAGCACCTGATGGAACCATACCGCGGCCAAATGCTCCGCTTTCTGTGTAAACTTCTACTTCGATTGTTGGGTTACCGCGTGAGTCTAATACTTCACGAGCTAAAATATCTGTAATAAATGGCATTTAATTTCTCTCCTTTGAGTGTACAAAATTTTTAGTGCCAGGGCTTTGCCCATAGCTACATTTTAGTGAGTTTGCTTGTCAAATGCAACCACTTTAGGTCTTATCTGACAGTTTATTTATTAATCTTGTTTAATAGAAAGATTCATGCAAAGTCTGCAGCTTTTACATGGTTGTCTTTCGCTTAATAGTTTGCTTGGTTTTTACTTTTGGATCAATGATTCTCCAGTCATTTCAACTGGTTTTTCAATGTTTAACAAGTCTAACATCGTTGGTGCAATATCAGCTAGACGTCCGCCTTCTCTTAACGTTGCGCCTTCTTTGGTTACAATTACAGGAACTGGCACAGTTGTATGCGCAGTATGTGGTTTCCCTTCAGGTGTAAGCATTGTATCTGCATTACCGTGATCGGCAAAGATAATTGCATATCCACCTTTAGCAGTAATCGCATCTACCACGCGACCTAAGTTTTCATCCACCGCTTCAATCGCTTTGATCGTTGGTTCAAGCATGCCTGAATGTCCAACCATATCTGGGTTAGCAAAATTCAAGATGATCGCATCGTGTTTGTCTGCTTCGATATCTGCCACTAATGCATCTGTAACTTCGTAAGCACTCATTTCTGGTTTCAAATCATATGTTTCCACTTTAGGAGATGGAATCAAGATACGATTTTCGCCTGGGAACTCTTCATTACGTCCACCATTCATAAAGAAAGTAACATGTGGATACTTTTCAGTTTCCGCAATACGCAATTGAGAAAGTCCTTTATTTGAAAGAACTTCTCCAATAACATTCTTCAATGCCGTTGGTGGGAAAGCTATTTCAGCTTTGATGCTTGGGTTATACATTGTCATTGTAACTAATTTAAGGTTTTGTGCACGTTGTCCACGATCGAAGAAAGTCCATTCATCATCTGTTATAGCATTTGACAATTGGATCGCACGGTCAGGACGGAAGTTGAAGAAAATGATTGAATCATTATCTTGTAACGTTGCTACAGGTTTTCCGTCTTTTTCAATAACGGTCGGCATAACAAATTCGTCAAATTTTTCTTTGTCGTAGCTTGTTTGTACTGCTTCTAGTGCACTGGTTGCTTTTTCGCCTTCACCATGAGCTAAAGCGTTATAAGCTTTTTCTACACGTTCCCAACGTTTATCGCGGTCCATTGCATAAAAACGACCAGAAACAGTTGCAATTTCGCCTGCTCCGATTTCTTTAATAGCTTCTTCTAATTGTGCAACATACTTGATACCAGAGTTAGGTGCTACATCACGGCCATCAAGAAAAGCATGAACATAAATGTTTGGCACACCTTTTTCTTTAGCTGTTTTGATCAATGAAATCAAATGATTGATGTGACTGTGCACTCCACCATCTGATAACAATCCAAACAAATGTAGATTAGATTGATGTTTGATCGTACTTTCCATTGCATCACTTAAAACGGGATTCGTTTGGAATTCACCATCTTCAATAGCTTTATCGATACGAGTCAAGCTTTGATAAACAATGCGTCCAGCTCCGATATTTGTATGTCCAACTTCAGAATTTCCCATTTGGCCTTCTGGAAGACCTACATCTAATCCAGAAGCTTTTAATGTACCATGAGGGTATTTTTCTAAAAGATGGTCAAAATTTGGTTTATTGGCTTGAGCTACAGCATTACCCATCATTTCATTACGCCATCCTAATCCATCTAAGATGATGATGGCTACAGGTGCTTTTGTCATTATTTAACAGCCTCCAATAATGCTAAGAACGATCCTGCTTCTAAGCTTGCTCCTCCTACTAAAGCTCCATCAATATCTGATTCAGCCATGTATTCAGCAATATTCTCAGGTTTTACACTACCGCCGTATTGAATACGTACAGCATCAGCAGCATCTTGAGAAACTTCTTTTGCAATTGTTTGACGAATAACGGCACAAGTGTCGTTTGCGTCTTTTGAAGTAGAAGATTTACCAGTTCCGATTGCCCAAATAGGTTCGTAAGCAATAACAGATTCAGCTACTTGGCCTTCTGTTAAGCCAACGATTGCAGCTTTAACTTGACCGCTTACCCATTCATTTGTTTCTCCAGCTTCACGTTGTTCTAACGTTTCACCACAGCAAATGATTGGAACCATACCATTTTTGAAAATAGCATGTGCTTTTTTGTTAACGTCTTCGTCCGTTTCGTGGAAGAACTCACGACGTTCAGAGTGACCGATGATCACGTAGTTTACTCCTAAGTCTCCTAAAGCAGCAGGGCTGATTTCGCCTGTAAATGCTCCAGATTCTTCAAAGTGGCTGTTTTGAGCAGCAATTTTTAATTCTGTTCCTTCTGATGCTTTAACTAAAGATTGTAAAAATAAAGCAGGAGCTCCAACAACTGAATCTACTTGCTCAGAAGAAGGGACTTTTGTTTTAACTGCTTCTACAAACTCAGCAGCTTCAGTAGCATTTTTGTTCATTTTCCAGTTACCGGCAATAATTGGTTTACGCATAACATAACTTCCTTTCTCTAATTGAATTGAATTATTTATCTGAAATTGATGCAACACCTGGAAGTTCTTTACCTTCAAGGTATTCTAATGATGCTCCGCCACCTGTAGAGATGTGAGTAAATTGATCTGCAAAACCTAATTGCATTGCTGCAGCTGCAGAGTCTCCTCCACCAATAATCGTCGTTGCTTCAGTTAAATTAGCGATTGCTTCACAAACACCAACTGTTCCTTGAGCAAAGTTAGACATTTCAAATACACCCATTGGTCCGTTCCATACAACTGTTTTAGCACCTTGTAATGCATTAGTGAATAATTCAATTGTTTTCGGTCCAATATCAAGACCCATTTGATCAGCTGGTACAGCTCCATCATGAATTTCAGTTGGTGCATCGTTACTGAATTCTGGAGATGTAACAGAGTCAATTGGTAAGATCAATTTGTCTCCGCCTTTTTCAATCAATGTTCTAGCTAATTCAATTTTGTCTTCTTCAACTAATGATTTACCAATTTCAATGCCTTTTGCAGCATAAAAAGTATAAGTCATTCCGCCACCGATAAGAACTTTATCCGCTTTGCTTAATAGATTTTCAATAACGCCGATTTTGTCGCTGACTTTTGCTCCACCTAAAATCGCCACAAACGGACGTTTTGGTTCGTCAACTGCTCCACCGATGAATTTGATTTCTTTATCCATCAAGAAACCAGCAGCTGTTTCAAGGTTAGAAGCAACTCCTACGTTTGAAGCATGTGCACGGTGAGCCGTACCAAATGCATCATTAACGAAAACGTCGCCTAAGCTTGCCCAGTATTTGCCAAGTTCAGGATCGTTTTTGCTTTCTTTTTTACCATCAATATCTTCAAAACGCGTGTTTTCAAATACTAATACATCACCAGCATTTAAGCCGTCAATAGCACTTTCTAATTTTTCGCCGCGTGTTTCAGGTACAAATGTAACGTCTTTTCCTAATAATTCGCTTAAACGCTCAGCGACTGGACGAAGACTTTTGCCTTCTTTATCTTCTTCAGTTTTTACTTTGCCTAAGTGAGAGAATAAGATAACTTTTCCACCTTGTTCGATCACGTGTTGAATAGTCGGCAATGCTGCTTGAATACGGTTGTCATTAGTAATAACTCCGTCTTTCATTGGAACGTTGAAGTCTGCACGTACTAAAACTTTTTTACCATTAAGGTCTAAATCAGTTACAACTTTTTTTACCATTAAGGTTCCTCCTCTAAAGAGCGATTATGTGTAAATACTAATCTTTGAAAAAAGAAAAGCGAGGAAGCGCGCTGCCTCCCCGCTTTTTACTATTCTCTATCCTAATTTAAGTTTCTCGTTAAAGATTAACCTAATTTAGCAAAGTATTCTAAAGTACGAATTAATTGTGAAGTATATGACATTTCGTTGTCATACCAAGCAACAGTTTTAACGATTTGTTTGTCACCAACAGTGATAACTTTCGTTTGTGTTGCATCGTATAATGAACCGAATGACATTCCTAAGATATCAGAAGAAACGATTGCATCTTCAGTATATCCGTAAGATTCGTTAGCAGCTGCTTTCATTGCTGCATCTACTTCTTCAGCAGTTACTTTTGTTCTTAATACTGTTTGTAATTCAGTTAATGAACCAGCAGCAACAGGAACACGTTGTGCAGCTCCATCTAATTTACCTTTTAATTCTGGTAATACTTCACCGATTGCTTTAGCAGCACCAGTTGTGTTAGGAATAATATTAGCTGCTGCAGCACGAGCACGACGGAAGTCGCCTTTTGGATGTGGAGCATCTAATGTATTTTGGTCACCTGTGTAAGCGTGGATAGTTGTCATTAATCCTAATTCGATACCAAATTTGTCATTTAATACTTGAGCCATAGGAGCTAAACAGTTAGTAGTACAAGAAGCACCTGAGATAACTGTTTCAGAACCGTCAAGAGTTTCGTGGTTTACATTGTAAACGATTGTTTTCATGTTACCAGTAGCTGGTGCAGAAATAACAACTTTTTTAGCTCCTGCTTTGATGTGTAATTCAGCAGCTTCTTGAGTAGTGAAGAAACCAGTACATTCTAATACGATTTCAACTCCAAGCTCTCCCCATGGAAGTTCTTCTGGGTTGCGGTTGCTTAAAACTTTAACGTCTTTACCATTAACAGTAAATGCGCCATCTTTAACTTCAACGTCACCGTTGAAACGTCCTTGTGTTGTATCATATTTTAATAAGTGAGCTAACATTTTTGGATCTGTTAAGTCGTTAACTGCTACGACTTCAATACCTTCTAATTCTTGAATACGACGGAATGCAAGACGTCCAATACGTCCAAAACCGTTGATACCTACTTTAACTGTCATAAATAGATTTCCTCCTTTAGGAATCATGCAATATATTTATTTTAAAGGGTTATCCCTGTTAAAATCTCGTTAGCAGCACCCTCATCTGTGATGAGCCACGTATGACGTGGTGCTTTTTTAATATGAGCCTCAATTGCTTTTGCTTTGGACTTACCACCAGCTACTACCATCACACTAGCAATATCTGCTAATTTATCAGATTGCAAACCAATGCGTGGTATTTTGTACACCACTCCACCAGACTGATTGTAAAATTCTCCATACGCTTCCCCAACTGCTGCTTTAGTTTCAATCAGAGCTAGAACTTCTTCATTCATCCCTCTGCGTTCTGCCATAAGCTTAGCGTCTCCGATGCCATATAGAACACAATTCGCATCATCAACCAACTTGAGTGTTTTTTTTATTCCCGGTTCTTGTAATAGCGGTTTATAAGTTTCTACGCTTACTTGTTCCGGAACATAAAGAACACGGTTTTCGCCACCCGTTTTTTGTGCCATTAAAGCACTAATAGAATTGGCTTGAATATCGACCGATTCTCCTAATCCACCTCTGGCAGGAACAAACATTAACTTTCTTTTGCGTGAAAGAGTTTCATTCATTTGATTTGCCACTTCTGCCATAGTAGTACCACCCATAACAGCAATAATATTAGTGCCTTCTGGAAGTAAAAAGTCTAATGCTTCTACTGCAGCACGGCCCATCTCTTCATGTAATTTCGACTGTTCATCTACATCACCAGAAATAATTACACAGTGTTCAATCTCCAAATAAGAAGCGAGTTTTTTCTCTTTCTCTTTCATCCCCAACAGTTGTCCCATTAACTGATCTAGTTGGTGATAAACGGCTTCGCCTTTTTCAGTCAGCTCCATGCCCATTTTTGAAGTTTTTATCAATCCTTGTTTCTTTAAGCCTTCTGATTCTGTACGTAAAACACGTTCTGTAATTCCCATACGTTCAGATACGACTCTTCTTCCAACTGGACCTAATAAAAAAACATTGCGCAAAATTTGGTAACGATTCTGAAGTTTATACATGATATCTGGAATGACTTCTTCGATAACAGATAATACATTTTGCATAAGCGACCTCTTTCCATCTGGTCGTTTTGTGACCGCGTCAGTCGTTCAGCGACCATTGTTACTTAAAAAAACAAGAGAATCAAAAATGAAAATCAAACTTTCAGTTTCCTGTACTTGTTTTCTTATCATTCAACAACTGCACTAAACGAAGCACTATTGCCATCTCTCACAACAATAATTGTACCAGTTATCTATTCATCTTTCAACTGTTATGTTTATAAGTTTTTCATTAAAATTGTGTAAAAGACCTGTTTTTTTACAAGCGATTTCTTAAAGGCGTGCTTCAATCAAGTTTTTAAGTTCTTGTTGCGTAATATGTTCATCGAAAATCTCTTCATCAATAAACACGGTTGGTACAAATACAACATTTGCTTGGTTTGCTTCTTGAATAATTTCTTGAGCTACTGATTCATTTGACTGTATGGATAAATTTCTTTTCTCAACTACATAAGCAGCTATAGCATCAAACGATTCTAAATATCCCCACTCTTCTTGGTGAGCAAAAAAGAAATCAATGTCTTTAAGCGCTTTTTCAGGGTTTGAATAATCTAAATAACGGTGCACGATATTCCCTTTTTTCAAACTCGGTTTTTCTTTATCAAAATGTTTAATGATTCGTTGCACTTTCCCAGCAGAAACATATTCGTTTAGTACATCTTTTGAATCTTCATACCACATTTTACAATAGGGGCACTTTAAGTTAATAAATTCGATTACCTTAACTGGAGCATCATCACTTCCAATTTTAATTCCATGGGTTGTATTCACTTTGTCTGTTTTAATGTTGCTAATATCCATTAAATATCCTCCTTTATTTACTTAATGATTTCATTATACAGATAATATTGAATCAATTAAATGGATTTGACTTATTTAGTTTTCCTACTGACCAATGGAGCAAAAAAAAGAGACTAAAGCGTTGCTCCAATCTCTTTTTTCTTTACTCTTCAATTGAAATACTTAGCTAGACGAATCTCATCTAAACGTTTTAGCTTAAAGCTGAGCTATTTTCCATGATTTCATCAATCAAACCATAAGCCTTCGCATCTTCTGCAGACATATAATTATCACGATCTGTATCACGTTGAATGACTTCTATTGGTTGTCCTGTACGATCTGATAAAATTTTATTCAAGCGTTCACGTGTGTTAAGGATGTGACGAGCAGCAATTTCAATTTCCGTAGCTTGCCCTTGAGATCCGCCCGATGGTTGGTGAATCATGATTTCAGCATTCGGCAACGCATAACGTTTTCCTTTTGTACCAGCTGTCAATAAGAAACTACCCATTGAAGCCGCCATTCCCATTGCGATAGTTTGTACATCTGCTTTGATAAAGTTCATTGTATCAAAAATCGCTAAACCAGCAGTTACACTGCCACCTGGAGAATTAATATAAATATAAATATCTTTTTCAGAGTCTTGTGCATCTAAAAATAACAGCTGAGCGATTACAGCATTTGCTAGATCATCGTCTACTGGACCACTTAACATAATAATGCGGTCTTTTAAAAGACGCGAATAAATGTCATAGGCACGTTCACCTCTAGATGACTGTTCGATTACTGTAGGGACTAAATTCATAATTTGTTTCCTCCTCAATTGTTCATTTCTTTTATAGCGTAACTAAATGATTCACACTATGAGTTACTAAGTGTATTTTACTCCATTGGTCAAAAAAGGTCAATTTTTTTCGTTTGCTAACTTTGAAAAAAAAGTGATTAGAATTTATCCTCTAATCACAAAAATAATCTTTAAATCTTTAATAAAATTCAATCATTTTGAATAAAATAATTATAACATAAATAGTTTAT
This sequence comes from Carnobacterium viridans, assembly GCF_900102725.1. Lineage (NCBI taxonomy): Bacteria > Bacillati > Bacillota > Bacilli > Lactobacillales > Carnobacteriaceae > Carnobacterium > Carnobacterium viridans. The sequence continues at coordinate 1,924,808 of NZ_FNJW01000008.1, read as the reverse complement.
TCAAAAAATTAAAAGCTTACAGATAGTTATGACTTATTTTTTCTTTTATCCATCACAAAAAAGATACTTTTAATGAGTGATATTCTTTTATTCTCCTAAGATATCCTGATTTTTTTCTTCAAATTCATCAAGTAATACGCGAGCTTCATTAGTTGTTTCTGTTTCCATCAACTGCACTCTTAAGTCACTTGCTCCACGAATACCACGAACATAGATTTTAAAAAAGCGGCGAAGTGGTCTGAATGCACGAGGTTCATCAACGGTATATTTATCAAAAAGATCTAAGTGCAATCTAAACAAATTCAGCAATTCTTGGCTGCTGTGCTCTTTTGGTTCTTTTTCAAACGCATAAGGGTTGTGAAAAATACCTCGCCCAATCATAACACCATCCACACCATATTCTTCAACCAGCTTCAACCCAGTTTCGCGATCCGGAATGTCTCCATTGATTGTCAAAAGTGTTTGAGGTGCAATTTCGTCACGTAATTTTTTGATTTCTGAAATCATTTCCCAGTGTGCGTCGCCTTTACTCATTTCTTTTCTTGTTCGTAAATGGATAGAAAGATTGGCAATATCTTGTTCAAAAACGTGTGTCAACCAATCACGCCATTCATCGATAGTTGTATAACCTAATCGGGTCTTGACACTTACCGGTAGCCCTCCTGCTTTTGCTGCTTGGATTAAATCTGCAGCAACTGCAGCTCGGCGAATAAGGCCACTACCTTTTCCTTTACCTGCTACATTCGGTACCGGACAGCCCATATTAATATCGATTCCTTTAAAACCTTGTTCTGCCATACCAATGCTCATTTGGCGGAAGTGTTTTGGTTCGTCTCCCCATATATGAGCTACCATCGGTTGTTCGTCCTCAGTAAATGTTAAACGACCACGGACACTATCACGTCCTTCTGGATGACAATAACTAACAGCATTTGTGAACTCTGTAAAAAATACATCTGGTTTGCCTGCTGCACTTACTACATGGCGAAACACGACATCCGTTACATCTTCCATCGGTGCCAATATAAAAAACGGACGTGGCAAATCTTGCCAAAAATTTTCTTTCATTTTCAATAATCGATCCTTCCATAACGGGCTATCAGCTTATACTTTCACCCAAATGATATACACTAACTATATAGCCTTTTAATAATGGTTTTTTAACAGTTGGAATTATACAGCCATTTGTAAAATAAGTCCAATTCGTTTCCTTTAGATGCTCTACCTTTTCGTTCCGCTTCTAAAAATCGATTAGCAATTTTATTAAAACTTCAAGTCACTGAAAATCCAAAAAATAACATAGAACAAATGAGATAGAAAAAAAGATCCAAAAATCGTAAGTATTCCCACGAAATTCGGGTCTGAATTTTACATGTATTCTCTTCAACCGTATGTGGTAATGATACGACACACATTTCAAGTTTTGTTATCCCACCATCATTAGCATACTTAAATGCCCCCTGAGGGAATCGAACCCCCATTTCAAGAATCGGAATCTTGCGTGATATCCATTACACTAAGGGGACTGCTATACTCAAACGAACTTATTTAAGAAGCTGTCCTATTCTGACGATCGTCAAAATACCAACTATTACAGTGTAGCCCAGTTATAATGAAAAAACAAGGAGAATTTATAGACTGACGAAGTCTACAGTTCTCTTCGAACCGCGATATTTCTTGCATATCTTTATCTATTCCTCTTTTTAATTGCCTACAAAGGATCTTGTACGTTCCTTAGTTCTTAAGTTTTCTGCCATCTCATTCAACTTGCGCAAGCGATGGTTGATTCCTGACTTACTAATCGTTCCGCTAGGGATCATTTCTCCTAATTCTTTTAGCGTTACTTCTGGGTATTCTAAACGCACAAGCGCGATTTCTCTTAGTTTTGTTGGAATTTTATCTAATCCAATCATCTCATCGATAAATTTAATGCTTTCAATTTGTTTACTTGCCGCATCAATCGTCTTATTTAAATTGGCATTTTCACAATTGACCAAACGATTTACTGAATTCCTCATATCTCTGATAATTCGTACATCTTCAAACTTAAGCATACCGCTTGTTGCGCCAATCAACGCTAAAAAATCTGCAATTTTTTCTGCTTCTTTCAAATAAGTAATATACCCATTGCGTCTTTCTAATGTACGTGCATTCATATCGAATTGATTCATCATTTGACAAATATCATCATTATGTTCTTCATAACTTGAATGAATCTCAAGATGGTAACGACTAGTTTCTGGGTTGTTCACGGATCCTCCTGCTAAAAAAGCGCCTCGTAAATACGATTTTACTTTTTGAGTATTCATCATTACTTCATCTGAAACATGACTATGAAAAGACATCCCTTCCATAATAGATAAATCTGAGAGCACTTCCTTAGTACCTTGTTTTAACCGAACAATATATACATTATTTTTCTTTAATTTCATTTTCCGCCGAACCAATAATTCACTTTCAACATCAAAATGATCTTTCAGCAACACATAGATTCTTCTTGCGATAGCTGCATTTTCAGTTTGTACGTTCAAAATAAATTTTTTATCTACTAACCCAACTGTTCCATTCATGCGAATCAAAGCTGCTAATTCAGCTTTGGCGTGTTCTCTATGAACTTCTAATTGAGTTAATTCTTTTTTTACTTCTGAAGCATAAGACATAAAGTAACCTCCTTTCTATTCTTTATTTAGTTAATAAGCATTTCTTTTTTCCAACCGTCTATTGTCAAAAGCCAATTTAAATAATTCATCCACAACTTTTGTCCCATTATGAAAGACTCCTTGGTCTCTTAATTCAAGGAAATCATCCGATATAATGGAAGGAACTTCCTCAGCTAATCCTTTAAAGTTATGAGCTACTTGTACTAAATACTCATTATAGCGTTCGGCATCCATATAATTTTCTGGAACTTCCCCAATATTGACTAAAACTGTATCAATGAATTTTTTTTCTAAGTGTTGATGCAGCACGCATATGTGATCAGCATCCGTAAAATTTTCGGTTTCGCCAAGTTGAGTCATGATATTGCAAATGTAAACAACTTTTGCTTTAGTCTCTTTGACTGCTTCCCCTAAATCACCGATCATTAAGTTGGGTAAAATACTCGTGAACAAGCTTCCAGGTCCTAAAACGACCATATCAGCATCATGAATAGCTGCAATGACTTTTCTAGAAGCTTTAGCTTTATGATTATCTTCTACTGTTGTTACATAGACACGTTCTATTTTTTTTCTTTCTTTGGCAATTTTTGATTCGCCTGAAATTTTAGACCCATCTTCAAAAATAGCATGCAGTGTTAACGGTTCTTCTGCTGCTGGGTAAACATGTCCATCCACTAACATCATTTTAGACAATAATTGAATGGCTTCAAAAATACTCCCTCTCATTTCAGACATGGCCGCAATGATCAGATTCCCAATTGAATGTCCTGCTAAAAAGTTATCATTTGTATCAAATCGATATTGGAAAATTCCTTTTTGAACAGGCGGGATATTAGAAAGTGAAATCAGCACATTTCGAATATCTCCTGGCGGAACGATATTGGCATAATTTCTTAACGTTCCGCTGCTTCCTCCATCATCAGCAACAGTCACAATGGCTGTTACATCTGCTTCTTTTAATTTTAAACCATTTAAAATAACGGGTAACCCGGTACCTCCACCGATAACCACAATTTTAGGTCTATGCTTCTTTCTTTCTTGTATCATGAACGATTCACCGATTCTTTAACCTTTCCTTTATCGCGATGAGTAACATGAACAGGGTACCCATCGATTTCAATTTTCTGAGCAATCCGTTCTACTAAAGCTACTGAGCGATGTTTTCCACCCGTACACCCGATAGCAATGGTAACATTGTTTTTACCTTCTTTTTTGTATCCTGGTAAAATATACTCTAACAGATCTGTGAATTTACGATAAAAAATTTCTGTTTCTGGTTGTTTCATTACATAGTCATAAACAGGCTTATCCTGGCCTGTTAACGGCCTTAAATTATCGATATAATGCGGATTAGGTAGGAAGCGAACATCCATCACTACATCTGCATCAATTGGTAAGCCATATTTGAAACCAAATGATACCATTTCAATTCTGAACAACTCTGTATCGACGGTTTTAAAATTACTATTAATTTTTTCTCTTAATTGTCGCGGCGTCAATTTCGTTGTATCAATTACAAGTTGAGCTCGCCCTTTTATGTCTTCTAACAATTCTCTCTCTTTTTTTATTCCTACTATCAGACGTCCATTCATTGCTAAAGGATGTGTACGTCGTGTTTCTTTATAACGCGAGACCAATTCTTCATCACTTGCATCTAAATAAACTATTTTTGTCGTCACAAAAGAGGTATTATCCATTGATTCCAAAGCTGTTACGATTTCTTCAAAGAAGGCTCTGGAACGTAAATCAATTACTAAAGCAATTTTTGTTAATTTGCCAGATTCTTTAACGAGTTCCCAAAATTTCGGCAGTAAACTTGGCGGCATATTGTCCACACAAAAATAACCCATGTCCTCAAAACTCTGCATTGCCACAGTTTTACCTGCTCCACTCATTCCAGTAAGAATGACTAATTGTAGACTATCTACCATCTTATTCGCCTCTTTCTTTTGGTTCTTTGGACTTCACCTAAATCATTATAGCATGCCGGGTGTGTCGTGTATAGTTATCTCAAGCTTTTCCTTAAAACTTAATCATTCCTTAGTCAAGTTGCTAAAGATACTACATTTTTTAGACAGCAAAAAAAAAAAACAACGCAATTTAAACTACTTTGCGTTGTTTTTTTGCTGTCTTTTTATTCGTTAACGATTGAATTAATGCTTTCTTCAAGACGAATGACTTTATTTTCAATCTCTACTCCTGAATCATCACATGCACCAATGTAAAATTTAATTTTAGGTTCTGTTCCTGAAGGACGGATAGCAATCCAACTGTTGTCGACTAATTTGTATTTCAAGACGTTGGCTGTAGGCATGTCAATATCTTCAGTTGTCCCATCATTAAGCGTACGTTTAGCGAGTGAAAAGTCCTCTACGTATTCGACTTCAATTCCAGCAAATTCTTTTGGTGACTCTTCACGGAATTTCACCATTAATGCTTTGATTTTTTCAGCTCCAGTGATTCCTTGCATGCTGATGGAGATTGTTTTTTCTTTAAAGTGACCATAGTTATGGAAAATTTGTTTCAATCCGTCATATAATGTGTCACCTTTTTGTTTATAATAAGCAGCTACTTCTGCAATCAGCACAAGGGCTTGAATAGCGTCTTTGTCTCGTACGAATGGCGACACAAGATAGCCGTAACTTTCTTCAAAGCCGAATAAGAATGTTTGACTGTTATCTGTTTCATATTGTTTAATTTTTTCAGCAATAAATTTAAATCCAGTTAAAACATTTACCATTTTAACACCAAAACTTTCGGCGATAGCGGTAGGCAATTCACTCGAAACGATCGATTTAAGCACGACACCATTTCCAGGCAACGTTCCTGCATCTCTATGTGCAGTCAATAAATAGTGCAACATCAAACTGGCAATTTGGTTTCCAGTTAACACTTCGTAATAACCTTCTGCAGTTTTAACAGCTATTCCCAATCGGTCAGCATCTGGATCTGTTGCCACTAATACATCAGCATCAATTTCTTTACCTAACTTGATTGCATATTCAAATGCACCAGGTTCTTCGGGATTAGGAGACTTAACTGTCGAGAAATCAGGATCTGCTTCAGCTTGTTCTGGAACAAGGTAAATAGATTCAAACCCGGCATTTTTTAAAGCTTTTTCACCTAACATTTTTCCAGTTCCATGAAGTGGCGTATAGACTAATTTCATCTCTTTGCTCATTTCCTTCACTAACTCTGGATTAACCGTAACTTTTTTCACGTTTTTTAAGTATTCACTATCTACATCTTCTCCAATAATCGTAAGCAATCCTTGTGATTCAAGATCTTCTTGTGATAACACATCAATTTCAAGGATATTTTCGACACTACGAACATAGTCTGTTAAAGCATCTGCTTCTTTAGGTGGCATTTGTCCGCCATCTTCTCCGTACACTTTGTATCCATTGTACTCAGCTGGATTGTGACTTGCAGTAATCATGATTCCTGCAAATGCATTTAAATGACGAACAGCAAAAGATAATTCTGGTGTCGGGCGAAGACTTTCAAAAACAAAAGCTGGAATTCCATGTGCTCCAAGTGTTCTTGCTGCTTCCATAGCAAATTCTGGAGACTTATGTCTTGAATCATAAGCGATTGCGACTCCACGTTTTTGCGTTTCATCTCCAAGACTGTCCATAAAACGAGCTAGTCCTTCTGTTGCTTGTCTTACTGTGTAAGCATTCATACGATTAACACCCACACCAATGATTCCACGCATGCCTGCCGTTCCAAATTCAAGAGGAGCATAAAATGCATCTTCTAATGTATCCGAATCATCTTTCAAAGATTTTAATTCTTCTTTTAATTCAATTTCTAAATCATTAAAATTTTCCCAAAGTTGATAAGTCTCTCTCCAGCTCATTTCAATTCACCCTTTACATAATTAGTTGTATTTTTTTTCGTTAACGCTTCCCTTATAAGTATACCACTTCTTATTCATCCTGGCACACATTTCAATTCAAATGGTCAGTTGACTTTTTGATTTAATAACCATTCTAATTACAAAAATTAATCTCTATAGATAACAATTATTTCCACAAAAAAAGAAACAAGATTTCTCTTGTTTCTTTTTTGTGGCTTTTTCAAATCATTATTTTTACTTTGCTATTATTTTGAACTAATCGCTTTTGCTTCTAAACTTTCCTTCAGTTTCTCAACATAGTGGAAAACAGCATTTCCAGCTAAGCTGCCATCACCAACAGCTGTTGCAACTTGACGCAAAGGAGTTAAGCGAACATCTCCGATAGCAAAAATTCCAGGTTGTGAAGTTTCCATTGTTTCATTAGTTGGAATCCAACCTTCTTCATCCGTAATACCTAAGTCTCTAAATTTATCTGTATTTGGCAAGATACCAACATAGATAAATGCACCATCTGCAGGAAATTCTTTGACTTCACTTGTGTGAACATTTCTAACTTTGACACCTGTTACTTTGTTGTCATCACCATAAATATTTTCTACGGTAGAATCCCAAATGAAATCAACTTTTTCATTTTTAAAAGCTCTATCTTGAAGAATTTTTTGGGCTCTTAACTCATCACGACGATGAATAATCGTAACTTTTTTAGCAAATTGAGTTAAATAAGTTCCTTCTTCAACAGCTGAGTCTCCTCCGCCAACAACTACTAACTCTTTATTACGGAAAAAAGCTCCATCACAAACGGCACAGTAAGAAACACCACGACCATTGTACTCATTTTCGCCACCAACATTTAATTTTCGGTGTTCTGCACCAGTTGCAATAATGATTGAACGAGTTTTAAAGGTTTTTTTTCCTGCAATAATTGTTTTGTATTCTGTTCCTTGTTGGATTTCTTGAACATCAGCATATGCATACTCTGCTCCAAATTGTTTAGAACCTTCGAACATCTTTTCAGACAACTCAGGTCCAACGATACTATTGAATCCAGGATAATTTTCGATTTCTGCTGTATTGATCATTTGTCCGCCGGGTACTCCACGTTCCAACATCAGCGTAGATAAATTTGATCTTGAAGAATATAAAGCAGCTGTCATTCCTGCTGGGCCACTTCCAATAACAACGACGTCATAAATTTTTTCTTCTATTTCCATTGTATAATCCCTCATTTTCCTTAATCATTTCATCTTACTTTACATCTTTTTGAAAAGAATTGCTATTTATTTGCTTACAAATTAGAAGTGAATGAGCATTCGTTCTTAAAATTCATTTAATTCCATTTTTAGCGTCTCTTGCAACTCGGATGCTTCGTCAACGAAGTCACCATCTGGATCTAGAGTCAGGTATTGTTCTACTAATAGTAATGACTGTTCTAAGTCTTCTAAAAAAGCATAGTTATTGGCTTGGAAATAGTAGGCTTCTGCAAAAATATCGCCGCTACTTTTAATTAATTCATCTAAAATTTCAATTGATTCATCATATTCACCAGTATGTTGATAACAAATAGCTAATTGGCATGAGGCAAAAATACTCTCCTCTTCATTCTTTGATAAGGTTACCGCTCGTGAGAAGTATTTTTTTGCACGATCCATTTCATTTTTTTGAAATGCAGCAATTCCACGCTTAAAATAGAATTCACTTGTTGGAATAACTTCTATAATCGTCGCCTTTTGATTTCCAATTTCAGACATATGCAATCCTCCTCTAAAGTAACATTTACTAACCAGTATAGCATATAGGTGTTACTTTTAATAGGTCTTGTTCAAGGGCATTAAACCACAAAGAAGTGAACGAATTCTCGTTCACTTCTTTGTGATTTAATTAGTGTAAATTATTCAGTTTCTAATCTTTTTCCTAATTCAATAATGTATTCATTTAAAGAATCCTTTATCTCAGGGTGCTTCAGACCATATTCAATGCTTGTTTTCAAGAAGCCAAATTTATCTCCAACATCATAACGAGTTCCTTTAAATTCATGTGCAAAAACGCGTTGTGTTTTATTTAGAGTATCGATTGCATCCGTTAATTGAATTTCATTTCCAGCACCTGGTTCTTGTGTTTCTAAAATATCAAAGATTTCAGGCGTTAATAAGTAACGTCCGATAATCGCTAAATCACTTGGTGCATCTTCTGGATTTGGTTTTTCAACAAAACGACGAACATTATAAGTTGTTTCGTCTACTTGTCCTTCAACATCAATGATTCCGTATTTAGAGGTTTCCTCATGAGGCACTTTCATTACGGCAATATTTGATGCATGGGTTTTGTCGTATCCGTTAATCAGTTGTTTGGTTAGTGGAACTTCATCTTCCATTAAATCATCTCCAAGCATAACAACAAATGGTTCATTTCCCACAAATGCTTTAGCTTGTAAGACTGCATCACCTAATCCTTTTGGATACGATTGACGAACAAAAAATAAATTTAAGCCGGTTGTTTCTTCGACTAATTCTAAAAGTTCCATTTTTCCTTTAGATTTTAAATTAGCTTCCAATTCTGGATTTGAGTCAAAGTGATCTTCAATAGGGCGTTTGCTTTTCCCAGTGACAATTAAAATATCCTCAATCCCTGAATTGATTGCTTCTTCTACAATAAACTGAATCGTGGGTTTGTCTACAATTGGCAGCATTTCTTTAGCCATAGCTTTTGTTGCTGGTAAAAATCGTGTTCCTAATCCTGCTGCGGGGATAATTGCTTTACGTACTTTTTGCATGTCTTTTATTCCTCCAATTGATTTAGATAATAGGTATTTCTTTCCTTATGCTTCAGATTTTCCTTCTCGTTGCATCAATGAGACGATAATATCTTCGACTTTAGCTCCATTATACAATACTTCGTAAATTGCTGCAGTGATTGGCATCTCAATTCCTTTTTCCTGAGCTAATTCATATGCTGCTTTAGTGGTTGCAATTCCTTCTACAACCATTCCCATACTTTCAAGAACTTCTTTCAAGCTGTTTCCTTTGCCTAACATGTGACCAGCTCGCCAGTTTCTAGAATGGGTACTTGTACAAGTGACAATTAAATCACCCACACCACTTAAACCAAGAAAAGTGATTGAATCTGCACCAAAAGCAACACCTAAACGACTTATCTCAGCTAACCCTCTAGTCATTAAAGCAGCCTTTGCATTATCGCCATAACCTAATCCTTGAAGTGCTCCGGCTCCTACTGCAATAATATTTTTTAAAGCTGCACCCAATTCAACACCGATAATATCATCGTTGGTATAAATTCTAAAATAATCATTCATAAATAATTCTTGTACGACTTTAGACGCATCTTCATTTGTTGAAGCTGCAGTTATAGTTGTTAGATCTTTAAGTGCTACTTCTTCCGCATGGCTTGGTCCAGATAGAGCTACTACAGCTTGGCGTTTGCTTTCAGGAATTTCTTCTTCTAAAATTTCTGAAATACGTTTATGACTCTCTTGCTCTAACCCTTTGCTTGCATGAACAATGACCATTGGCTTAGTTAAAAATGGTACAACTTTCTTAGCGACTTCACGAATGGCTTTTGTTGGAACCACAAAAACAATCACATCAACATCTTTAATTGCTTCTTCAATATGATGAGTCGCTTTAATACTGTCTGCTAAGACAACTGCAGGCAAATAAAATTTATTGGTGTGTTTAAAATTGATTTCATCTGCTTGTTTTGCTTTATGACTCCATATGCGAACATCATGTCCATTTTCTTCTAATACCATTGCTAAAGCGGTTCCCCAAGAACCCGCTCCTAAAATGGCTACTTTCTTTGTCATTTTACTTAGGCTCCTTTATTTCGACTGTTTCTTTTTTGATTGATTCATTCCATCTAAATAGTATGGAACAGGCGGGTAATCTCTTCTTCTATAAATCCATAAACTGAGTGCTCCTATAAATAAGACAACGGATAACGCTTGCGATACGCGAATAAGATTAAAAATCCATAAGCTGTCTGTCCTAAGACCTTCAATAAAGAATCGTCCAAGAGAATACCAGAGTACATAACTCAAAGCCACTTCACCTTGTCTAAACAACTGCTTTTTGTTTCGCAAGATAATAATCAGTACAAAACCAATTAAACTCCATAAAGACTCATATAAAAAAGTAGGTTGATAGTACATGCCGTTAATTTCCATTTGCTTGATAATAAATTCAGGTAAGTATAAATTTTCTAAAAACGATCTCGTTACTTCTCCTCCATGAGCTTCTTGATTCATAAAATTTCCCCAACGCCCAATTGCTTGCGCTAGCAATACACTTGGTGCTAAAATATCCAGCATTAACCATAACGGAATTCCATGTTTCTTTGTGTACCAGAAGACAGTTAATCCTCCCGCAATCAAGCCGCCATAAATCGCTATACCGCCATTCCAAATTGCTATAATTTCACCAGGATTTTGAAGGTAGTAGCCTAACTCAAATATTACATAATACAAACGTGCTCCAATGAAAGCTATCGGGAGCGCCCAAAGAGCCATATCCACGATATGTTCTCCATCAATCCCTCTTTTTTCAGCTTCTCGCGTACTTAAAAAAATTGCTACAAATATAGCTGCAGCGATAATGATTCCGTACCAATAGACATCAAGAGGTCCTAATGAAAAGGCAATTGGATTAATTGCTCCTAACAGATTACTCATACTTTAATCTCCAATCTTACTGTTCAGTTGAATTTTTTTTGATTAGTTTTTCTAAATTACGTTCGAATGTTTCAGTGGCATTATATCCCATGATTTTTGCTCTGGTATTCATTGCTGCACTTTCAATGATGATTGCCAAATTACGTCCCGTTCTAACTGGAATCGAAATTTTTGGTACGTCAACATTTAAAATACGTTGCTTTTCATCTCCACTACCTAATCGATCATACGTTTTTTCTTTATCCCAAAGCTCCAAATTAACGACTAAGTTAACGACTTTGCTTAAACGAATCGATCCAACTCCGAATAGATTTACGACATCAATAATACCTATTCCTCGAATCTCCATTAAATGGCTTAATATTTCAGGTGGTTCGCCTACGACTTTTTTATCATCGATGACATATAGTTCAACACGATCATCGGCTACAAGTCTATGTCCTCTTTTAATTAATTCCAAAGCCGTTTCACTTTTACCTACTCCACTATCTCCAGTGATCATAACGCCCATTCCATAAATGTCTACTAGCACACCATGCATAGCAATACGTTCAGCTAACTCAGCTTCTAAGAAATTCGTTACATTGCTAGATAAACGCGTAGTTGATTGTGGGGATAAGAGTAAAGGAATGCTTTTTTCAGTTGTTGCTTGTACCAACTCTTTTGGAGGAGTCAGACCTCTTGAAATAAGAAACGCAGGTGTATCAGACTGACACATTCTTCGCATCACAATCAGCCGCTCGTCACTAGTCATTTGCTCAGAAAAAGAAATTTCTGTTCTGCCAAATAATTGTATCCGTTCTTGAGGATAATAATTAAAATAACCAGTAAGTTCAAGACCTGGCCGTGAAATATCATCTGTTAAGATTTTACGATCAAGAAATTCCTCTCCGTTATGTACTTCTAACTTCAGAGAGTTTACTAATTGTTGTACAGTTACACTTTTGGTCATAATTTTTTCTCCTCTGTTTAAAGATCTTTTTTTACTTTCATTTTAATTGTTTAAAACTGCTACATGCTCCTCATTTTACCATTTTAATCTTTCTGTTTAAAGGAAATCGAAAGAAAATCGATTCAAATAGTAAAAAGCTTCAACTTTACTCATTTTATAAGTTTAAATTTCTTTTAACAACAAAAAATAAGCCTAAGAAATGAGACAAACGTTCCAGTTTCTATGCCTATCTAATTATTTCACTAAAATGGCTTCAAAAAAAAGACCCGCTGTCTCATCTAAAAGACACGGGTCACGTTAGTTTTTTACATTTCTAAATCACTTAGGCTGTCTTAATTGACTATTTAATAACATATTAACTAGCGACATTAAGATAGCCACAAGCATCGTTGCTCCAAATGATGAAAATTCAAAACCGCTTCCTACAATCGCAGCGGTCATACTCAACATGGCTGCATTAATAACAATAGTGAATAGTCCAAGAGTTAAAAGAGTAATAGGCAAGGATAAGATGAATAAAATCGGCTTTACAGCCATATTCAAAATAGCTAAGACAAGGCTGGCTCCTAATGCTACCCATATACTTTCCACATAGAACATATTTTGCAAAAAACCAGCTAAGGCCAAGAAAATCAGTGCATTAACAATAATTTTTTGCCAAAATCTCACTAAAAGTCACTCCAGTCTTCCTCTTTAACTTTCTCAGCTTCTTTACGTGGTTCTTTTTTTTCTGGTCGATTATTTCCTGGTTTGAATCCATACGTTCCAGTGTTTTCTGAACGATTCGTTCTAGGAGCTTCTGGAATCACAATAGCGAGTACGATATACAGAATAAAAGGCGAACCTACTCCGATTAAAGTAGCTGCTCCATAAATAATACGAAGTATCGTTGGATCAAATCCAAAATATTCTGCAATCCCAGCTAAGACACCGCTCACCATTTTATTGTCTCTTGATTTAGTTAATTTTCTCATTTTCATTCACCTCTCTGAGTTTCATATCGTTTTAAACTAGTTCATCTGCTTCTTTTAATAAAATATTACCTGTTGTTGTTTCTAATTTCAACACTAATAGTTGCGTATCCGCTATTCTTCTAAACTCTAGAAGTTGACTTGTACGATCTTTTCTTTCTTTAAGTGTTTCTAGATTTGCAACTCTGTTTTGGATTGTTCCTAAATTACTTTTTGCTTCGCCTTCTATACTATACTGTTTAGGAAAAGATACTTTTACGCTTCCGTTAACAGAAGATGCTGCCATACGTGTTAAATCTTCACCTTCTAATGTAACTTTTACAGTACCATTGACTGTTGAAAGATTCCCACTCTTAATTTTACCTTGTGTAACGATTCCACCATTAACACTTTTCACCATCAGATCTCTTACTGTGCTATCTAATACTGTAACGGTACCATTAACGCCATCAGTTTCCAACATGGTAGCCGTTAAATTTTGGAAAAACACATTTCCATTTGTGCATTTAACATAGAAATCTTTTCCTTCGAAATCTTCAAATTTTACATTTCCATTCAAAAGATTGATTGCGGTATGATCGTACACTCTTTCAGGAAGATAAAATACTAAGTCACAACGTATCCGTTTGTTTGGAACGTGGAATACCATTTTTTCATCGGTCACTTCCACAGTACTGCGCTTCTCAAAAGCTTCTAAAGGCGTTGCTGTGTCTAATTTACCATAAATTTTAACATCAGCTTCAATTTTAATATCTTGGCTGTTCCAATTTTTAAATAGTACATTCCCGTTTGCAACTTTTACATCTAAAATAGAAGCTGTACTTTCAGGATAATTAAACTCATGTGTGAATTTTGTTGAAGCTAAACCAGGCACACGAACATTAACATCTTTCCAGTCCATATTTTCCATCACTGTAGAGAACGTTTCTTTCATGAACTTGCCAAATTGGTTTCCAGTATCCACTACTTTTCCTGTTACTTGATTCAATGTTTCATTGGCGGTTTCTTTCCAATCTTCTGGTATCTCAAATTTTTCTGAAATTTGTTTCTTTTGAGTACCCCATTGTTTTCTTTTTACCGTTCTTAATTGATTTTCCAATTCAGCTTTTTCTTGTTCCAAGTCTTTTAGCTGAATATCTAACTCATTGATTTCATTTTTCATTTGATTCATTTCAGGTGCTTTTTCAGGATGCAATTCATCTAAATCTTCTTTGGTTTCAAGTACCATTAATTTCTCTTGTACCATTTTAAGTTTAGTTTTAAGTGTAGCAATTTCTAGATTCTTTTCGTCCAATTTAACAGAATAAAAGGATGCTTCATTAGACAAACTTTCTAATATTTTTTCAAGTTGATCACGATCTCTTTGTTCTTCAGCAGAAAACGCTTCATCTTGATTGGGTTCTTCTGATTTTAAGAACTCTGAGTCTGAGTCTGTTTCTGTTCCTTCATTAAAAAATGGTATTTCAGGTTTAAGTGGTGTAGCTGTTTTCTCATCCGCCTCTTGCGTATGAGCTTGTTCTTTTTTAATCGCTTCTTTGCCTTCTTTTTTTGCTGCATTTTCTAATAAAACTAAGGCTTCGTCAGTTGAGATGATTCCTTGTTTAACTAGTTCGAGTATTCTTTCTCTTTGTTTCATGGTCATTTCCTCCTCAAAATTTTCAATTCCTCTAATTAGTGTTTGCCTGATAATGTTAAAAGTTAGTTGTATACTGTCTTTGTTGTTATCATTATTATGCGTCATCTAGGGAACTTTGTCATAGGACTTAAGTACGATTTTACTATCGTTACATAGTCTGAACAGGAGGTCAGTTTTCACGTTAAGTTTAACATGAAACAACTAGATTTAAAAAAGAAATACTTTAAAAAGAACGAATTCAGCTGATAGATCAAAGCTGGATTCGTTCTTTTCTATCCTATTTAATTGACTGTTCAATTATTTTTTCGCGCTTTTTATCTCTTTTCAAGATTTCATTCAGGTATTGTCCAGTAAAACTTTTCTTGACCTTAGCGACTTCCTCTGGAGTTCCAGTAGCGATGATTGTACCTCCGCCAGCTCCACCTTCTGGACCTAAATCAATCACATAGTCCGCTGTTTTAATCACATCCAAATTATGTTCAATGACTAAAACGGTGTTGCCAGCTTCAACTAATCGATTTAATACAGTTAATAGTCGCGCAATATCATCTGTATGCAATCCTGTTGTTGGCTCATCTAAGATATAGAAATTATCTCCATTTGAACTTTTGCGTAATTCACTAGCCAACTTCATTCGTTGCGCTTCTCCACCTGATAATGTGGTAGCCGGTTGTCCTAGTGTGACATACCCCAATCCAACATCGATGATCGTTTGTAATTTTTTTCGAATTTTAGGAACATTTTCAAAAAAGACAACTGCTTCTTCTATTGTCATGTTCAGCACCTCAGAGATATTTTTGCCTTTGTATCTGACCTCTAATGTTTCTGAATTGTAACGTGTACCATGACAGATTTCACATGGTACGTACACATCAGGAAGGAAATGCATTTCAATTTTTAAAATTCCGTCTCCTCTACATGCCTCACAACGTCCGCCTTTTACATTGAAACTAAAACGCCCTTTTTTGTACCCTCTTATCTTAGCTTCATTTGTTTGAGCAAACAAATCACGTATATCATCAAATACACTTGTATACGTTGCTGGGTTGCTTCGAGGTGTACGTCCTATTGGGCTTTGATCAATATCAATAACTTTTTCTAATCCTTTATGACCTTCTAATGATTTGTATTTTCCAGGTTTTTGTTTTGAACGATTTAAATCACGAGACAGTGTTTTTTTCAAAATAGAATTGACTAAAGAACTTTTACCAGATCCTGAAACACCCGTAACGGCTACAAAGCGACCTAATGGAAAATCAACATTCACATTTTTCAAGTTATTCTCAGCTGCCCCTTTAACGCGAATAACACCTTTATCTTCTACCCTCCGCTCTTTAGGAACGGGTATAAATTTTTTCCCCGATAAATAGGCTCCGGTTAAGGAATCCTTACTATTAGCAACTTCTTCTGGTGTTCCGATGGCCATGATTTCGCCGCCTTTTTCACCCGCACCAGGACCTATATCAATCAAATAATCGGCAGCTCTCATCGTATCTTCATCATGTTCAACTACAATTAGTGTATTTCCTAAATCACGCATTTTTTGCAATGATTCAATTAGTCGATTGTTATCTCTTTGATGCAGCCCTATTGAAGGTTCGTCTAGTATATATAAAACGCCCGACAAATTAGATCCAATCTGAGTTGCCAGACGAATACGTTGTGCTTCTCCCCCAGATAAAGTACCAGCAGTTCGACTTAGAGTTAAATAATTCAATCCCACATTCTTCAAGAAACTCAATCGATCATTTACTTCTTTCAAGATAGGTTTTGCAATCATGATGTCATGCTCAGATAGAGACAATTCATCGAAAAACTGCATCGATTTTTCAATTGGATAGTTACAAACTTCCCCAATATCTTTTCCAGCAACTTTCACCGATAACGCTTCTGGATTCAATCGTTTTCCACCACACGTTTGGCAAGCCAACTCTGTCATGTACAACCTCATTTGATCTCTTGTAAAATCACTGCTTGTTTCACGGTACCGTCTTTCAATGTTCATCAATACACCCTCAAAAGGGATATCGACATCACGTACACCACCAAAATCATTTTTATAATGAAAATGGAATAATTCTCCTTTTGAACCTGTTAGAACAAAATTTTGCTCTTCTTCTGACAATTCTTCAAATGGAATAGTCATATCAATTTTAAAATGTTTACAGGCTTGTTCCAACATTTGCGGGTAATAATTTGAACTAATCGGATTCCATGGCAAAATAGCCCCGTCTTTTAACGATAAGCTTTTATCTGGCACAACTAAATCAATATCTACTTCTAATTTGACGCCTAGTCCATCACAATCAGGACAAGAACCAAATGGCGCATTAAATGAAAACAAGCGAGGTTCTAGTTCACCAACGGTAAACCCACAGTAAGGACACGCGTAATGTTCACTAAATAATACTTCCTCTTGTCCCATAATATCTGCGATGGCATATCCTTCTGCTAAGCGTAAGGCTGCTTCGAAGGAATCAAATAAACGCGAACGGATACCTTCTTTGACTACGATTCTGTCAATAACAATTTCAATATCGTGTTTTTTATTTTTTTCCAACTCAATATCATCAGAAATATCGTACATTTCTTTGTTCACACGTACCCGAACATAACCTTCAGACTTAACTTTATCAAAAACTTTCTTGTGCTGACCTCTTTTTCCAACAACAATAGGAGCTAGTAATTGGATTCTTGTTCCTTCAGGATATTCTAGTACACGGTCCACCATTTGCTCAACAGACTGACTAGAAATTTCCGTACCATCATTTGGACAAATAGGATGGCCAATACGAGCATACAACAATCTTAAGTAATCATTGATCTCCGTTACCGTTCCTACTGTAGAACGTGGGTTTTTACTGGTTGTTTTTTGATCAATCGAGATAGCCGGACTTAATCCATCTATACTATCCACATCTGGTTTATCCATTTGACCAAGAAATTGACGAGCATAAGCAGAAAGACTTTCAACATAACGTCTTTGTCCTTCAGCATATAAAGTATCGAAAGCTAAAGAACTTTTACCAGAACCTGACAATCCGGTAATAACTACTAGTTTGTCTCTTGGTATCGTTACATCAATGTTTTTTAGATTATGTGAACGCGCACCCTTGACGGTAATTTTATCATGTGCCATTTGCTTACTTCCTTTTTAGTTATTTTTTTACACTTCAAATTTTAGTTTATAAGAATAGTTTAACGAAAACACAAAAAATAGGATAGCTACATGCATCCTACCTTTGTCTTACTAGTTTATCATGTTTCCTTATTTTTAGCGAACGTTTGTTCATCGTTAATTATTTGTTAGTCACTTAATGAATCATTCATAATTCGTTGTGTTATTTTTTGTAATTGATCTTGATTTGTAAAATTCCCACTTAACAAATCAGGAAGGACTTCTTTTAAAAAGTAATGTGCACTTGTTAAATGTCTGAATTCTAAAATTGTTTTTAAAGATTCTTCATATATTTCAGTAAAAACGTGTTCGGGATTCCCTTTTTGAATTTCCCCAAAAGATTCATAAAGCAGATCAATTTTATCTGAAACAGATAAAATTTGACCTTCTAAAGTTTCATCTTTTCCTTCTTTTAATCGTTCAGAATACACATCTTGAAATTCTTTCGGAATTTCCTTTTTTACGAAATTTTCGGTCATAGAGTCTTCAACATCTGCTAACATTCCTCTTAATTCAGGTGTTGCATATTTAACAGGCGTTTTAATATCTCCTATAAAAAGTTCTGTATAGTCATGATTGAGCGCTTTTTCATACAGGGATCTCCAGTTGATTTCATTGCCAGCTTGTTCCTCTACAGTTCCTAGAAATTGTGCAATTTGAGTAACTTTAAATGAATGCGCTGCAACAGAATGGTCTTCATATTTAAACTTCCCTGGGCAACGAAAGATGTTTTCTAAATCACTTAAACTTTTAATATACTGATGCATTCCCATTTTACTTCATCCTCCATTTTGCTAAATTTTTACTATCCTAACATAGATTACTTAAGAAAGCAAAAGACCTTGACAACTATACTTCTTATCTTAGAATAGAGGCTCTATATTTTTAGTGTTGATAGCTTAGTTAAATTAATGTCACGAAAATTCTGGAGGAATAGGGTTTGCTTGTAGCCATGCATTGAATTCAATGCGAATTACAAAGCGTTGGCGCTTCGGCGATTACGCTTTGTTTAAGGCTTGAAAGTCTGAAGACTATGAACTTTAGGCTTCAGGCGATTCCATGGCTCTCCACAAGCAAACTCGTCTATTCCAGAAGAATTTTTATTTTCTTTTATCATCACCCTTTGACGAAGAGTCAGAATAGACAAAAAAACGACTGGAATACTTTCCCCAGTCGTTTTTGCTGATTAATTTATAGGACTATTTTTATTGTGAGTGTTTAACTCAACAACTTTACCAGAATTCAAGTAGACGATCCATTCAGAAATATTTGTTACATAGTCCCCAATTCGTTCTAGGTATCCAGCTACAAGCATATAATCTGATCCACCTAAAACAATTTCTGAATCAGCTTTCATATGCTCGATACAATCGTGGTGAATTTTTTTTGCATCTTTATCCACTGCACGATCACTCAATGCTATTTGTTTTGCTTTTTCTGTATCAAAATTAACGTATGCATCTAAAACGCCTTGAACCATGACTTTTACTTTTTCAGACATTTCAGCAATTTCTGCTTCCACTTCATAGATTCGTTTATTTCCTTTTACTCGAATAGTCGATTTTGCAATACTAACTGCATGATCACCCATTCTTTCAAGGTCAGCACAAGCTTTCATAACCGTTACAATTTTTCTTAAATCGGTTGTGACAGGTTGTTGCAACGCAATCATTTCAAAACACTGTTTCTCTAACTCAACTTCGTGTCTATTAATTTCTAAGTCACCGTCAATCACTTCTTGAGCGAGCTCTTTATCATGATTTACAAAGGCTTTTACTGATTTATAAATTGCTTCGTTAACCATTTTTCCCATTTCAAAAAAATGAACGTGTAAATCATTTAGTTCCTCTTCAAATACTCGTCTCACTTTTCATCACTCCTATACCATTTTCTTAATTATGCAACGAATTACCCAAAACGTCCAGAAATATAGTCTTCTGTTTCTTTTTGTTTAGGTCTTGTAAAAATTTGTCTTGTTTCCCCATGTTCAATCAAGTGTCCATTTAAGAAAAACGCTGTATTATCCGATATTCTTGATGCTTGTTGCATATTATGGGTAACGATTATCATGGTATAATCTTTTTTCAGTTCTAATAACATATTTTCAATTTTTGCGCTTGAAATAGGATCTAGAGCGCTTGTCGGCTCATCTAATAGAATAACAGATGGTTCAATTGCTAATACTCGTGCAATACAGACTCTTTGTTGTTGTCCACCTGAAAGCGAAAGGGCACTTTTATGCAATTTATCTTTCACATCTTCCCAAACTGCGGCTTTTTTCAAGCTTTCTTCCACGATGGTATCTATCTTAGCTTTGTCTTTCATTCCTGCAATTTTCAAACCATAAGCAACATTTTCATAAATTGAAAATGGAAAAGGATTCGGTTGTTGAAATACCATCCCGACTTTTTTTCTTAATTCAACAGTGTCCATTTTAGGACTGTATATTTCTTTATTTTCAAACTTTACGTTACCTGTGATTGTCACATTCGGTATCAAATCGTTCATCCGATTTAAAGTTCTTAAAAAGGTAGATTTTCCACAACCACTTGGTCCAATCAATGCCGTAATTTCCTTAGGTTTAAAGTCTAGCGAAACACCTTTTAGTGCCTCATTATTTCCATAGTATAAATGAACGTCTTTAGATTCAATAATAAATTTTTCATTACTCACTCTTTTTCCTCCTACCCAAAATGACCAGATACGTAATCTTCTGTTGCTTGAATTTTTGGACGAGTAAAAACTTTTCTCGTTTCATCGTACTCGATCACGTTTCCAACATAAAAGAAAGCTGTGTAATCACTGATTCTTGAAGCTTGCTGCATATTGTGAGTAACAATAATAATTGAATAATCTTCTTTCAATTGTAGTAGTGTTTCTTCTACTTGACTAGTAGATATTGGATCCAAGGCACTTGCTGGTTCATCTAATAGTAAAATGTCTGGTTTGAGAGCAATCGCTCTTGCGATACATAAACGTTGTTGTTGTCCTCCAGATAAGGCTAAAGCACTTTTATTTAATTGATCTTTCACTTGCTCCCACAAAGCGGCTTGTTTTAAACTCGTTTCCACTGCTTCGTCTAACGTATTTTTGTCTTTGACTCCATGTCGTCTTAAAGCAAAGGCAATATTGTCATAAATCGATTTACTAAATGGGTTAGGACGTTGGAATACCATTCCGATATTCTTACGCATTTCATATACATCAACATTTGAAGCATTTACATCAATGCCTTCGTACATGATTTTTCCTGTTACTCTAGCTGATTCAATTTCATCATTCATCCGGTTTAAAGAACGCAAGTAAGTTGATTTTCCACAGCCACTTGGTCCGATAAGAGAAGTGATCTTATTTTCTTCAAATTCTAATGAAACACCTTTGATTGCTTCATTATCTCCATACCATACATGTAGATCTTCGGTCGACAAATCGATTTTCGTACCGGGCGCCATCTTTAAAACATTTGTCTCTAGGTTAGCTTGATTGGGCATTCCATAAATCCTCCTTATCTAACTGAATCCTTACTTCCACATTTTTTTGCTAAGCAGAAGTAGCTTTCTTTTGAAGTTTTCTTCCTAAATAACGAGCGACTAAATTAAATAATAATACTGCAATAATCAAAACAGCTGAAGCACCTGCAGACACTTGTGGTCCATCGGGCATAACACCTTCACTGTTGATCTTCCATATATGAACAGCCAATGTTTCAGCTGGTCTCATAATGTTCAATGGACTTGTAATCGATTGTGGATTCCAATTGGCAAAATCTAACGCCGGTGCGCTTTGTCCAGCTGTGTAAATCAAAGCTGCTGCTTCCCCAAAAATACGTCCTGCGGCTAAAATCATTCCTGTTAGAATACCAGGCAACGCTGCAGGTAGAATAATGCGAGTGACTGTTTCCCAACGAGACAATCCTAAAGCTAATCCAGCTTCTCTTTGAACTCCAGGTATGGCTTGCAATGAGTCTTCTATCGTTCGTGTTAACAATGGCAAGTTAAAGATGGTTAATGCAAGAGCACCAGAAAGGATCGAAAAGCCAAAATCAAATTGAATAACAAAGATTAAAAATCCAAACAGCCCAACAACTATAGAAGGCAATGAACTAAGTACTTCTATCGCTGTTCTGATGATATCCGTCACCCAGTTTTGTTTTGCATATTCTGATAAATAAATAGCAGCACCCAATGCTAATGGTGCACTAATCAACATAGTCAAAAACAACAGGTAAAACGAGTTGAATAATTGAATTCCTATCCCGCCTCCCACTTGAAACGATCTTGCAGGTTGAGTTAAAAATTCCCATGAAATTTGTGGTACACCTCGCCATAAAATAAAGGCTAGTAAGCTGAATAAAATAAGAACGATGAATATAGATATAGCATATAAGACACCAACTGCGAATTTATCCCATTTTTTTGCATCCATTATTTCATAGCCCCTTTCTTACCAATCCAACGTGTTAAGATATTAAAGAATAATGCCATCAGCATTAAAATTAGGGCTAATGACCAAAGAACATTATTTTCTAATGTACCCATTACTGTATTCCCCATACTCATAGTCAATATACTTGTCAATGTTGACGCTGGAGTAATTAAACTTGTCGGCATCAATGCAGCATTACCAATAACCATTTGAACAGCAAGAGCTTCTCCAAAGGCACGAGCCATCCCAAAAACAACAGCTGTCAATAATCCTGGCATCGCACTTCTTAAAACAACTTTATATATGGTTTGCCATCTTGTTGCACCCATAGCAAGAGATGCTTCACGGTAATGTCTTGGTACAGAGTTTAAAGCATCCACTGCCATGCTTGTTACAGTCGGTAAAATCATAACAAACAACACAAAAGTAGCAGATAAAATACCAAAACCCGTTCCTCCAAAGAGAGAACGAACAAAAGGAACCACAACAGTCAGCCCAATAAATCCGTAAACTACGGATGGGATACCTACTAATAATTCAACTACAGGTTGTAAAACTCTTTTCCCAGTAGATGGCGAAATTTCAGTCATGAAAATTGCTGCACCGATTGCAAATGGTGTCGCTAGTGCTGCCGATAACAGTGTCACTAAAAAGGACCCTGTAATCATTGGAAGGGCACCTACAAGAGGCAATCCGTCTTCACTAACATTTCCTGGATTCCAGACTGAACCCGTTAAAAAGTCCCAAAAAGAAACTCCATCAGTAAAAAAAGTAGAAAGACCTTTGCTCGTAACAAAATACAAGATTGAAACAACTACAAGTACGATAATAGCGATACAAATAAAACTAACGGTTTTTCCTAATTTTTCCAGTCTACCTTTTTTTGAGTTTCCAAGTAATCTTGCTTGAATCTCTTCCAAAAGAAGCCCTCCTCTTATCTCAAATACAACAAGCTGAAAGACGGTTTTTCATATTGAAAGATCGTCTTCAGCTTCATGCTATCTTTTCTAGTTCATTATTTATTTTTTTTGCGCTTTACTCTATAGGTACTGTATTTCCTTCAACATCTCGTTCAACTTCCATTTGACTAGTTGGAATATACCCTAAAGCTCCAATTAGCGTAGACTGAATGTCATCTGATAAAATGTAATCCAGAAACTCTTTTGTTAAACCAGTCGGTTCTCCATTTGTATACATGTGTTCATAAGACCAAATTAGCCATTCATTTGTTTTTACATTTTCGTCTGTTGGCTCTACTCCATCTATTGATAAAGATTCCACATCTTCATTTACATATGAGAAAGCTACATAACTGATCGTTCCAGGCGTACTAGCAACAATTTGACGTACTGTCCCACTTGATTCTTGCTCTTGCGTAATAATGCTGTTTTGACCTTCTTCTAAGACCCATTGTTCAAATGTAGCACGTGTTCCACTACCGGCTGCACGGTTTAAAACCGTTATTGGTAAATCTTTCCCGCCTAATTCTGACCAGTTCGTAATTTTCCCTGTAAAGATGTCTTGCAGTTCTTGTATACTAATATCACTAACTCCAGTACCAGGGGTCACAATGGGTGTGATTCCGACAACAGCCACACGATGATCAACTAATTTAGAGGCATCGATGCCATCTTTTTCTTCAGCAAAAATATCTGAATTCCCAATATCTACTGCATTTGCAGCAATTTGGCTTAACCCAGTTCCACTACCTCCGCCTTGTACGTTAATAAATTTCCCAACATTTTCAGTACTGAATTGTTCACCAGCAGCTTCTACAAGTGGTTGTAAAGCAGATGACCCAACTGCAGTAATCGATTCTTCTTCTACTACAGGTCCACATGCTGTTAGAATAAATCCAAATGCAATGATCAACAGAAATCGACTATTTATTAATTTCATTTTATACCTCCTAGGTATTTACCTAAATTACATACTTCTTAATAATAACGTACTATTGTAAAAATTAAATAGCATAATTGTAAATTTTATGTAAAGGCACAATGTATGCTATTATCATTTTAGCTTTTTTAAATTAAAAGAGCAAAGAAAAAAGCAGTAGAAAGAGTTTCACCTCTAGTCTACCGCTTTTTTTTACTTCTCTAATTTACTTCTCTAATCTACTGCTAAAAAATCAAATGAGAATTTTTTTATCTCTCTCCAACTTAAATCTACTTAAAAGTTGTAGAAAACAACTTAAATTAATTCTTTTTATCGTTTACTTGTATTCAACTCTACAACTTTACCGGTTTTTAAATAAACAATCCATTCACAAATATTTGTAACATAATCACCGATGCGCTTCAAATACCTTGCAGCCAACATGTAATCTGTTGCCCCTAAAATCAATTCAGGATCTACTTTCATTTCATCAATACATTGCTGATAAATGCCATAAAAATCCTGATCAATACCATTAATAGCTGTGGATAAATTCTTTGCTTTATTGGCATCTTCTTTAATATAAGCTTCTAGAACACCTTCAACCATTACTTTTACTTTCTCTGAAAGTTCTGCTATATCGGCTTCGATTTTTGGAACACGTTTTGTACCTTTAACGCGAATGGCGGCTTTTGCGACACTTACTGCATGATCCCCCATTCTTTCTAAATCAGCACTGGCTTTCATAACCGTTACTATTTTACGCAAATCACTTGTAACGGGTTGTTGCAATGCAATCAACTCAAAACATTTTTTTTCTAATTCAGTTTCACGTGCGTTAATCATGATGTCGTTATCAATCACTTGCTGGGCAAGTTCTTTGTCATGATTAGTAAATGCTTTCACTGACTTGTAAACAGCTTCATTAACCATCATACCCATCTCCGAAAAATGAACATGTAAATTTACCAGATCTTCCTCATACACTCTTCTCAAATCATTTCCCTCCAATCCTTATTAAAATGGTTAACCAAAACGTCCTGAGATATAGTCTTCTGTTTGCTTTTGTTGAGGATTTGTAAATATTTTTCTTGTTTCACCAGTTTCCACAATTTTTCCATTTAGGAAAAAGGCAGTTCTATCTGATACACGAGAAGCCTGCTGCATATTATGCGTAACCATTACAATAGTATAATTTTCTTTCAAAACTGTAACCAATTCTTCTATTTTAGCAGTCGAAATGGGATCTAATGCACTTGTAGGTTCATCCATCAGTAAAATTTCAGGTTCAACGGCTAACGCACGTGCAATACAAATTCTTTGTTGTTGTCCGCCTGATAAAGACAACGCATTTTTTTTCAAATCATTTTTTACTTCTTCCCAAATGGCTGCTCCTCGAAGACTTTTTTCAACTAAAGCATCTAGTACTTTTTTATCTTTGATTCCATGTGTTCTTGGCCCATAAGTAATATTATCATAAATACTCATCGGAAACGGATTCGGTTGTTGAAAAACCATACCGACTTTTTTACGCAACTCATTAACATCAAAGTCCTTTTTATAAATGTTTTCTTCATCTAATAAGATAGATCCTTTTATCTTGCAACCCTCAATCAAATCATTCATACGATTTAAACTCTTGATCAATGTTGATTTTCCACAACCAGATGGCCCAATAAAAGCTGTAATTTGATTTTTAGGAATCTCTAAATTCACATTATGCAAGGCTTGAAACTCACCATAAAATAAATCTACATTTTTAATACTTAATTTACTCATTATTTGGTCCCCTTTGTCAGTCTATTACTTAATATTGTTGACAAACCATTAATCATTAAAACAAATACAATCAGAACAACTCCTGTTGCATAGGATTCATTTACATGCATTCCTTCACTTGATAGAACATACATGTGCAAAGCCAATGTTCTTCCTGATGAAAATAAGCTGTCTGGTAAATTTGTTGAGCTTCCAAGCGTATACAATAATGCAGCTGTTTCACCAACAACTCGTCCGCTTGCAAGTATGACTCCTGATAAAATTCCAGGCATTGAAACGGGTAATATCACTCTAAAAATGGTTCTTAATTTTCCTGCTCCTAAAGCAAAGCTTGCTTCTCGTAAAGAGTCATTTACTGATAGCAACGCTTCTTCTGTGGAACGAATAATCAATGGTAAAACCATTATTACCGAAGTTAGCACACCTGCTAAAACGGAATATTGAAAGTTTAAGAAAGTAACAAAAAATAGCATTCCGAAAAGACCATATACAATCGAAGGAACAGCTGCTAAAGTATCCGTTGCAATACGAATAACTTCAACGACTTTATTTCCTTTTTGAGCATATTCTACTAAATAAAATCCTGTAAACACACCTAGAGGGGTTGCAATCAGTAAAGTCATACCCACTACAATAAAAGTTGTAATTAGAGACGGCATCAATGAAACATTATCTGTTGTGTACTTCCAAGCAAACATTTCCGGAGTAATATACGGTATCCCTTTGGCTAAAATAAATCCTACAATATAAAACAAGGACCCAAAAGTTATGGTTGCTGCTAAATAAATTAAACTTCTCATTAATTTACTAGCCATGATTATCTAGCCCCCTTTTTCTTAATCATTAAGAAAGTGCCATTAATGATTAAAATAAATACAAATAATACTACTGCCGTTGCAATGAGTGCTTCTCTGTGAGAACCACTCGCATAAGCCATTTCCAATACAATATTTGTTGTTAATGTACGAACACCTAGCGTTAGACTTTCTGGCATAATGGGTTGGTTTCCAGCAATTAAGACAACCGCCATTGTTTCTCCAATTGCACGCCCAATTCCTAAAATAACAGAGGAAATGATTCCAGATTTAGCAGCTGGTACAACTACTTTTATAACTGAGCGTTCGTGCGTCGCTCCTAGAGCCATGCTTCCAGTATAGTAGCTTTCTGGAACAGCTCGTATGGATGATTCTGACAAGCCGATAATCGTTGGCAAGATCATGATTCCAAGCAAAATGATGGCTGTCAGCATGTTCATACCCGTACCACCAACTAGATTACGCATGATTGGTACAATAGCTTGTAATGCAAAGAATCCATAAACGATGGAAGGTATAGCTGCCATTAAGTTAACAGCCGGCTTTAGAATTTTGTACAACCAAGCTGGACAAAACTTTGCCATAAAGATAGACGTTAAAATTCCGATTGGTACCCCAACAACGATCGCCCCGGATGTTACAGCTAAAGATCCCATAATCATTGGCAATATTCCAAATGAGGCAGGGGTATTAGAAGGTGTCCATTTTTGACCGAATAAAAAATCAAAAACTCCATATTCAACCATAAACGGAACGCCGCCTGCAAAAATAAAGATACAGATTAAGATGATAGCTAAGACTGATGTCAGTGCAGATACAAAAAAGACACCTTTCATAAATCCATCTAATTTTTTCGTCTTCATATTGATCTCCTTTAACATAAGACAGAATAAATCATCCATAAACACATTCTTTTTCAATTGTATTTATGGATAATTGTAAATTTTTTACCTACTTTTATCCCCATATATGAAAAAACAGCCTATCTTGATGGATACAAGTTGATAGGCTGAATTCATTTGCCAATTTCCCAATTGACTAAAACTCACTTCATAAAAATAACCAGAATTTCTCTGGTTATTTTTATGTTTTACCTAATGATTATTTAGCAACTTCATCCCAGGTTGTTACTTCTCCTGTAAAAATCTGTTTTACTTGTTCCATTGTTAAATCTTCAAATGAATTTTCGCTGTTAACAATTACAGCGATACCATCAATAGCAAGTGGTTCAGCTGTTAGTACTTCTAATTCTTCATCTTTTAATTCGCGAGAAGCCATTCCGATATCAGCCGATCCGTCCATTGCAGCAGTCATACCAGCAGAAGAACCATTTGACGTAACATCAATCGTAACTTCTGGATTAAGAGCTGTATATTCTTCAACTAGTACTTCCATTACTGGTGTTACTGAAGTTGAACCAACAATACTGATATTTCCAGTCATATCTTCAGCTGCTTCATACGCAGGAGCCTCTGTTACTGCTTCAACGTATCCTTCACTTACAACAATTTCTTGTCCCTCAGCACTCATAATGTATGTCCAAAAATCTTGGGCAACTTCACTTAATTCTCCATTGTAAGCAATATTGAATGGACGAGAAATAGCATATGAACCATCTTGTACAGTTTCAGGAGTTGCTTCTACGCCTTCAATGTTCACAGCTTTAATACTGTCATCTAATGACCCTAAAGAAATGTACCCGATTGATGCTGAGTCTCCAGTTACAGTTGTCATCACACCACTAGTACTGTTTTGAATAGTCGCTCCAGAGTATGTGTTATCTGTTTCAGTATCGCCGTCTTCAACTAATACACCTGTAATTTCAGTAAATGCTCCACGAGTACCAGAACCATCTTCACGTGAAATAACATTGATTGTTTGAGTTGCGTCAAATTCTTCCGTGTTTTCTGTTGAACCAGCAGAATCAGACTCTGCTCCACAAGCTGCTAAAGTTAAGCCTAGCCCTAAAGTTAATGTTAATTTTGATAATTTTGTAATAGTCATTTTACCCATCCTTTTAGTATTAGTGTTAGACATCCATACCTCTTGTCCACATACATATCTTAACGAATGAATATTAATTTTACTCTCGCATTATGTAACGTTTTTGTAGATTATTGTAAAGAGTATTAATTTTATGTAAAGATCGCTAAATTTACCTATCGATATAGAATCGCTAATTTTTATTAGAGATAGTTGAAATTCGCACAACCATTTGTTAAACAATAAAAAAGCCTTGAGAGTTACTCAAGACTTTTTTCTATATTTTAGTTTAATGATGCATTACCTGTAACTAGAACTAGTTATCTTGGTTGGATAGGCAACCTTACAATAAATGTTGTTCCTAAACCAAGTTTACTTTTAATAGTAATCGACCCATTCAAGTTCTCTACTAAATACTTCACGATTGATAATCCTAATCCTGTCCCGCCAGAATTGCGACTGCGGGCTTTATCAACTCGATAAAAACGTTCAAAAATTCGGTCTTGTTCATCTTCCGGTATTCCTATTCCGTTATCTGAAACCAAGATAACAGCTTGATCATTTTCTTTCCTTATCGTAACTGTTACTTTTCCGCTCTCTTGAGTATAAACAACTGCATTATTAATGAGATTAGCCAATATTTGCTTTAAACGACTATTGTCTACTGTAATAAATAAAGTGTCTTCTTCAAGCAGGTTTAGTTCCATCTCTTTTTCATCTGCTGTTTGTTTCACGAGTTGAAAAGTAGCTAAGACTGCTTCGCTAAGATTGACTTCTTGCATGTTCATAGGAACTTGTTTTTGTTCCAATTTCGACAACTCTAAAATATCGTTCACTAAAAAATCTAAGCGACTACTTTCAGCCAGCATAATTTCTAAGAATTGTTTCAATACTTCTTTATCTTCCATTGCTCCATCCAACAATGTTTCCGAGAATCCTTTAAGAGCTGTAACAGGAGTCTTTAATTCGTGTGAAGCATTGGTTACAAAATCTGTCCGGACTTTTTCCAGCCTTCTAATTTCTGTTATGTCATACAACAAGACAATTAAATTTTGCTCTCCTGGTTCTTTCCCGTCAATTGGAACAATATTCGCATCAA
The DNA here is from genome assembly GCF_900102725.1 of Carnobacterium viridans. Taxonomy (NCBI): domain Bacteria; kingdom Bacillati; phylum Bacillota; class Bacilli; order Lactobacillales; family Carnobacteriaceae; genus Carnobacterium; species Carnobacterium viridans. The sequence continues at coordinate 1,894,886 of NZ_FNJW01000008.1, read as the reverse complement.
CAATTTTATCTTTGGGATAATAAAAGTAAATTTCATCATTTTGTTTTTTATTTTGTTGATAAGCTACTTCAATCAAGTGGCTTAATCCATAGCTTTTTGTTGCTTCAACATAAGAATTCCCAACAAGTTTAGTGACATCTTCTCCTAGAATAACACTCATAGCAGGATTCACCATTTTTATGGTTCGATGTTCATCTATCAGCATTACACCAATGACCAAATGATTGATCAATTCAAACAGTCTTTTGTCATTTTGCTCAATCTCTTGTGTTTGTTCTTCTAAACTTGTTGCTAGTTCATTGATTGTTTGCCCTAAATCGGCTACTTCACCATACGCATTCCCATTATACCTGACTTCATACTGTTTATCAGAAAGACTTTTAGCAACAATCATAATATCATTAATGGGTCTTGCAATACGTTTTGTTATAATTAGTGTGATTAAGGTCGTTAAAATAAGAGCTAATAAGCTGAACAGCAAAAGAGAGTGTTTTATTTGTTCACTAATTTGATTGATTTCAGCTACTGGTCTAGATAAACGTAAGACCCCCGTTAGTTCATTTTGCTCTCCCAGCAAAGGTACTGCAACGTAATACAATGTTTCGTTGGTACTTTCACTGTTCCTTGCTGAAACTCCTACTTCGTTTCCAGCTAACACTGCTTGAAATTCTTCACGATTGCTATGATTTTCCAAGTCTTCTCTATTTGTTGCTGAATCGAAAACAACAACACCAGAAAGATCAATGATCGTTAATCTTTCATCTGATTGCATCTCAAGAGCTGTCGCCTCATTTGTAACAGCTTCTAAATTTGTTGGATTATCAGCATTCATAGGAAGTAAGCTTGCTATTGTTTTAGCTTGTTTAATCAACTCTTCTTCTTGGCTGTTACCAGCATAATCTTGTAGTAAATTAATTGAAAAAAGTCCAATAGATAAACTAAAAATAGTAAATATCGCAATGAAAATAGCTAAAATCCGAAATTGAAGTTTCCTCATTTTTTTGGAGCCTCAAATTTATAGCCAAATCCCCTTACTGTTCGAATATAAACTGGATTTTTTGTGTCTACTTCTATTTTTTCTCTTAAGTGACTAATGTGCACATCAACGATTCGTGTTTCTCCAGCATAATCAAAATTCCATATTGCATCCAGCAGTTGTTCTCTGCTTAGAATTCGATTGATTCGTTTGATCATATACATCAGTAACTCGAATTCTTTAGGAGTAACATCTATTTTTTCTCCTCTTACAATCACTTCATACTGGCTAGGGTCTATTTGGATATCTCCTACTTTAATTAATTCATCTTGTTCTGCTGTACTAGCAGACTCTTTTAAAGCTTCTTCCGCCTTACTTTTACTGCTCATCCGTCTCATGATAGCTTTCATTCTCGCAAGCACTTCACGCGGGCTGAATGGTTTGGTCATATAATCATCCGCACCTAATTCAAGACCGATAATTTTTTCAAGTTCATCATCTTTAGCTGTTAGCATCATTATCGGCGCTTCAATTTTTTCTTGTCGCAACTTTTTGCAAATGTCCATTCCGCCCATTGACGGAAGCATTAAATCCAAAATGATAAAATCATACGGGTGAGCTACAGCCATTTCATATCCTTCTAAACCATCCAAAGCTGTATCTACTTGATAACCTTCTTTTTCCAGATTAAAAGCTAACAATGTTAAAATAGATTGTTCATCATCGACAATTAATACCTTTTTCATTTTATCCCGCCTATATTGATATTTTTAAATTTTCTCTTTTGCTTTAACCTATTTTCCTAAGATCACTACACCAATTTCATGAGGAGAATCTGCATAAATAGCTGTTTCTGTTAAGCGAAGTTCGCCATCTACTCCTCTAACCTTCAAATGACAATAGACACTGTTCTTTGACAATGCTTGATAAAAGTCAAATTCGGTTTCAATCGGCAAATTGTTGCAATTAATAATTGTGTCTCCAACGACTAAATTCATTTTTTCCGCGGGCGTATCTGGGCGAATACCAATAATTTTTATCCCATTTTCAGCTGGTCCAAAAAGGACACTCCAGTTTTTTTCTCGTTTACGGTGACGATATAATACAACTCCTCCACCAATAAGCAAAAAAACAAATCCAAAAATTGGAGCAAAAGGAGTCCAAATAGAAGCTATGGCAATTATTACTGCCACCCCTGTTATTACTGCTAAATCATTAACCAACTTGGAAACAGCAACTTTTGGAACTTGAGATTGAATAGTAAATTGAAAACCAATTAAAATCGGCAGCCAAAAGAAAGAATACAATTCGTTACCGATTGAAAAAGTTGGCCACCAGCTAAAGAATGCTTGAAAACCTTCACCTGGAACAACTAATAACAATGGCATTACCCAAAATGGTTTTATTGGATATTTCGCAATCCGTTTTCCACGTTTCGTTTTTAAAAAGCGGGCAGATAAATGAGTATCCGCTTTTCTTTTAATGGTGACAATAGAAATCCCTAATAAAAGAATAAGAATAATAAAGCTATTCACAAATAATGGCGTACGAATAAATTCACTCTGACTTAAAGGCTGGTACCAGTTATTCGGTATAAAAGAAAAATTAGAACTGTCTAAAACTAATGGTAGTCCTACCAGAATTAATGTACTTAATGAAACTGTAAATATTGGATGAACAAATCGATAACCAACAATCAAACTCAAAATTGTTACAATTTGATACACAATAATCCAGTCCATTGTAACTGGAATACCAACAATGGTTAAAAGAACTGAGCCAATCACTCCTGGAAGAATCCCTAAAAGTAAATAATTTTTAATTTCGTACAATGAACTATAAACAGCTACACGATGATTACTTCTTTCATGGTTGATTCGACGGTGGCTTGTCCAAATTGCAAAAACTAACCCCACTAAAAATGTAGGTTGGATAAAAAATAGCACTAATGCAATTAAAAAGTTTGCTGCCATTTGCATCTACTCCTTCTCTTCTTTTCTATTTTATCAAACTAAATCAATATAATCATGAATTTATCTATTTCTAAATATAGTTTACCTGATTTTTACAATGAAAAGCAGTTTATACCTCATATTTATTTTTTTTCTAAAAAAAACCAATCGCTAACATGATGTTAGCGATTGGTTTAAAACGTTTTTGGGAAACGGTTAGATTAAAATTCTTTATTTTATTAAGTGAATTAATTTATACGACCAAAACCAACTAGGTATTGAGCCCAGTAAGCTTGACTAATCGTTGTAACTGAAACACCTTTTGAAGATTGTGAACCAATGAATTGATTGTTTCCAAGATAGATACCTACATGATCAATACTTCCTGTTTGGTTAAAGAATACTAAATCACCAGGTTGTGCTTCAGATTGCGAAATCTTTGTTGAAGCTGCATATTGAGCACCTGCTGTACGTGGAAGACTGATGCCAGCTGCTGCAAATGCATAGCTAGTGAAACCAGAACAGTCAAAACCGCTGGTAGTTGTTCCACCGTAAAGATAAGGTGTTCCAAGAACCCCATAAGCTGCATTTTTAATTGCTGCCCATGAACCATTTGAAGGACTTGTTGCTGTTGTAGCTGCTTTTGTTGTTTCAACTGGTTTAGCTGTTAATTCTGAAGCATCGCTTGCTTTAGTTTCAGAACTCGTTAATTCAACAGTTGCAGAACTTGTATTTTCAACAGAAGATGTTGTTTTAACAAGTGCTAATTCTTCTGCTCCTTTTTCAGCTGCAGCTTTAACAGCTAAAAACTTTTCTTTTTCATTTGTTACAATAGATTTTTCAGCAGCAATTGATGCAACAACTGCTTCTTTTTCTAATTTTTGTTGTTCTAAATCAGTCTTAGAAGCTTCTAATTTTGCAGCCAATAACGTTTGCTTTTCAGCTTTTTTTTCAGTCTCTTTTTGTTTTACAGCTACCGCTTCTTTATCAGTTGCTTGAGCTTTTATTAACTCTTGATTTGCAGATACTATTTGGGAAACGACATCAGCACGTCCAATAATATCAGCAATTGATTCAGCATTTAGTACAAAATCTATATAATTTTGATTATCTCCATCAACTTGTACAGAGCGTACTTGATCTTGCAATTTAGCTTCACGTTGCTCAATAGCAGTAGTCAAATCAGAAACTTCTATTTCCAATTCTTTTAAACTTGTTTGTGTTTCTTTCATTTCAGCTATCAATGATGTCGCATTATTTTCGTTATCAGTGATGGTTGCTGCAATGGTTGCTAACTGAGATTCTGCTGAAGCTTCTTTCTTTTCAAGATCAACCAATTTTTCTGTAGATGTTTGGATAGCCTCATCTGTACTTGCAAATGCTGTCATAGGTGCAACATAGGTTGAAAAACCTAATGCTGCAACTAATGCTAGATTAATGAACTTTTTATTCAATTTTGTATCCCCCGTTTTCCCAAATAGTTTAGTTTTTGTCTTTAGTTAAAATGATTATACTTTTAAGAATTTTCTAATTGACATAAATGATCCGATTGCACCGATAACAACTCCGATTGCCAACATTAATCCGCCAACTTGGTATAAGAATGGATTTGGTGTTAGGAGTGCAAAGTACGTACCTTTTAAGAAATTTGTTAATGCATCAAATGATGCAATATATACAAAGCTCAAAATTGTTACTGGTATAACGGCGCCAATCAGTCCTATTAAAGCTCCTTCAATTAAGAAAGGCCATCTGATATACCAATTTGTTGCACCGACTAATTTCATAATTTCAATTTCAGTACGACGTGAAAAGATCGTAATTCGAATCGTATTTGAAATCAAAAATACAGCGGTCAAGATCAATGCAACAATTACTACTGCTCCAACATTACGAACTGTATTCATTGTTTTAAATAAGTTATCAGCAGTTGCTCCACCATAATTGACTTGAGTAACATAATCTAACTCTTCAATTTGTTTTGCAACAGGTGCTGTATTTTCTGGGACATCTGTATTTACAATATATACATCGTATAAAGGATTATCGTCTCCATCAAATAAATTAAATTCATCACCATAACTGCCGACTACTTGCTCTAATTCATCTTCACGACTTGAGAATTCAACCGACTCAACATTGTCAAGCGTTTCTAATTCTGATTGTAATTGTTTTTGTTGCTCTTCATTTGCGGCTAAATCAATATATACTCTGACACTTACATCATTTTCAATATCAGTAGCTAGCTTATTTACGTTCATTAGCATAGCAATAAATGATCCAACTAATAGTAGAGTTACTGTTACAGCACTGATAGCTGCAAGTGACATCCAACCATTTCTTTTCAAACTTTTGAAACTATCAATAACATGTCTTTTTGCTGTTCTAAGCTTCATAACCGTAATCTCCTTCCAATTGATCTCGGACAATGCGCCCATTCTCAACCGCAAGTACACGGTGTTTAACGACGTTAACGATTTGACTGTTATGAGTTGCCATAATCACAGTCGTTCCTTGATTACTGATTTCTTCCAATATTTTCATAATTTCCCATGAAGTATCCGGATCAAGATTCCCTGTTGGCTCGTCTGCAATTAAGATATGAGGAGTATTTGCAATGGCTCTTGCAATGGCAATTCGCTGTTGCTCTCCTCCTGATAATTCATTAGGAAACATACGCACTTTGTGTTTTAAACCGACTAGTTCGAGAACTTCTAATACTCTTTTTTGAATGGCTTTAGGGTTTTTTTCGACAACTTCCATCGCATAGGCAATATTTTCATAAACTGTTAATTTTGGAAGCAATTTAAAATCTTGGAAAACAACTCCGACATAACGTCTTAAAAAAGGAATATTTTTTTCTTTAATCGTCATTAAATCAAAATCTCCGACTTTAATTGTTCCTTTAGTTGCTTTTTCTTCACGATAAATCATCTTTATAAAAGTTGATTTACCAGCTCCACTAGGTCCGACAACATATACAAATTCACCTGGTTCTATACGAACAGATAAACCATTGATTGCTGTAATACCGTTTGGGTACTTCTTATAGACATTTTGCATTTCAATCATTTTTTTTATCACCTAACTTTTTTAGTTTCTAACACACAATTCAGGTGTTTATTCTACCGTCATGGGTATTTTGCCTCAATGCTTAATCATTATAGCACTATAAAAAATTCTGTCAGTTGTATTTACTTTACAAATTCATTTCAAACTGTATTCCTTTTGTAACGTTACTGTCTTATTTATATGTGTTAGACGATTTTAAGTCTTTTTTTTTAAAAAAAGACTTAAATACGATTAAAAAAGGATTCATATTACCACTTTATCCTTAAATTTGCTATTTTTTTGGGATTCGATAAATTTCTTTTATTACAAACAAAAAAATCAAAATTCTGACAACTAAGCTAAATTTGTCGGAATTTTGACTTTTCTCTGTTATTCTTCAGTTTTCGAGATTTTACTTCTCAGATATGCCTGTATAAACGGGTCAATTCCGCCGTCCATAACCTGACTGATATTACCTGTTTCATAATTTGTACGATGATCTTTTACCATTGAATAAGGATGGAAGACATAGGATCTAATTTGTGATCCCCAACCAATTTCTAGCTGTTCGCCTCTAATAGCCGCCATTTCTTTTTCATGCTCTTCTACCTCAAGCTGATGCAATTTCGCTTTTAACATACTCATTGCTTGTTCTCTATTTTTCAATTGTGATCGTTGTGCTTGACTAGCCACTACAACTCCGGTTGGCATATGCGTGATCCGGACAGCTGAATCTGTTGTATTAATGTGCTGTCCACCAGCTCCACTTGCCCGATAGGTATCAACTTTTAAATCATCCGAATTGATTTTTATATCCACACTGTCATCTAGCTCAGGGACAACATCAATTGAAACAAACGAGGTATGTCTGCGACCTGCAGAATCGAATGGGGAAATTCGAACTAAACGATGGACGCCTTTTTCAGCTTTCAAGTATCCATAAACATTCATTCCTTTAATCAGTAAAGTTACACTTTTAATCCCTGCCTCATCACCAGATTGGTAATCTAGTGTTTCAATCTTAAATCCTTTTTTTTCAGCCCAGCGTGTATACATTCTAAGCAACATGTTGCCCCAATCTTGTGATTCAGTTCCACCTGCTCCTGGGTGCAGTTCAATAATCGCATTGTTTTTATCATAGGGATCACTCAATAGTAGATTCAGCTCATATTGATCTAGTTTATCTAGGAAGGGATTGATTTTGCTATCCAATTCTTTTACTAGTTCTTCATCATTTTCTTCTTTTACCATTTCTAGTAATAGGTCTAATTCCTCTTTTTCAGTTAAAAGGTCTTTATATTGATTGTATTTTTCTTTCAACTCATTCGCTTCATTGATCATTGCTTGAGCTTTTTGTGCATCATCCCAAAACGTTGGCTCTGTCATTTTATCATCGTATTCAGCGATGTCTCTTTCTAATGTTTCTAAGTCAAAGAGACCTCCCAAAACCGTTTATTTTTTTATCCGCAGTTTCTAAATTATTTCTAATATCACTTAATTCCATTATCTTCACTCCAATTTAGAAAGAACACGACTCATCTTACAAATCGTGTTCTTTCCTATATGATATTTTTTGTTGACGTGGCAATTGAACAACCCATTAATGGTTTGTTTAATCCAATTTCCCATGACAATTTTTATATTTTTTACCGCTTCCGCATGGGCAAGGGTCATTGCGACCTACTTTTGAACTATCTATTTTCATTGGTTTTTTTTGAGCTTCTTTAACAACTTGTCCGTCACCTGTTGAACGTGCCGTTGTTCCTTTGGCAACTTGTTCTCTTTGCAAGTTTTGACGAATTTGTGATTTCATTAATAGACGAGTCACTTCGTAATCAATAGAACCAATCATTTCTTCAAACAATTTGAACCCTTCTGCTTGATACTCAACTAATGGATTGCTTTGACCATATGCACGAAGTCCAATACCTTGGCGCAGTTGTTCCATTGTATCAATGTGCTCTGTCCATTTACTATCCACCACACGTAAAATAACAACTTTTTCAAATTCTAGAACTTGTTCTTTACCATTTAATTGTTTCTCTTTTTCAGCATAGATTGATTTTGCAGCGTCCAGTAAGACTGTTTCAATTTCTTCAACTGTTCTGCCTTCTAAATCACTCATTGAGATATCATCTGGGTGAACTAGTGAAGCCTGTGCAAAATCTAGAATAGTTTGTAATTTCCACTCTTCTTTTGGTCCTTGAGTATTGATTTGTACAATGCGTGCTATTGTCCGTTGGATCATTGGAACAGTGACATGTTTCAATGAATCTTCAGCCATAATCACTTCAAGTCGTTGATTGTACATAATTTCGCGTTGTTCACGCATAACATCATCATACTGCAAAACATTTTTACGTGTATCATAGTTATTACCTTCCACTCGTTTTTGAGCAGATTCAACTTGACGCGAAATCATTTTACTTTGAATGACAGCATCTTCTTCACTCACTTTAAGGCGTTCAAGAACTGCTTGGATACGTTCCGAACCAAATCTCTTCATTAATTCATCTTCTAATGAAAGATAAAATTGAGTAACACCAGGATCTCCTTGTCGTCCAGAACGTCCACGCAATTGGTTATCAATACGACGTGATTCATGTCGTTCTGTACCAATAACACAAAGTCCACCTACTTCTCGAACACCTGCACCTAATTTAATATCTGTCCCACGTCCAGCCATATTGGTCGCAATTGTTACTGCGCCTTTTTGACCAGCATTTGTAATGATTTCAGCTTCTTTAAAGTGATTTTTAGCATTCAATACTTGATGAGGAATATTATTTTTTCTTAAATAACCAGCTATTAGTTCAGATGTTTCAACCGCTACCGTCCCTACCAATACTGGCTGTCCATTAGCGTGTCGTTCTTTGATTTCTTCAACCACAGCATGGTACTTACTTTCTAATGTTGGGTAAAGTAAATCTGGTTTGTCATCGCGAATCAATGGTTTGTTGGTTGGTATAGCTACTACGTGAATATTGTAAATTTCACGGAACTCTTCTTCTTCTGTCTTAGCTGTACCTGTCATACCGGCTAATTTTCTATACATACGGAAGTAGTTTTGGAACGTTATATTCGCCATTGTTTTTGATTCATTTTGTATTTCTACATTTTCTTTGGCTTCAATAGCTTGGTGCAAGCCGTCAGAATAGCGACGACCTTCCATGATACGACCAGTAAACTGGTCTACAATCATTACTTTACCGTCTTGAATAACGTAATCTACGTCATGATGCATAATGAAGTTAGCTCTTAAAGCTTGATCGATATGGTGCGTCAATGCTTGGTTCTCTACGTCATATAAATTATCTATTCTAAATATTTTTTCAGCTTTCTCAATTCCATTTTCCGTTAAAGCGATCGTCTTAGAAGGAATATCTATTGTGAAATCTTCTTCCTCTTTCAATCCTTTAACAAAGAAATCTGTTCGATTGTATAGCGCTGTTGATTTCGCTGCTTGACCTGAAATAATCAATGGTGTCCTAGCTTCATCAATTAAGATAGAATCGACTTCATCGACAATCGCATAATTTAATGGTCTCTGAACCATTTGTTCTTTGTAGACAACCATGTTATCTCTAAGGTAATCAAACCCTAATTCGTTATTCGTACTGTACATAACATCCGCTAAATAAGCTTCACGTTTTTCTTCTGAAGATTTTGAATTTAAGTTTAAGCCTACTGTTAAGCCTAACCATTCATACAATTCACCCATTTCAGTAGCGTCACGACTAGATAAATATTCATTTACGGTTACAACGTGGACGCCTTCTCCTGTTAACGCATTTAAATAAACAGGCATTGTTGCAGTCAACGTTTTACCTTCACCAGTTTTCATCTCAGGAATGTTTCCACGATGCAACGTGACCCCACCCATTAATTGGACATGATAGGGATACAACCCTAATACGCGTTTAGCTGCTTCTCTGACAACTGCAAAAGCCTCAGGCAGCAATGCATCTAACGTTTCTCCATCTTGGTATCTTTTCTTAAATAAAGGTGTTTTTGCTTTTAATTCATCATCAGACAAATTAGCCATTTCATCTGCAAATTCTTCAACTTGCTTAGCTATTTTGCTTAAACTTTTTAATTCTTTTTTATCGTTCTCAATTAGGTTACGTAAAAAATTAGCCATTAATCTTTCTCCTTTGATCTATCATATCTTGATCTATAGTTCTGTTTAGTTTAAGTTAAATTTCACTTTGTTAGTAGACAAGTTGACTTCAGCTTCACGATAGAATTTTCGTTTTTTATGATAATAGTCAATATTCTTATTAATTCTATCATTACTGATTCACAATTGAAACCTTTTTATCCACATTAAGCGTTCCTTACCTAGATGCTTTTTAACAAAAAAAAGAAAATTCAAAAAAACTTCAAGGCAAGAAAGAAGTTTCTCTTGCCTTGAAGTTTTTCATTTTCAATACTTTAAGTTATTCAGTTTCAATTAATCCATATTTTCCGTCTTTACGACGGTATACAATACTTGTGCCATTTGTATCCGCATCTTCAAAAATGAAGAAATTGTGTCCTAACATATCCATTTGTAACACTGCTTCTTCACTGTCCATTGGTTTTAATGATAAGCGTTTCGTTCTAACAATATTCAGTTCATCTTCCATTACTTCTTCTTCCCCTGGTAAAGCAGGTGGAATAACGTTGGATCCACGAGATTTCCGGTTAACTTTAGTTTTATATTTTCTCATTTGGCGTTCAAGTTTATCTGTTACCAAATCAACACTTCCATATAAATCAGGCGAGGTTTCTTCCGCGCGTAAAACTAAATAAGGTAAAGGAATCGTTACCTCCACTTTAGCTGTTTTATCGGAATACGTTTTTAAATTAACGTGGGCTGTTGCTTCAGGTACATCATTAAAATATTTTTCAACTTTCCCCACTTTTTTTTCAACATAACTACGAATAGCTGCAGTTACCTCAATATTTTCGCCACGAACATTATATTTAAACATAAACACTCTCCCCTTTCATCTGACTGTGTATCAGAATCAGCATCATCAATTGGACCACTCAAATGATGATATGCTTAAATTTATTATATATCAACACCCAAAGATTGCAAATAAAATCGATTACATTTGACTAATTTTAACGAGAAATAGAAAATGTTTCAATACTTTGCGCTCCGCTTCTCCTCAAACAGTCAGCTGCATGAAAAAAGGTACGACCCGTAGTATAAATATCATCCACCAGGATTAGGTGTTTTCCTTTTATGTTACCCTGAAGATTTTTGTCAATCATAAATGGTTGGGGTGAGAGCATACGCATTTTCCGATCTTTACTTGATTGTTTTTCTCCGGTCCCGCAATGAATTAAAACGGCAGTGTAAGTTACTCCGGCAAAGTCTAGCAAACCTTCTACTTGGTTAAACCCTCTTAATTGTTTGCTTTTATCACTTATCGGTATGGGGACAACTTGTTTCTTTTGCTTTAAAAAAAAAGTTTGAATCTCTTTTTTAAATAATTCACCTAACTGGTAATCACCCGTGTATTTGTAAGCCTCTATCCACTCTTTTATGAATGTATTGTATTGATACAACGCTGTATGTTTGAAGGGATAGCTTGGATAGTCAGCTTTCCATTTCTGGCAATCTGGACAGAGTCCTTCTTCTACCCAGTGCCGACTGCAACCTCGACAAACTGGACCATTTTGTAACGACACTAATTTATCTGAACAAGAATCACATCTGACCATTGGTTCAACTTTTTTAAAAGTCACCAATTCTCTTAATTGTATGCTTTCTTTAATTGTCTTTCCACACCATAGACAGTTCATTTCTCTATCAACAATCCCCTTTCATGAGCTAATGTGTTCATTTTTTTTATTTGGGTGATAGCACTCTTCAGTGCTTTTGTTTGTCCATAATGGAGGTATCGTACTTCTCCTGCTGGAAAATCACGATGTCTGCCAACACGACCGGCAATTTGAATCAATGCGGCTTCTGTGAACGTCCGATCTTCAGCACCTAACACAAGGACATCAATATCTCGAAAAGTAACACCTCGCTCCAAAATAGTTGTAGTCAATATGAACTGATAACTTTCATCACGCATCTTCTGTACTTTTTCTTTGCGCTGTTCATCCTCCGAAGAAACGCTTGTAAATGAACAGTCGGGAAAAAAATCTTTAAGACAACGCGAAAATTCGAGCATCAACTCAATATTAGGCACAAATACTAGGAATCGTCGGTTTGCTTGTAACAAACGCTGGACTTCTTTGAAAATTGCAGCTTTTTTATGCCTTTTCAGAATTGATTTGCGCCAATCGCCTACCCAAATAGCTTTAGGTTCAGGTAACGCAAATCCATGATAGCGAGCTGGCAGAATTGAAGCGGCTAATTTTTTTTGTGCAATATCTTGCCTCATTTGTTTATTAGGGGTAGCAGATAAATAAATAATGGTTCCGTCAGTTTTTTTAGCTTTTTGTGCAGCAAATTGTAAAGCTTTATCTGTATCAAACGGAAAAGCATCAATTTCATCAATAATCAAGACATCAAATGCCTCTCTAAATCGCATAAGCTGATGAGTAGTTGCAATAACTAATTGAGTGTAGCTGTAACCTCCTTCCATCTCTCCATAAAGAGTGATTTGTTCTACCTGTTGAAATGCGCTTTTTAGACGAGGAGCTAGTTCTAGACAGACATCCGTTCTCGGAGAAGCTATGCAGATTCTTTTCCCACTTCTGATTGCCCCTTCTATTCCTTTAAAGAGCATTTCAGTCTTTCCAGCTCCAGCAACAGCCCATATCAGTCTCGTTTGACCAGATATTATAGATGTTTCAATTTCTTTAGATGCATGTTCTTGCTGTTGCGATAGTCGACCTTGCCAAGTCAAAATAGGTTCTTTTACTGGAATAAACTCATTTTTTTCAGGAACATGGTAAAGCTCACTACATTGTTTAACTTTTCCCATTTGAAGACAGCGAATACAATAAAAACACTTTTCCCCACAGGTACAAGGAGCTATTTGTCGATCTTTTGGTTGATTAGATCCACAACGCCGGCAAGTCTGTTGTTTTCCTGCTTCTATAAAACCACTTGAAATTATACTTTTGTTCTCTTTAAGACAATCTTCTTTTAATTCACTCACTAACAGCTCTCTTCCCATCAAAAAATGAGTCATTTTTTATCACCTCTTTTTTACTGTACGCAAAAAAAGGCTTGAGAATCTATTTATCCCAAACCTTTACCTACTCAATTATCCGCTCTAAAATGACAGTTACTTTTATTTATATAAACTAATATAATGGCTTTATTTGCTTGTCAGATCTTCTGCCCAAGTCAGACCTAAAGCACCTTCACCTAAGTGTGTGCCAATAACTGGACCAAAATAACTCATTTCATAACGTAATGTTGGGTATTGCTGTTTTAAAACTTCCATCCACGCTAAAGCTTCTTTCTCAGCATTAGCATGAATAATCGTTGCAACGATTGGATAACCTTTTTCGACATCTTCTTCTAATAGTTGTTCGATTCTTTTAAGAGCCTTCTTCTTCGTTCTTATTTTTTCAAAAACCGTAATTTTTTTATCTTCGAAATGCAAAATAGGTTTTATCTTCAACAATGAGCCTAGCAGCGCTGACCCATTAGAAAGTCGTCCTCCGCGCACCAGATGGTTTAAATCATCCACCACAAAATAAGCCTGCAAGGTTTTTTGTATTTTTTCAAACACTTGAAAAATCTCTTCAACGGTATATCCTTCTTTAGCCATTCTTGCAGCCTCTAGCACAAAGTAACCTTGCGCTGAACAACTGATTCCCGAATCATACGGGTAAATTTTAAAATCTTCATAGATGCCAGATAAACTTTTAATGGTATTATAAGTTCCACTCAGTTCGCTCGATAAATGTATGCTTATCACAGCATCATACGTTTTAGATAACTCATTAAACAATACTGATGCTTGACCGATAGGCGGTTGTGAACTGGTTGGTAAAGTCTCCATCGACTTAACAGCTTCAAAAAAAGTAGTTGGACTTATTTCCGTTTCTTCTATTACTTCATTTTCCATTATGACCGATAAAGGCAATCGATAGATAGAATACAGCTCACATTGTTCATCCGTTAGATACGCTGTGCTATCTGTTACCACTGCAATTTTCAAATTCTCACCTCTCTATTAAGTACTTACGCAGTATAGTCGCTAAGTTAAAATTATAGCACACTTTTTTTTTTGTTAAAACGTCTTCTTTAGGAAGGTACATTTCCTAATTCTTTTCTATTGTTCTTGTTCAACTCTTACACTAAAGGTACACTATTTGTATAAGGCAATTATTCAGTTTGATGAAAGGGAAAATTATGTTAACTCATTACAATACCATTGAAAAAGATGGTCAATTTGAATTTGAAATTAAAAAATCTCGTTTTATTTGTCACTTAAAACGAGTATCGAATGAATTAGAAGCTCAAAAGTTTGTTCAGTCAATAAAAAAAGAACATGTCAAAGCCAACCATAACTGTGTGGCTTACTTAATTGGCGATTATAATGAAATCCAACGTGCTTACGATGATGGAGAACCCTCAGGTACAGCTGGGGTTCCTATGTTAGAAGTCCTAAAGAAAAAAGATCTTAAAAATGTTGTCGTTGTTGTCACTCGGTATTTTGGAGGTGTCAAGCTTGGTGCAGGAGGTTTAATACGGGCTTATGGAAAAGCTGTCAGTCAAGGTTTGAATGCGATTGGAGTTGTTGAAAGACGTTTGCACACTCAAGTAACGATTGTTGTGACTTATCCAGCCTCAGGGAAATTGGAAAATTCTCTTCGCGAAGCGAACTATGCCATTGAGGATACTCTTTATTCTGATGTTGTTTCCTTTTTATGTCTCATCGATCACGAACAATTAACCACTTTCCAAGCAGCTGTTATTGAATGGCTTAATGGTCAAGTGACATTTGAAATAGGAAAAGACGTTTATTGTGACAAAAGAATTGTAAATTAAATGTTAAGAAATGATTACTTTTTCCGAATATTCTTTCTACTTGTTTTTATTCGTGATAAAATGAACAGGATATTTTAGACTATATGTGTCTAGATAACAAGCACCGCCATGATCAATTCAAAAGCAAATGATTTTTCTGAAGGAGAATGAGTGTGAAGAAACATCCTAATACTAGTAGAAGCGCGTCATATATTGATAAACGACAAAAAAGAAAGAATACGATCATTCTTAGTATCCTGATTCCAATTATGATTATTATTTTAGGGGCAGCTATTTATGCAGCTAAGCTTTATGCAACTGCTCAAAAAACAATTGATGATTCTTATCATGAACTAGACCGTAGTAAAGAAGTTGTAGTAGATCCAATTAAAGAAACCACTTCTATTTTAATTATGGGTATTGATGATACAGAAGAACGCGATCTTGGAAGTGCAAGAACCGATTCATTAATTTATTTGACTATCGACCCAAATAACCATGAAGTTAACATGGTCAGTATTCCTAGAGACACTTATACTCCAATTATGTATCAAGGAGAATACGTGCGTGAGGATAAAATTAATGCAGCTTATGGTAAAGGAGAAGAACAAGCAACCATTGAGACTGTTGAAGAATTGTTAGATGTTCCTATTCACTATTATGTGACCTTTGATTTTGAAGCCTTTTTAAAAATCATAGATGCATTAGGCGGCATTGAAATGGATGTTCCAATCGCTTTTTCAGAACAAAATTCTGATGGCAAAATGAATCAAATCACCTTAGAAGAGGGTTATCAAACGTTAAATGGTGAAGAAGCATTGGCACTGGCTCGTACAAGAAAAATTGATAATGACGTTATGCGCGGTGAAAGACAACAATTGTTGATACAAGCAATTGTTAAAAAAGCATTAAGTGCTGGTTCCATATCAAAATATACAGATGTCATTGAAGCAGTTGGCTCAAACATGCGTACTGATTTGACTTTCAATGAAATGTTAGGAATAGCTCAAACAGGATTAGAGGGTTCATACGCATTCAACTCTTATACTTTTGAATGGACAGATTTCATGTTGGATGGCGCAAGCATGGTTGAACTTTATCCAGACAGTGTAGATTTTGTCAGTCATCGTTTCCGAGTAGCTCTTGGATTAGATTCTTTAGATGAACGGGATGCTGACGATTATGAATTTGAAACAAACGGCCTAACAAACTATGCTTATTAAAAAGCTCTTCGCAAGCAAACCTTATTCCTCCAGAAATATGCTTTAGTCAATTTAGCTAAGCTATCAACACTAAAAAGTAGAAAGCTAAAAAAAACGAGTACAGGACTTTTTAGTCTTGTACTCGTTTTTTAGTTATCTTTTTCGATTTAATTTTTTGGCAAAACGTCTAAATCTAGATAATAAGGGTCTTCTTTCTTCGCTGACTAACCCAATCAATTCCATGAATAACTCTAGACCAAGCAATAAGCCTACTGTTAACATAATGGATCCCCAAAAAGTAGATAAAGGATACATCAATGCAATCAATGAAAACATAGCGGCAATACTATAAATAGCAAGCACTGTTTGTCTATGGGTCAGTCCCAGAGTCATTAAACGGTGGTGCAAATGCATTTTATCTGCACTTGAAATTGGTTTTCGATTTAATCGTCTTCTTAATATAGCTGCAACCGTATCTGTAATCGGTATGCCTAATATAACGACTGGTATAATAACAGTAATCAATGTTGCATTTTTCAGCCCTTGAAGCGACATAATAGATATCATAAAGCCTAAAAATAAAGCACCTGTATCGCCTAAAAAAATACGCGCTGGAAAAAAGTTATAGGGCAAAAATCCTATGGATGCTGCAACAAGAGTAAAAATCATGATTGGAACAGCTACATCAGCTATCGTTAAAAAGAAGAACCCAATAATACCCATGGTTGTTAGAGCAATAATTGAAACTCCGGTTGCTAATCCATCTAAGCCATCTATTAAATTGACTGCATTTGTAATAGCTAATATCCATATTAATGTAATGGGTAAGCTAAAGACTCCTAACTGTATCTTCCCAATTAATGGCAAGGTAACGAGATCCATTCGTATATCAGCTACATAGTAAATAATTAGTGCAGCTATTAGGATACCCAATAATTTCATTTTTGGGGAGATCTCGATTAAATCATCAATCATTCCAGTAATAATAATGACAGTAGAAGCAACAAATAACGGCAGAACTTGTTTAAATGGAATTGGCTGCAAAAAAAATAGGGAAAAATAAAAAGACAAGTAGATCGCCAATCCACCTAAAGTTGGCATCGCCTTTACATTTACTCGTCTTTCGCCAGGTTTGTCTATAGCATTTACTTTTAATGCCAATTTTTTTATTAGCGGTGTCAGCATAAAACTAATTATGATCGTTAATAAGCAAAACACCAATACTTGAAACATATCATACATAAAAGAGAAACCTACTTTCAAAGCCATTCTTGCTCTCATTATACAAACTTAATGGCTAAAATACAATTGCAAGTTAATTTTGACTGGACTAACGACCTTTAACAGCAAAAAAAATTTACGCTAAACAACAATTAGCGTAAATCCTTTTCTAAATAAAATTCAAATCTTTCTCCAACATATTGAGTACGAACATACTCAAAGGGCAAGTTTTCTTCTGAGTAACTGATTTGTTTCAACTGAAGAATTGATTCACCTCGTTTGATTGATAAATACTCCGCAATTTTTTCAGAAGCACGCATAGCAGAAATCGTTTGTTCTGCTCGTTTAACCGTAATTCCTTGTTCCGCTTCTAAAACTTTGTAAAGTGATTTAGTAATTTCTTGTTTTCCTAATGATTCAACAAGGTGATACGGAATCGTTGCCACTTCAAAACAAATAGGAATATCATCTGCATATCGAATACGTTCCATTCTTAAAACCATTTCTTCTGATTCAAGCTTTAAATTTTCGGCTTCACTTACACTCGCAGGCTTGACATGATAGGAAATCGTTTTACTTGTGGGTTTTCTTCCTTGTGAAGTCATAATATCGGTAAAGCTTTGAATACCAGCCATTTTTTCTTGTACTTTTTTATTGGATACATAGGTTCCAGAGCCTACTTTCCGCTCTAATATTCCTTCATCTACCAGAGTTTGTACGGCTTGCCTCAAGGTCATTCGGCTGACATTAAAGTGGATAGCTAAATCTCTTTCAGAAGGAATACGCTCTCCTATTTTCCAAACTTCTCGTTCTATCATTTTTCGTATTTGATTATGAATTTGAATATAAATTGGTGTCGCCTTAGCCATGATTTCGCTCCTATCGTTGCATTAATTTCGCTGCTTCCTCATCCACAATCATAATCACATTTTTATGATTTTGCAAGATGCTTACCGGAACTTCTTCTGTTACAGGTCCTTCTACAGCTTTTTTAATAGCTTCTGCTTTTGTTTCACCATAAGCCATTAAAATAATTTTTTCAGATTGCATAATTGATTTGATTCCCATTGAATAAGCTAAACGCGGAACATCTTCGACATGATCAAAAAATCGTTTATTCGCTTCAATAGTAGATGGCAATAACTCTACTTTATGTGTTGTTAACTCAAAAGAAGTTCCAGGTTCATTAAATCCAATATGTGCGTTGCTTCCAACACCTAAAACTTGAATATCAATCGGATGTGTTTCAATAATTTGATCATAGCGTTCACATTCTTGTTTTGCATCTTTAGCCATTCCATCGGGCACAAACGTTTCTTTGAAGGGTTTTTTAGAAAATAACTGTTCTTCCATAAAATAATGGTAGCTTTGAGGATTTGTAGGAGCAAGTCCAACATACTCATCCAAATTAAGAGCAGTCATTTCTGAAAAATCTATGTCACTTTGAATCATTTCATGGTACAACGAAACAGGTGTACTTCCTGTAGCCAAACCAAGTACTTTTGCTCCTTGATCCATACCTTCTTTAATCAATTCGAATGCTTTCTTTCCGCCCTCTACGTTATCTTTCACAATAATTATTTCCATTTGTAATTTCCACCTTTTCTTTTCGATTCTCGTTTAATAAACCATTTTCCCGTAACTAAATGTATGCTTTATATCAAATTCACTAGTCATTACGATTATATCGGCATCTTTACCCGCTTCAAGGCTGCCCTTTTGACTTAAACCAAATTCTCTTGCTTGATTGACAGAAGTCATTTTTACGGCGTCTTCAATGGAACAACTTGTAAAAGCTATTATGTTTTTAAATGCATCATTAAACGTCAATACACTTCCTGCTAACGTTCCATCTTCTAATCTTGCTTGATTATTTTTTACTAAGACTTTTTGCCCGCCTAATTCGCTTTCACCATCAGGCAAACCTTTTGCACGCATCGAATCCGTGATGACTTCAATTCGGTCTGGTCCTTTAATTTTATAAGCTAAGTTGACCATATCAGGATGAATATGATAGCCGTCAACAATCATTTCTGTATAGATAGCATCTTCTAAAAAGGCATGCCCTGTTACTCCCGGCTCACGATGATGCAATCCTCTTTGTGCATTGTACAAATGTGTAATATGAGAAGCTTTAGAGTCCATCAGCTGAGCTCTAGTTGCGTTGCTGTGCCCGATTGAAAGAACAATGTTATGACTCATACAATAATCTTCAAATTCTGACGCATCACTTGTTTCAGAAGCATAAGTGACTAAGCGAATACGATTTCCACTTAACTTGTTCCATTTCTCCATTTGTT
This sequence comes from Carnobacterium viridans, assembly GCF_900102725.1. Lineage (NCBI taxonomy): Bacteria > Bacillati > Bacillota > Bacilli > Lactobacillales > Carnobacteriaceae > Carnobacterium > Carnobacterium viridans. The sequence goes on along the minus strand of NZ_FNJW01000008.1, from coordinate 1,875,246 downwards.
TTGCGTCTGGTACACGGATATACTCCTCAGGTTGTGCTCCTTTAAAATCCACAGATACAAAAGGTCCTTCTAAATGAATACCTTGAATCACTGGATTTTTCATTGCAGCTTCGTTTATAGCAATAAGAGCTTTATCAATAGCATCGTAAGATTGCGTCATCGTTGTAGCAAAGTAAGAAGTGATTCCTTCTTTATGCATTTTTTGGATCATTTGATTGATTTCTTCTGAATTAGCATCCATATTATCATAGCTGTATCCACCATGACTGTGAACATCAATAAACCCAGGTAAAACAATTTTCCCAGAAGCGTCTTGTTCTTGATCAGATGTTTCTTTTTTATAGTCACTCATTTTGCCTACAGCAAGAACTTCTTCAGAAAAGCGAATAAATGCTTCTTCTATTTTTTCTTCTCCAGTATAAACCGTCACATTTGTTAGTACATTAGCCATTTTTTTGTCTCCTTTGCTCTTTTATTCCATTATAAATGGTATAGACCAAAAATACAAGTAAAAAACAAGCACTCAATTTTCAAAAAAATTAAGTACTTGGCTATAATTTTCTCCTACTGTTACATCGTATTGAATCATATCGTATACATTTAGTAAATCTTGAGTTTCTTTTAAAAGATCTTTCCGTTCAGTAATGATTGTTTCTGTATTATTTTCAAGATATAGTCCTTTTTCAAAAGCCGGTAACCCTTCTTCTAATTCCATTAAAAATGCGTAAAAAGGAGTAACCTGTGCATTTGCAATAGTTAAAATATGATTCATGAAATAAATAGGACTGATTGTTCCTAATGTACCCTCGTTTCCCGCAAAATTAGAATAGATAATCAGCGGAGTCTGATGCATCTTTAAACTTCCATTGGTTTCTACAATGCTCTCACTGTAAAAACTAGGCAAATGATCTCCCCAAAAAACCACGATCGTTTTTTCCGGTAATTGTTCGATAGTTGTTAAAAAATCATCTAATGCATCATCACTATATTCTAAGTCTTGTAGATAATTAGCAGCTTCTTTAGCGTTCCCTGTTCCTTGCGTTGAAAAATCTGTATTTGGGTATTTACCACTATAACTCATATGATTTTGCATACTTACCAAGTGGATAAAATCAGATTCTTTTGTGTGTTTCATTTGTTTTAAAACTTCTTGATAGGCTGACTGGTCTGAAATATACGGATTTCGATCATTCTTTTCGACAAACTCCATATTTGTTTCATTTAGAAATGTTTTAAATCCAAGCTTTTGATACACTTCCTTGCGTTTGTACATGGTTGTATTGTACGGATGGATAGCAGACGTAGCATAATTTTGTTGGTTCAAATAAGACACAATAGAAGGCAATTTACTCATTCTAGAAACCAATTGTGTATATGGTGTTGTTAAACTAGCTGCCATTGGTTCCATTGATAATCCAGTTAATGCTTCAAATTCAATATTGGCTGTTCCGCCTCCATACCCTTGTGATAGAATTTTTCCGCTTAAAGTTGTTTTTTCTAACTCGCGGATCTTGGGAATAGGATCTTTTGAAAGGGTTATTCCTTCAAGATCTAAAGGATCTGAAAAACTTTCATTCATCATATAAATAATATTTACATCATTTAATGCAGCCTTCCTACTTTCATTTATCTCTGCAGCTTTTTCTTCATATTTGTGAACAATATCCGCCACTTGTTGTTTTGAATAATTTATTGGTTTTGTCATAGCGTTTATACCAAGATTGTATAGAAACCCTCCGATAAATCCATTGTTGTAATAATTCATTTGCTGACTATAAGGAATCCAGTAAGCATACCGATCATAAGCAGCCTTAAATACATTCCCTGTTTGATTAAAACAAGAACTGTAAAAAAGAATGAAACTAGCTACTAGAAATGTACTTCCTCTTATTAGCCAACTTGCTTTAGTTTGTACTGGTCTTTCCCATTGGTACTTTCTTTTTTTTCTAACTAAAATAAAGACAGCTATACTTACTACACAAAGTAAAAAAATACCCATTGCTAAAATAAGTTTGCTATCAATCATACGAATCAAAAAAGGCAATTCTCGAATCATCGAAAAATCAGAAGGGTACAATGGTTCTCCACGTAACGCCATTTTCTGTTGTGTTGTAACGCCAATCACTAGTACACCTAAAAGCAAGATAAGAGCACTCAACCAGCGAGATCCGAAAAGAGACGTCATCCATATGTACAAAACAAATAGTAAAAACGCTCCGAATAAAAATAATTCTGTATGCCAATTGAAAGCAAAATTCATTGCTAAGGAAAAGCTGTATTGGTTTTGAAAAAATTGCAGTAAAAAATTCCCTGCGATTGACATTATCAGCCCAACCAGAATCGTTTTCAAGCAACCTGTTAAAATCGTTTGAGCCTTATATGAAAATGCCCATTTTTTTTTCTTCTTTATTTTTCTCATTTTCATTCACCTTTATTAAAGAACTTTCTTTTGTTTCTTTTCGTTTTTTTGATTGTTATCTGTTTCTTTTAAAATATAAATAGGTCTTTTCTTCGTTTCTAAATATGTTTTTCCTAAATATTTCCCAACGATCCCTAAACAAAATAGCTGCAACCCTCCAATAGCTAATATTATGGTTACTAATGATGGCCAACCTGCTGTAGGATCATCAAATAAAACCGTTCGGATAACAATCACGATCATAAAGAAAACAGCTGCAACAAACGAAAAAAGTCCTACAAAAGAAGCTATTGCCAACGGAATATCTGAAAAATCCACAATGGCATCTAATGAATATTTAAATAATGTCCAAATAGACCACGTAGATTTACCTGCGGATCGTTCTTTATTTTCAAACTCTAAATATTTGGTGTCAAAGCCTACCCAACTAAAAATCCCTTTCGAAAAACGATTTACCTCAGTCATAGAAAGAATAGCCTCAACCATTTGACGAGTCATTAACCGATAATCTCGCGCACCGTCTACAAATTCAACTGCAGAAATGCGATTCATGATTCGATAAAACTCTTTTGCTAAAAAAGAACGGAGCGGCGGTTCGCCTTTTCGGCTCACTCTCCTTGTCCCTACACAATCGTATGCTTCTTCACGTATCAGACGAAGCATTTGAGGCAGCAATTCAGGTGGATCTTGTAAGTCAACATCCATCACTGCTACATAATCTCCTGTAGCATGTTCTAAGCCAGCATATAAAGCAGCTTCTTTGCCAAAGTTTCGCGAAAAAGACAGATATCTAATGGTCGTTGGATGTTGTTGAACCATTTCGCGTAAAATAGTCAACGTATGATCCTTTGAACCATCATTGACAAAGATATATTCAATAGTTGTATTCTCTAATAGTGACTGTATCTTTTCAACTGCATCAAAAAAAAGGGGAATCGTCTGTTCCTCGTTATAACAAGGAATGACAAGTGACAATTTTTCCATTTCCACTGTTTTCACCTCTCATTCTAAATGTACAATCACTTAAATCTAATGCTACCTAGTAACAGAAAAAAGCTGGAATAAATTTTCCAGCCTTTTAGTGTTTTATTTCCTTTTATTACAAGTACTGTTATTTCCAAAAATCATCAAAAATCGTAATCGGCAAATGGCGTTTATGTTCTGTTTTCACATACCAACTCTCAATAGTTTGAGCTGCTGCTTCAGCAATTTCTTTTCCTTCTAGGTAATCATCAATTTGATCATACGTTACACCTAACGCCATTTCATCTGGTAAAGAAGGTTTGTCTTCTTCTAAATCAGCCGTTGGAACTTTTTCATACAAATGTTTAGGAGCTCCTAATTCTTTTAATAAGGCTTTTCCTTGACGTTTGTTTAATCTAAATATAGGATTGATATCCGTTCCGCCGTCTCCGAATTTTGTGTAAAATCCAGTAATTGATTCTGCAGAATGATCGGTTCCTAATACTGCTCCATTGTTGCTTCCAGCTATTGCATATTGGATGATCATGCGTTGACGAGCTTTAATATTTCCTTTAACAAAATCTTTGATTGGAGTACCTGATTCTTCCAGTGTTTGTACTGTTGCATCCACTCCAGGTTTTACATTTACTTTCACTACCTTGTCTGCACCAATAAACTCAATGGCATCCATAGCATCTTTTTCATCTGCTTGTTCTCCATAAGGAAGACGTATTGCAATAAACTGATAAGAAATATCTCCTGTTTCTTCACGCAATTCATTCACAGCTATTTGGCCTAATTTACCGACTAAGGTAGAATCTTGGCCTCCACTGATCCCTAATACCAGCGTTTTTAAAAAGGAATGTTTTTTTAAATACGCTTTTAAAAAATCGACACTTTTACGTATTTCTTCTTTTGGATCAATAGATGGTTTGACTTGCATTGCTTTTATGATTTGGTTTCTTAATTCAGTCATATTTCTTATCCTCTTTTCTTCATTTAGTGGTTAAATGTAGTATAGCATAGTTTTTTTTAGGGCTCTAATAATTCTGTTTTCAAAAAAAAGAATCCAACTTCGATTCTTTTTTTGATTACTTATTTAGCCAAACTATTTACTTCATCGCGTACTTTTTCAATCGATTTGATCTTATGGTCATAAGCCGCTTGCGATAAATCGACGGGATAAGCCTCAGGATTTAAACTGCGCTTATATTCTTCCCAAAGCATACCTAAACTGATTTCTGCATAAGCTTTGATCTCTGGTAATTTTGGCAAATCATAAACCAAAGTACCGTCAACAAAAATTTCTTTTAAGAGCGGTCTAGCACTAAAATTCTTGACCGTTTTATTGATATACGTGTGCACAGGATGAAACATAAACAATTCTTCTTTTTGATCGGGTCTTTCTTCCCAGAGCGTAATGTAATCTCCTTCAGATTTCCCATCATCATTTTTGGTGATGCGCCAAACTTGTTTTTTACCTGGTGTTGAAACTTTTTCAGCATTGCTGGAAAGCTTCAATGTGTCTACCATGTTTCCTTGTTCATCTTCAATGGAAACTAATTTATACACTGCTCCAAGAGCCGGTTGGTCGTAAGCTGTGATTAATTTTGTTCCCACGCCCCATACATCGATTCTAGCACCTTGCATTTTCAAGTTTAAAATCGTTTTATCATCTAAATCATTAGATGCATATATTTTGGCTTCAGTGAAACCTGCATCATCAAGCTGTTGACGTACACGTTTTGAAATGTAAGCCATATCGCCGCTGTCGATACGAACGCCTTGGAAGTTAATCTTATTGCCAAGTTCTTTTGCTACTCGAATAGCATTAGGCACACCAGATTTTAATGTGTCATAAGTATCTACTAAAAAGACACAGTCTTTATGCGTTGTTCCATAAGCCATGAAAGCATCGTAATCATTTCGGTAGACTTGGACTAATGAATGAGCATGTGTTCCGCTGACCGGAATGCCAAAGATTTTGCCCGCACGCGTATTACTGGTTGCATCACATCCGCCAATATAAGCTGCTCTTGTTCCCCAAATAGCTGCATCCATCTCTTGAGCTCTCCTTGTTCCAAACTCTAAGACAGGTTCATCTTTTACGATTGCCTTGATTGCAGATGCCTTAGTAGCGATAAGCGTTTGGTAATTAAGTATGTTCAAGATTGCTGTCTCAACTAATTGACAATCGGCTAAAGGCCCTTCAACTTGTAGTAAGGGTTCTCCAGCAAATACCACTTCCCCTTCTACCATCGAACGAATCGTTCCTCTAAATTTAAAATTCTTCAGATATTCTAAAAATGCCTCCGGGTAAGTATCTAAACTTCTCAAATAATCGATATCGCTTTTTGTAAACTTCAAACTTTGAATGTAGTGCACAACACGCTCTAAACCAGCGAAAATAGCATAGCCGCTGTCAAAGGGATTACTTCTGTAATACGATTCAAAAACCGCATGAGTGTCTGCTTTTCCTAACTCCCAATACGTTTTCATCATATTGATTTGGTATAGATCAGTGTGTAATGCCCAACTGTCATCTGGATAAATAGTATTCATTACTCTTCCCCTATCTCTTATTTATTCCCGTTAATCATAACATAAAACCATGAAAAATAGGGTAGTTTCATCGGTGTGCTTAGCCGATTATTCCAATTGATCTATTTGGACTCGTCCAGTTTCTTTTCCTATGCGAATCGGCTTGATTGAACGCTCATAATTTTTCAGTTCAATATGTCTTACAGCTACTTCCCCCGCTCGGTATTGAATAGATAATGCAATTTTATCTGAAGATTCATCTATCTTTGTTAAAGCAAAAAAATGATTGATGGCTACTTTTTGATAAGCAGATACAACGAGTGCTCTTGGCGTTGAAGCTGCATAGAGATCCGTTTTTTGAGGGCAGTCTGCTGCAAGAAATGTTGCTCGGATGCCAAATGCCGAAACAGAATACTCATCTTCTCCTTGATGATGACCAATGTGCCTAAAGTTATAGGAACGATTATCTTGTCTGGAATAATGACCAATGATTTGTACGTCTGATGCTGCCGAACTGGTTTGATGCGCTTTTATTTCTATTCCGCCAAAGCAAAAAGCAGTGAAGTTATTTGCCAGAGTAACATGTTGTGAACCATCATCTATTTCGATGCCATTAGAATTTGAATAACCTTTTTTGTGAGCACGGCCGCTGGGATGATGCGCATAAGAATTAGATATAAAGATATGATCGCTGTGATGCGTCGTTATGCCATCGTCGCCAAATCCGCTCGTCTCAATGCCATCTAGCCAGACAAATTGACTGCCGCCTTTTGCTCTAAGACCATCGCCAAAATAATTGTACATAGGAGATGTGACATCGATTCCGTGCAATCCAGGATCAATGACGTTCACGTTTCGAACTATGCCATATTTAACTTGGGCTAAAGTAATGCCGCTGGAATAAGTTCCGCCGCTCGCTGTTTTTTCTGTGCTGCTCAGCCTAGCACTATTCCAGTCCAGAGTCATTCCTTCAATTCGAATATGGTGGTTACCTTTTACATGGTGTTGGTTGGTGATCAATCGTGTTTTTTTAGGCGCTTTTTTATGCAAGGTCAGAACGGTTTGATTCGGCCCGCTGCCGATCAGTTCGGTATGAGAAGGGAGTCTGATTCCTTTTACCACATAGTTACCTGGGGGCACAATCACACGTCTGTAACCTGAAGAAACAGCTTTTTTAAATGCTAAGGTGCAATCTGTTCTTCCATCTCCCAGTGCACCATAATCAAGCACAGATACCGTTTTTATGTTCTTTTTCAGCCAATCCATTTCAACGTCCAATACCATTTTCCAAAGTGGAAAAATTTCCCCTTCTTTACTGACTAAAACAGGCGGTTCCGTTGTAAAATCTGTTTTCCTATTGCTAAATCCATTTACTGTCAACCAGCCTTTTTTTTGTTCGGCTAATTTGCCAGCTAACGTTCGAAATATTTTTTCTGTTTCATCAATAGCATTTTGTTTTTTTATTGGACTAGCATAAGATGGAAAGATAAATGCTATTTTTTGCCGGATCATTTGTTCTTGATTCATTATTTTCACCCCTTAAGGTTCACTGTTTCGTTCCTTATCCCAATGTACATCAACTTTCCTTTACACTGACCACACACATACTTTTCGGTATTGACTCTGCGCTGCCGATAAATCAACTGAGAACATCCTTGGCATTGGTAAAGCACTAAGCTCTTAGCTGGTTTAGATTTACTTAACGACTTTACAAATCTTGATCCGCCAACTTCTTTTAATAATTGTTTAAATTCCTTATCTTTGTGCTGAAACCCTTGGTTCGTTAAATGCAAATGATAGTGACAAAGCTCATGTTTAATAACGCCTAAAAATTCTTCTGATCCAAAAGTCTCTAGAATGAGTGGATTAAAATCTAAATTATGGGACGTTAAATGATAACGCCCTCCAGTAGTCCGCAAACGACGATTAAATACGGCTTGGTGTTTGAAGGGTAATCCAAAATACGCTAATGACGTTTCTTGCACCAATTGCTGTAATTCTGCTTGATTCATTTTTGTTCTTCCTTTTTTAGTAAGTCCGTTTCCTTTTTACTTTTCCTTAGATTAACTTATAGCTTATTTTACAAGTTTACAAACTATTCGACAACTAAAAGACATTAAACAAAAAGCGAAGAGTTTGGGAAAATGTCCCGAATTCTTCACTTTTTTCGTATTTTTTTATTCTTTTGGTTTTAACATCGTTAACGCAATGCGCCCTTTTTTCAAATCTACATCATCGACCCAAACGGTCACGACATCTCCAACTGAAACGACATTTGTCGGATGTTGGATATAACCTTTGCTTAATTTAGAGATATGGACCATTCCATCTTGTTTGACCCCTATATCCACAAATGCACCAAAATCGACTACGTTTCTAACGGTTCCTTCTAATTCCATACCTGGCACTAAGTCTTCCATACTTAAGACATCTGTGCGTAACAATGGAGCAGACAATTCATCTCGCAAATCGCGACCAGGTTGTGATAAAGCTTGCACCATATCTTTTACGGTTTCTTTTCCTAAGCCAACTTGTTCTGCCAGCAGCGCTAAATCTAATTTTTCTAACGCCTTCTTGGCTTCCATACTGCCAACTTTCGCCAATGAAAGTTCAGCTAATTCAAGAATTTCTTTAGCTTCTTTATACGTTTCAGGATGAATACCTGTATTGTCCAATACATTTTTCCCATCGATGATCCGTAAGAATCCAACCGCTTGTTCATACGCTTTAGGGCCTAAACGAGAAACTTTTTTCAATTGAGCACGACTTGCAAATCGGCCATTTTCTTCACGGTAAGCTACGACATTCGTTGCTGTTGTTTTATTTAGACCGGCAACATGCTGCAATAAAGGTGCACTTGCAGTGTTCACATTGACACCCACTTGGTTAACCGCCGTTTCTACTACAAAATCAAGGCGTTCTTCTAAGCGTTTTTGAGAAACATCGTGTTGATATTGACCTACACCAACTGATTTAGGGTCGATTTTTACAAGTTCGGCTAATGGATCTTGCAATCGTCGAGCGATACTAACTGCACTTCTTTGTTCAACCTGTAAATCCGGAAATTCTTCTCTAGCCGTTTTACTTGCTGAATAAACGGATGCCCCTGCTTCATTGACAATGACATAAAAGACTTGTCGATCTAGTTCTTTTAAGTTTTCAGCAACGAATGTTTCAGATTCACGACTAGCTGTTCCATTTCCTATCGCGATCATTTCAACTTCATAAGACTCAACCAACTGTTTGAATTTATCAGCTGCTTCAGCACGTGCAGCTGCACCTGCTGGTTTATGCGGATAGATCACATCAATAGCTAATACTTTCCCTGTAGGGTCAATGACCGCTAACTTACAACCTGTACGATAAGCTGGATCTAAGCCTAAAACAATTTTACCTTTTAAAGGAGCTTGCAATAATAAATTACGTAAATTTTCACCAAAAATATGAATGGCTTGTTCTCCAGCTGTTTCCGTTAATTCGGCACGGATCTCACGTTCGATCGATGGTCCGATAAACCGTTTGTAGCTGTCTTCATATGCTGCTGTTATAAAAGGAGCAGCTGTTGATTGCGGTTGTTCAATCAATTGCTTTTCTAAATAATCATGGATCCTTCTTTCATCCAGATCAAAAGAAACTTTCAAAATATCTTCTTTTTCGCCGCGATTCATAGCCAAAATACGGTGTGAGGCAACTTTTGACAAGGGTTCACTATAGTCGTAATACATCTCAAAAGTCCCTTTTTCATCTTTATCAGCATTTTTGACTTTAGCTGTAATCGCTCCGTTTTTAGAACTGTACTCGCGGATCCACGTACGGTATTTTGGTTCGTCTCCGATAAGTTCAGCAAGAATTTCATGAGCACCAGCTAATGCATCTGCACTTGTTGCAACTTGATTTTCGTCACTCACATACTTCTCTGCTTCAGCAATTATGTCTTCTGTTGGAAAAGTCAGCAACCATTGCGCTAAGGGTTCCAAGCCGCTTTCTTTTGCTATCGTTGCTTTTGTACGACGTTTTTGTTTAAATGGACGATACAGATCTTCCACTAATTGCATTTTTGCTGCTTTTTTGATTTTCCCTTCAAGTTCAGATGTTAACTTCCCTTGGTCTTCAATGCTTCTTAACACGTCATTTTTACGTTTTTCTAGATTGGTCAAATAGCTGTGACGCTCTTCTATTTCGCGTATTTGAACTTCATCCAACGTCCCCGTCATTTCTTTCCGGTAACGAGCTATAAAAGGGACTGTATTCCCTTCAGCTAATAAATCTAACACAGTTGTTAATTGCTTTTTAGAGTAACTTTTCAATTCGTTTTTTAATAAGTCTAAGACAATCGTTTCATTTGTTTCAGTCATTTATTTCTTCCTCTCTCGTTCCACTTTACTTAGTTATTTTACCATAAACATAAGAGGCTAACCAACTCACTCTTAAATATAGGTAAGAGCATGTACAATAAAAAAAGATAGGCAAAAGGTTTTTATCCTTTTCGCCTATCTTTTTTATTCTGGCAAATGAAACGTAAGAAGTGCATTTACGATTTCTGCTTCTGGATCTTTGGTCAACCAATGTTTTGATCCTCCTAAGCAAGCACAAATGTAATTGATTTGGTTATCGACTAACGTTTTTCTGAAATGAACATGTCCCATAACGCTGTAAGCTATCGGGTATTTTTGGTAGAGCTTTTCATAAGAAGAGCTTCCTAGAAAAGCATTAAAATAATCATAAATTTTATGCGGCAACGGAACCACAAATCTAGGATGGGTGACCACATGCGTCATCAAGATAATTTTTCTCTCTCCAACGGACTGAAGGTCTGACTCTAACTGACCCAGCATCCATTGAGCCACCTGTTTATTTTCTTTTCCCCAATGAACATAGCGCTTATCTTGCCACACGCCAAATCTTAATTTCATTTCATTAAACTCTTCTTCAGTATATTTGCTTTGGTCTCCATACCCATAATCATACCATCCGGGATTTCCCACAATGGCCCAGTCATCATTTAGAATATAGGGTTGATCCACTAAATTGTTTGGCTGATTTTTAAAGAATTGATAGATTTTTTTAGTGTCAGTCTCACCATTTTTTATTGACCAGAAATCATGATTGCCTGGAACAAATAGAATAGGAATACCGCTTTTTTGCGTTACCTCATCTAAGAACTTTTGCGATTCTAAGTAATCACTACTGATATCCCCGGCTAGCAATAACACGTCAATTTTTTGATGCTTGATCTGCTTTATGAGTATTTCTGCATAGGTTTCATTTTCTTTTAGTTTCTTTCTATTGGTATCAATGTGTAAATCTGATAGCACCCCAATTTTCATACTATTCTCCTTTATTGCATCTTGTTTAAATGATTCGTTCACTCCTATTTTTATTCGGCTAGCAAACCATTTTCAGTTAAGAATTGCTGTGCCACTTCACTTGCACTTTTCCCCGTCACATTAACTGCAAAATTCATTTCTCGCATTTCAGCATCTGTAATTTTACCAGATAGCTGATTTAAACTGTTTTCAACTTCTGGAAAATCCTCTATTGTCTCGTTCAACATCAATGGAGCTCCTTGGTAAGGTGGAAACAAACCGCGATCGTCTTCCAAAACAACCAAGTCATACTGAGCAAGTTCACTATCGGTTGAATACGCATCTACTAAATTGATGTCTCCTGTTTCAATCGCTGTATAACGGAGTTTAGGTTCCATTGTTTGGACTTCCCCAAAAGTTAGGCCGTATAAATCTTGAATCCCTAAGTAACCATCTTGACGATCAGAAAATTCTAATGTAAAACCAGCTTTGATCTCATCCGCAATAGGAATTAAATCAGATATGGTTTCAAGTTGATACTCTTCTGCTAGTTCTTTCGTGACCGCAAGCGTATACGTATTATTGAATGCCATAGGTTCTAATAAAGACATATCATATTGTTCAGCTAACCCTTCTTTTGCTTGTTGGAAAACTTCTTGTTCATCTGAAGATGTAATTTCTTCATTTAAAAAAGTAGCTAAGATCGTTCCGGTATACTCTGTATAAACATCGATATCGCCTGATTCTAATGCGTTAAATACAAATGTTGTTTTCCCCATATTAGGTTCTAGAGTAACCTCTACATCCGTTTGGTCTTCAATCAAATATTTGTACATATTCATAATAATTTCAGGTTCTGCGCCTAATTTACCAGCTATAATCAGTTCTTCTTTGTCTTTTGTCAATAATGGAGCAATCAACAAACCTAAAATAAGTACACTAAGAATCCCTAATGTGATAACCGTTTTCTTAAACGAGATTTTTTCAAATAAGCTTAGAAGATAATCAAATAAAATAGCTAATAAGGCCGCTGGAATAGCACCTAATAAAATCAAATGATTGTTTCCACGATCGATCCCTAATAAAATAAGACTTCCTAAACCACCCGCACCAATTAGAGCCGCAATCGTTCCGGTTCCAATGATCAACACCATGGCATTGCGAATCCCAGCCATAATGATTGGCATAGCGATTGGAATCTGAACTTTGATTAGTTTCCTCCAACGACTCATCCCCATTGCATCCGCCGCTTCGTTTAGTGAAGGGTCAATTTCATTTAATCCTGTGTAGGCATTTCTTAGAATAGGCAGTAAGGCATAAATCACTAATGCTATAACGGCCGGCACAGAACCTATTCCTACTAATGGAATCATCAATCCTAAAAGAGCAAGAGATGGGATAGTTTGAAATATTGAGGTGATTTGGATCATGACGGCTGCCAGTTTTTTATGTCTGGTTAAGTAAATTGCTAATGGAATCGCTATAATAACCGCTATAAACAATGAAATAAACGATAATTGCATGTGTTCGATCAAGGCCGTTAATAATTCACCTTTACGTTCTTGTAAAGTGGCAATAAATGCACTCATTCTATTTCACCACACTTTCTTGTTCGACAGAAATTTCTTGAGCCAAATAGGTCAGTAACTGTTGCTTCGTAATTCTACCGATCACATTTTCTTCATTTCCTTTGATGATGACAAATTCTTTTTCAGCTAAAGCAACGATCAAGGCATCAATAGTATCTTCAGGAACTAAGTAAAATCCAATTTCATCAGTTACTTCAAGCGGTTCGAATAGTCCAGCTGCTATCACCTGTTGGATTGTTTGGTCTTCTTTAAGAGCGATCGTACCTGTTTGTAAAAAGTTGCGAACAAAATCATTTTTAGGATGGCTTCGGATTTCATCCGGAGTTCCTATTTGTTCGATTTTCCCTTTGTTCATCAAGCAGATACGGTCTCCCAAAGCTAAAGCTTCTTGCATATCATGTGTGACAAAAACAATCGTCTTATTTAATTTTTTTTGTAATTTGGCCACATCTCGCTGTAAATTACTTTTACTGATCGGATCCAACGCACTAAAAGGCTCATCCATTAAAATAATGTCAGGGTTGGCTGCTAACGCCCGTACTACTCCGACTCTTTGTTGCTCTCCACCTGATAATTCAGCTGTTTTACGGTTGCGATAAGTATCTGGATCTAAACCGACACTGGCAAGCAACTCTGTGACTCTTTGTTGCATTTCAGCTTTAGACCACTTCTTCATTTCCGGTACGACCGTAATATTTTCTTCAACTGTCATATTAGGAAATAAAGCAATTTGTTGGAGCACATACCCAATATTCCATCGTAACTCTTGCAAATTGTAATCGCTAATTGGTTTGTCGTTTATTCGAATAAACCCTTCAGTCAATGGAATCAATCGATTGATCATTTTTAGTGTGGTTGTCTTTCCGCTGCCGCTTGGTCCAATCAGCACAAAAAACTCGCCATCCTTTATTTCCAAATCCAGTTCTGAAACAACCGCTTTTCCTTTTTCATATTCTTTAGAAACATTTTCAAACAGAATCATTTTATCTCTCCTTTGATTAACTGATTATTTTTGACTTATACTCTTCCATCCCAAACATATCCAATATTATCTATTTTAATATCTTTCACTAAATTTGTCTCATTGAATAAAACTCCATGAAGCGCGCCTCCATATACAGCTCCTCCATCTATGCCGATTTTATTATCTTTTATCCACAGATCAGTTGTATGATTATCACCGTATAAAGCTGGCGTGATCGTGTGTCCAAATACAATTATCTTCCCAGTATTATTTTTCTCTTTATGAAAAGAGTCTCGAATCCAGACATAATCCTCATCAGATGTTTGACGCCAGTCACGCTTAGACAAATCGACTCCAGCATGCACAAACAAAAAATCTCCCCATTCATAATAAAGGGGCAGTGTTTCAAGAAATGGTTTTAATGCGGGGTAGCGACTAGCCAGAAACATTCCGATCTCTGTCGGAGAATATTCAGCATCTAAACCTGGATGCAAAAAAGTTTCAAGTGTCTTCATCCCGCCATTTAAACAGTAAAGTTCATAATTTCTTTCAGGGTCATTCATAAAATTAAGCAACATCTCTTCATGATTGCCTTTTAAATAAATGGCTCCCTTTTCTTCTACCAATATTTTCGCCAACAGCAGACATTCTTTTGGATTTTCGCCACGATCTCCTAGATCTCCAATTAAAAGCAGCTGTTGTGTATCTTCATTCCAATTGGTCAGCATCTTTTTAAATAAAGAAATTTGCCCATGTACATCTCCTAATGCAAATAATTCCTTTTTCATCTTCAAACACCTCTTTGGGTCTTTTCATTAGTATACCAGTTGGTCGACAAATTAGATAAAATATTGTTTTTTAACCTTGAAGTTAATTCGCATTCTTCTTTTTATCAAGGATGTTTAGTCCAGAAAATCAGCTTTATACCTTTAAATAAACAAAAAAACGTTCACTGCAAAAAATGCAATGAACGTTTTTTTGAATTGCTGAAACTGCTGTCTCAGTCTTTTTTTACTTCATTTTTTAGTTTAGATATCAGACTTTACAACTGCAGAGTCATCATTGAAAATTTCTTCATTGAATGTTTTTAATCGTTTAGATGATACGATACCAGCAATCATACTGTCATTTACATTCAACAATGTACGAGCCATATCAATAATTGGTTCAACAGAAATAACTAATCCAACAATTGCTACAGGTAAGTTTAATGATCCTAAGACAATTAAAGCAGCAAATGTTGCTCCGCCACCTACACCTGCAACACCAAATGAACTGATCGTAACAACAGCCATGATTGTAAGAATATAAGCTGGGCTAAAAATATCTATTCCTGCAGCTGGAGCTACGATAGCAGCCAACATTGCTGGATAAATTCCAGCACATCCGTTTTGTCCGATAGATAAACCAAATGTTCCAGAGAAGTTTGCAGAAGCTTCATCTACACCTAAAGCTTTTGTTTGTGTTTCGATATTCAATGGTAATGCACCCGCACTAGAACGTGCAGTAAATGCAAAACTCAATACTGTAAAAGATTTTTTCAAATATTGGATTGGGCTAACTTTTAACCCAAGTAAAATGAGCATATGAATTAAAAACATCACAATAATTGCTGCGTATGAAGCAATGACAAAAACACCTAGATTAACTAATGCATTAAAATCACTTGTTGCTAATGCTTTAGTCATTAATGCGAAGATCCCATAAGGTGTTAAACGCAATACCAACGTAACAATACGCATCACAATAGCATATAAACTATGAATGATCTTTGCAAAAAATTCGCCGGCTTCTTTATCTTTACGATGAACTCCTAAATAAGCTACTCCCACAAAAGCAGAGAAAATAACCACAGCAATTGTACTTGTAGAACGAGCATTCGATAAATCAGCAAAGAAATTAACTGGAATAAATTCTAAAATTTGTTCTGGGATACTTAGATCCGCTACTTGTGCTTCTCTTTCACTTAATTCTGCAATACGTGCAGTTTCAACAGCACCTTGACTAAATTCTGCTCCGTCTAGGTTAAACACCATCACACTAGCTATCCCTATTAAGGCAGCTATCGCTGTGGTAGCAAGCAAGGTTGCTAGTACGTTAAAACTAATTTTACCAAGGTCTTTAGACCCTTCAATTTTTGTAAAAGCTCCTACAATGGATACAAAAATCAACGGCATGATCAGCATTTGTAAAAATTTAACATAGCCTGTACCGACTATACTGATCCACTCAATAGATTTTGTTGTTACTTCACTGCTTGAACCGAATATCAATTGTAAAACAGCTCCGAATAAAACACCTGATCCTAAAGCAATAAAAACACGTGTTGAAAATTTGATGTGTCTCTTTTGTAATTGCCAGAATCCCACTAGTATTGCAACGAATAATACTAATACAATACCAATATAAAGATTTGTCATAATAATCCTCCCTTTTTTTGCTCTCTTAATAAGAAAGCAGATCCATCATAAGATTAAAGGTCTCAAGTAGCCCATTCCAAAGTGACTACCCTAAAATTGAGGATTTTCCTCAGATTTTTAGTGACTAATAAATATTACTTTACTTTTGTAAGGAAATCAAGCGAAAAAATAACATCCAGCCAATTACATTGAAAACTTACCTCTTCATATAGGAAAAACCTTTTGATATAATGCCTTATCTTGAAAAATGATAAACAAAAAATTATTATTTTCATTGTACTATTCCGGACTATTTTTTGTCTTTTCCAGGTCTTCAACAGGTTCAGTATTGATTATAGGCTTTATCAGTTCTTTATTTTTCCGGTTATTTTTATGGAAGAAAACGACTTCTAATAAAGGAACGATTATAGCTGCTGTAAACCCTCCTGAAAAACCATTGTTATAAAGATTCATACCTGCATGCAAATAACTTATATTCGTTACGATAACCATATGCAAACTGCCTGCTAAAATTCCAGCAATCACTCCATAATGTCCGCTAACAGGGGCTAAAGTTGTTCCAAATAATGCAGTAAGTAAAAAACTAGTACTCGATAATTCAGTGGATGTTAACCAGCCTACAAGCAATACTCCTAAAAGAATAGGAAAAACGTTTTTCACGTGTTTTCCAAAAGCTCCAAAACCAACTACTGTAAATATTCCTCCAATAACTGGTCCATTTAATTCTCCTCTTACTATTAACACAAAGGTAGTGGTTAGCACACCTAACAAAGCCATATTTAACAAGGTTAGTCCTAATCCATGGCGTTCCATAAAATCAGGTCCGCCTCTTCCATCTTCATTCAAAAAATTAGAGTACCCCGAAAACGAACCGCCATTAAGATAAATTCCGCCACTAAATAATAAAATAAACAAACTATAAAGATAAATGGATAAAGGTTGATTATAACCATTTGATACTAAATAAACCGTATCTACTTCTATACCATAGGCTCTAAAAAATGCAATAAAAGCCATACCAATAATTCCAGCAGTAAATCCAATATTATAAAGACTAAATCCTTTATGAAAACTAGCAAAATGACGTGATAATGGTGGCAAAATCAGTCCCACAATAACGCCTGCTGTACATCCTAAAAAAATCCCTGTGAAAAACGAAAATCCGCTATTGAATGCTACTTCACTCACTAATGGCCCTAAAGCAGTACCGTATAAAGCAGATAATAAATAATTTTTAAATGGTGTACGAGTCAATTTAGCATACAATAATACTCCAACAATAATTGGAATAGAATTAAACAAATTTTTACCAAATAAAGAGAATCCTGCTATCGTGAAGATAGCAGCAAACAAGGGACCCGATAACGATACTTTCGTTGACCGGATAATGAACAGACTTTTTATGATCATCAAAGCCGCATTAATAAATGCCGCGCCAACATTTGCTAGTTTGAAATAATCCGTTACTAGATTAGCCGGAGAAATAAGGATTTTAAGACTTCCCTGCCAAATTTCTTCAAGTGTATTGAAGTGAAGAGCTAGTCCAACTAGCATAAGAGAGAATAGAAAAGCAATACTATATTTTATTTTTTCTGTTATCAATGGATCTTCTTCCTGTAAAGGTGGAAACCATAGTTTTTCCATAAGCATCAACCTCTTTTCTTTAATAATCCGATTAGATCTTAAAATTCATTTAAAAAAAGCGAGTACTTGCTATTCAAAAATAATAACACGCATTTTTTGCAAGCACAATTTATTTTTTAAATAGTATGTCATCTTTCTAAAAAAAGCATCCCTAAAATCAGGAATGCTTTTTTCTATTTAGTTTATTCTCTTTCATCAATTTTTATTCTTAGAGAACCTTCGCATAAAGAACTTCACTATTTCCACTAATGGAATAATTGAAACGGCTGCTCCAAATACCAGTAACCATTGTTCAACATTTAATTGGGATACACTAAATGCATCATTTAGCCCAGGTATTAAAATAACTACACTTAGTAATGCGGCTGATAATAAAATAGCTAAGTTAAACGTTTTGTTTTTGAAAAAGCCCACTGTAAACAATGATTTCTTGATAGATTTCACATTGAATGCATGGAATAATTGAAGTAGGCCTAATGTAGCAAACGCCATAGTCAAGGCATCTGCATGGACTAAGTTTAAATCATTTGGATGTGCTGGGTTGTGCGTTGCCCACCAATAAACAAATAACGTAATTCCGCCTTCAAAAATCCCTTGATAAATCAAGCTGGGTAAAACGCCATTTGAAAAGAACGTTGCTTTTCTTCCTCTTGGCGGTTTTTTCATCGCGTCTGCTTCTGCTGGTTCTAAACCTAGTGCAATCGCTGGAAAAGTATCGGTCACAAGATTGATCCACAAAATATGAACTGGAGCTAAAATATTCCAACCTAGTAAAGTTGCAATAAATAACGTAAGCACTTCGCCTAAGTTAGCTGATAATAGAAATTGAATGGCTTTTTGAATATTTGAAAATACTTTACGCCCTTCTTCTACTGAAACAACAATCGTTGAAAAGTTGTCATCTGCTAAAACCATATCACTTGCGCCTTTTGAAACTTCTGTACCGGTGATTCCCATTCCAATACCTATATCAGCTGTTTTAAGGGCTGGTGCATCGTTGACACCATCACCAGTCATAGCTACTATCTTACCAGCCTTTTGCCATGCTTTAACAATACGAACTTTATGTTCTGGAGAAACCCTAGCGTATACGGAATAATCTTTTACCTTAGTGGCAAAATCCTTATCATCAATTTGATCTAATTCAGCTCCCGTTAGTACACCACCCTTTTGGTCTGCTTCTAGAATACCTAAACGACGTGCAATAGCTTCT
The DNA here is from genome assembly GCF_900102725.1 of Carnobacterium viridans. Lineage (NCBI taxonomy): Bacteria > Bacillati > Bacillota > Bacilli > Lactobacillales > Carnobacteriaceae > Carnobacterium > Carnobacterium viridans. The sequence continues at coordinate 1,856,187 of NZ_FNJW01000008.1, read as the reverse complement.
GCTGTATCTCTATGGTCTCCTGTAATCATTACAGGGCGAATTCCAGCTTCTCTGGCAACTTTAACGGCATCTTTTGCTTCGGCCCTTTCCGGATCAATCATACCAATCATACCAGCAAAAATTAAGTCTTGCTCGACTCCTTGTGTGGTTATATCCGTTGGGACTTGGTCCACAATTTTGTATGCCATTGCCAAGACTCTTAAAGCTTGAGTAGCTAAATCATGGTTTGTATCTAATAGGATTTTTTTAGTTTTTTCATCTAGTGACTCTATCTTCCCATTATTATCTATTTGCGTACATCTTTTCAGCAGTTCATCCGGTGCTCCTTTGGTCCCAACGAAAAACTTCCCATCTGGCAGCTGATGGATCGTTGACATCAGTTTACGATCGGACTCAAAAGGAACTTCAGCCACTCGCGGTTCTTTGGCCAATTCTTCTTTAACGTTCATTCCTTTGTTTATAGCATATTGAACCATAGCTGTTTCCGTTGGATCACCAATCAATGTTCCATCATTTGCAATCTGTGTATCATTGCTATACGTCATCACTCGAACAACTGGAGTTTGTAAATCAATCTCAGCACCAACCAATTGAATTGCTCCATTAACATAAACTTTTTCAATCGTCATTTTATTCATGGTCAGTGTTCCCGTCTTATCTGTGCAAATAATATCTGTACTGCCTAATGTTTCAACTGCTGGTAAATTTCGAATCAATGCTTTGCGTTTTGCCATTTTTTGCGTTCCTAGCGCTAATATAATCGTTACGATTGCTGGTAATCCTTCTGGTATAGCTGCAACGGCTAAAGAAATCGATGTCAACAACATATCTAGCCATTCACGTCCATTGTACATACCTACAACAAACATCACTACAGCAACAACTAAAATTGCAATCGTTAAGTATTTTCCTAAGCGATTTAAATTTTCTTGTAAAGGTGTCATAGTTTCTTCAGAAGTTGCCAGCATATCTGCAATTTTACCTACTTCTGTATTCATGCCGGTTCCTACAACAATTCCTTCTCCACGTCCATAAGTAACATTACTATTCATGAAAGCCATATTGACTCGATCACCAATGCCTACTTTTTCATCTGTGATCACTGCAATATCTTTTGTTACTGCTTCAGATTCACCCGTTAGTGCGGACTCTTCTATTTTAAGTGAAGCAATTTCGATCAATCGCACATCAGCAGCTACTACATCTCCTGCTTCTAATAATATTATGTCCCCTGGAACTAGTTGATCACTTTTCAAAGAAACAACGTTGCCATCTCGTTTAACTCTTGCTTCCGGAGAAGACATTTTTTTTAAAGCATCAATAGCTTCTTCTGCTTTTGCTTCTTGATAAACACCAAGTACAGCATTTAAAACAACAACTACTAAAATAATAATAGCATCTGTAACATCTCCAAAAACAGCTGAAATGAGTGCTGCAGCTAGTAAGACAATAATCATAAAATCTTTAAACTGTTCAAGAAATTTGACGAATATACTCTTCGATTTTCCTTGATTCAATTCATTTGGCCCATATTCAGCGATGCGCTTTTCCGCTTCACTCGATGTGAGCCCTTTTTGGGTCGTTTCCATTTTTTTTAAAATAGTTTCTTCATCTTGAGCAAAAAAAGCTTCTTTAAGCTGCTGCTTTCTTTCCATTTTCCATCCATCCTCTCTGAGTAAAAGCATTATTGAGACAAGAAATTTTAGACTCTCTCTATAAATCTGATTATAACTTTTGCTGTTTTTTTAAGCAAAGTATATGAGTTTACCGATTGTTCTTTTTAGAATTTGTTTTGTTAATAAAATTACGAAAATCTTCATATATGGTATTCATTGCTTATGTTATACTAATCAAAAGGAAGTAGAAAGGTGGAAACCGATATGTTTTTCTTTGACCAAACTTACATTTTAATCATTATTGGCGTTATACTGTCTGGAATTGCCAGCTCTTTCGTCAAAAGCACGTATGAAAAATACAGTCACGTAAATAATTCAAAAGGATATACTGCCACTGAAGTTTCACGTCTTATTTTAGATAATGCAGGATTGCAACACGTGAAAATCGAAGCTGTTAGAGGCGATTTAACAGATCATTATGATTCAAGTACAGACATTTTACGTCTTTCAGATGCTACACGTAACTCCCAATCTGTTGCAGCTATTGGTGTTGCTGCTCATGAAGTAGGGCATGCTATCCAAGATCAAAAAAATTATCTTCCATTAAAACTAAGAAGTGCTTTGGTTCCAGCAACCAATTTTGGACAAAAAATCTCTTTTCCCATGATTTTATTAGGCGTTATTTTTGGTTATAACCAAACGCTAATCAACTTAGGAATCATTTTCTTTTCTGTAACATTGATTTTCCAATTGGTCACATTGCCAGTAGAATTCAATGCTTCTAACCGAGCGATTTCTATTTTGAGAGATCAACAGATTTTAAATGTTACTGAGGTTCCACAAGCTAAGAAAGTCTTAAGTGCCGCAGCGCTTACTTACGTTGCAGCAGCCATCGCTTCTTTCTTACAAGTGCTCAGATTAGTTTTATTATTCAGTGGGAGAAGAAACGACTAATGATTTATTGAACGAAAAAAAGAATCCAGTAATTTGGATTCTTTTTTTGCTCTATACTTTTTAGTGTTGATAGCTTAGTTAAATTAAGGGCACGAAAATTCTGGAGGAATAGGTTTCGCTTTTATCCATGCGAAGGATTCCATGAATCTCCACAAGCAAATTCGTCTATTCCAGAAGAAATGTTATTTTCTTTTATACAATACCATTTGACGAAGAGTCTCTTATTTTGTTCAAGTTATTGATTTTTTTTATTGGCTGAAGGTAGTTTCTGATTTCTTTTTGAAAACAGCTGGCTTATCAGCAATCCAAGCGAAAATAGACCACTTACTTCAGTTAGAATCAACGCTATTATACTGTTGCCTTGAAAGAAAAAGATACTGCCTATCACAATACCAATAAATGCACCTAGATGGTAATACGTTTTTTTCATTTGTTCTCTGATTAAAGAAACGAGTATGCCAATCAGCGGAAAGTTTGGAACCAAGAGAACTATCCAAGCAGTCAGCAATAGGTTAATAACTTTCCCGATAGGAGTAAGTTCTAAAAGAGCATCGCTACCAAATGAGCCATATAAAAATAGCGGAATCATAAGAAAATTCCAAGCAATAAATAACATTACAACAACAGCTATTAAGACAGATTTCTTTCGTTTATCTGTCATTGTTGCTCCCTCATTTCTACTTTCGTTTCAAAAGAAACCATTAGACAATTGACTGAAAGCAAGAACTCCTACTTCTTTTTATACTTAATTATAGCATATCCGCGAAAATCTTTTTCTAGTAAGAATCACTAGTTTATACCTTTTCTGTGTTTTTTTCTTCAACAGACTTACCAAAGAAATAAACAACTAAGATAATGACGATCATTGAAACTGGAAGTACGATCCATATTGGCATTCCTAAACCAACAGGAAGAAAACCAAAGAGAACAGTAATTACACCAACTACAAGTGCATAAGGCAATTGTGTCTTCACATGCTCCATATGATTCACACCTGCTCCCATCGAAGAGAGAATCGTTGTATCTGAGATTGGAGAACAGTGGTCTCCAAAAATCGCTCCTGTCAATACAGCCCCTGCTGACATAACAATAAACCCAGGATCTGGAGACAGCGCTGCTGCTAGCGGTATCGCTAGTGGCATTAAGATCCCCATCGTTCCATAAGATGTTCCAGTTGCAAAAGAAATAATTGAGCCTAACACAAAAATAACAGACGGCAATAAAAAGGCAGGCATAGAATCTGACAATAATGAAACCAAGAATTGAGCAGTCCCTAGATCAGTTATGATTTCACTTAATGACCATGCAAGCAATAAAATCGCTCCAGTGATAATAAGTGATTTCATTCCATTTATCCATGTTTCAACTGCTTTTCCCCAAGTAAATGTCTTTTGATACACGCCCATAGCCATCGCTACAAGACTTGCTAATAAAGCGGCTTGAAACAATACAATACTCGCATCAGAGGCTCCAAAAGCCTCTTGAATTGCAGTAAATGAATACGGACTTTCTTTTAACAAGTTGATCAATGTTGTATTGTCTCCTGCTAAAATGCCATTGTATCCATTAAGATAAAACCCGATTATAGCAACAACGATCAAAGTACCGATTGGAACAATCGCATTCCAAATGCTTAAATGTACACCCTCAACAGGCTCCATCTCATCAATTTCACTAGAATTAGAAGCACTAGGATTTAGTTCTTCTAGATTGTTTTCATCGTATTTTCTCGCTCTTCTTTCAGCTGTCAACATCGGACCAAATTCTTTTAACATGACAGCTGTACACAGTACAAATAAAAGCATTAAAATGTTATAAAATCGATAAGGAATCGTTTCAACAAAAATACTATATGCGTTGACTTCTTGTCCAATAGCTTCATATCCATCTTTAATCAATCCTACTTCATAACCAACCCAAGTAGAGATCAATGCGATACCCGCAATAGGAGCTGCTGTAGCATCAACAATAAAAGACAACTTTTCACGCGAAACTTTCTTTTCATCTGTTACTGGACGCATGACCGGTCCAACGATCAATGAGTTTGCATAGTCATCAAAAAACAGCAAAATGCCTAAAATCCAAGTAATAACTTGGGTACTGATAGGACCTTTAGCTTTTTTAGATAGTGCATTTGCAACTGCTTTAGCCCCTCCCATTTTTGTCATCAGCGCAATCAATCCACCAATTGTTAACACTTGTAAGATAATTCCTGCATTCCAAGGATCAGCTAATGAATTCAATGTGTAGTCGATTATACTTAAAAAAGATTGAACAAAAGCGTAAAAAATTGAGCCGTCTGCTAAATGCAAGACAAAACCTCCTGCAAAAATACCCAAAAACAACGAAATGATCACGTCTTTTGAGATAAAAGCTAAAATAATAGATACTACTGGAGGTACCAGAGAAAACCATCCAAAATTGACTGTGGAGCTTGTTGACTCTCGAAACTCTCCATTTACTAAAAATAAAATAAATGCACTAATAAATAAACCAATGATAACCTTCTTTTTCATTTTAAACTCCCTCTCTATTTGTGCGCACAAAAAAACACCTTGAGTGCTATACAACTCAAGGCGCTAAAATAGTTCCATATGTAATGTCCCATTAACCCTTTTGTTGATAGCCCTCCGAAAATTTCTTATTGAAATTCACGACAGTGTTAAGCATATTATACTTAACCCCAGCATAAAGTACTTGGCAATACTCTAAACTTCGGCAATTTCTCCTTTCCAGTTATCCGCTTGTGCCTTCACAATAACTGTACTCTTAAAAACTGCGCCTCTATCTTGCTATTAAATTACGTCTTTAAATATACTATATTAGCGGTAATGAAGCAACACTAACACAATTAATTCTTTTTACAATTCGTTAATTCGATTAATAAAACAATCCAAAAATGATTGGAATAAATGCTGCTGGAGCATAGTTCATAATTTTCAAGTCTGTAATTTTCAACATATTTAATGCTAGACCGATTATCAAAAGAGATCCCACACACGTCATTTCATTAATCACACTTTCTGTTAACAAAGGAGCTACTACACTAGCTAGCAAAGAGATACTTCCTTCATAGATCAGCACTAAACCTCCTGCCAGTAAAACACCTACACCTAAGCTAGAAGCCAACACAAGCGCTGCTATGGCATCAATCAGCGATTTAGCAAATAAGGTTTCATGATTACCTGTTAGTCCGCTTTGTAATGCTCCTACAATTGACATTGCCCCTACACATACTAATAAACTGGCTGTTACAAAACCTTTAGAAATGGATACTGTATCATCTTTTGTTTGAAATTTAGTTTCCATTAAGTTTCCTAGGTGATTTACCTTTTCCTCTAAATTCAGCCCTTCACCAATAATCACACCAATTACCATTGAACCTATGGTAATCATAATATTTTTTCCAGCCATCGCACCACTAAAACCTATGTATAATACACAAAGAGCTAAACCATTCATAATAGCTGCACTTATTCGTTTAGATAATCCTTTATTTAAAATTAATCCTAAACTGCCACCAAGAACAACCGCCAAACCATTTACAAGTGCTCCAACTAAAATCATTTTACCCCACCTTTCTATCGCTAAAACTAGTTAGAAATAAGTATAGTAGCAATACTTATTTTGGTCAACATACCTTTTTTTCCTTGATTCTTCTTTTTACTATTTGGTCTTATGTCTATTGATGATAAAAGGCTAAAAAAAAGAGTTCTAAATCAATGATTTAGAACTCTTTTTTTAGTTATACTTACAATTCAGCAGTTAAGAAAGACTTTTGCTGATTCTTTTATTCAGCTAAACCAATTTCTTGTTTTACAACTGAAGCAATTCGATCAACATAAAGATTTACTTTTTCTTGTGTTGGAGCTTCTGCCATCACACGTAACAATGGTTCAGTTCCACTAGGACGAACTAAAATACGTCCATCACCATTCATTTCATTCTCAACTTCATCAATGATTTCTTTTATTGCTGGAACATCCATTGCGCCATTTTTATCACTAACACGAATATTCACTAATTTTTGCGGGTATGTTTGAACTTCTGCTGCTAACTCTGAAAGTTTTTTCCCAGTTTCTTTCATAACATTCAGCAACTGGATACCTGACAAGATTCCATCACCAGTTGTATTATAATCGAGGAACACCATGTGCCCTGATTGTTCTCCACCAAAGTTATAACCATTTTTGCGCATTTCTTCTACTACGTAACGATCTCCAACTTTTGTTTGAAGAGCAATCATATTGTTAGCTTCAATCGCTTTATGGAACCCTAAATTACTCATGACAGTAGAAACAATGGTATCTTTTTTCAAACGGCCTTTTTCTTGTAAATACTTGCCACAGATAAACATAATTTTATCTCCATCAATGATATTTCCTAACTCATCAACAGCAATTACTCTATCTCCATCTCCATCAAATGCTAATCCAGCATCGGCTCCTTTTTCAACTACAAATTTAGCCAAACCTTCAGGATGAGTTGAACCAACACCGTCATTAATATTCAATCCATTTGGCGTAGATGCCATCACATCAAACTCTGTTTCTAAATCTGCAAATAGTCGATTAAGAAGAGGACTTGTAGCTCCGTTTGCACCATCTAAACAAACTTGCAATCCAGTTAAATCATTTGGAATTGTTTGTTGTAAAAATTGAGTGTATTTTAAAGCACCTTCTGGATATTCATCAACCGTACCTAATCCATTTGCACTAGGACGAGGCAGATTATCTTTCTCTTCATCTAATAATGCTTCAATTTCTAATTCAGTATCATCAGATAACTTAAACCCATCTGATCCAAAGAATTTAATACCATTGTCAGGTGCAGGATTATGTGAAGCTGAAATCATTACACCAGCTGCAGCGCCTTGAACACGAGTTAAATATGCTACTCCGGGAGTAGATAGTACTCCTAATTTCATTACTTCGATTCCAACGGATAAAAGTCCCGCAATTAATGCAGATTCTAGCATCTCTCCAGAAATACGAGTATCTCTTCCAACTAGAACACGTGGATGCTCTTCGCCTTCAGCGTGTTGAGTTAATACATATCCACCATATCTCCCTAATTTAAAAGCCAATTCTGGAGTTAGTTCTGAATTAGCAACTCCTCTTACTCCATCTGTTCCAAAATATTTTCCCATTCTAATATGCCCCTTTTCAAATTTCAAACCTTCTTCATCTAGGTTTGCTATTTCTATTCACTTACTTCTTCACTGGATTCGCTTGATGACTCATTTAATGACTCGCTTGATGATTCAGAAGAAGTGTCACTTTCTGATGAGTCGCTTTCTTTTTGTGTTGATTCACTCGATGAACTAGATTCGCTCGAACTTGAGCTCGAACTTGAACTTTCGTTGCTAGTTTTATTGTTACTTTGTCCATTTCCCTTTGAACTTTGAGTAACCGTAATCGTTACTTCAATTTTTTCAGGGTCTATAGCTGTTACGCCTTCAAGTAAGGGCAGATCAATCGTTTGCGTCGCTGTTTCAGTTATATCCGTGATATCAACATCTACTGGATAACTGCTTAATTTCTTTACCAATTCATTTGCGCCTTTTATTGAGACCGTCGTAGCTGATTGATTACTAATTCCTAACTCATAACTCAAGTCCGCATTTGGCGTACCTGTTTGATTTAATACTACAGGTACTTCCTTCGCAATTGGATCAACAGGTATGGTCACCGTTACCTCACTAGGATTCAAATTAACATCCAATTCATTGCCTTCAGCATCACTAACGATAACTGGAAGTGTTTGAACAATATCTTCTGTAACATTTTCTTCTTCACCTACAACTACTTTAACATCTGCAACTTGATCAATTGTTGAAGCTGTCCCTGTTAGTTCTACCGTTTCATAATTTACCGTTGGTGTGCCGGTCTCAAACTCATCACTAATGAATGACTCGTCAAATTCAACATCAACACTAAAAGTTTCAACTTTTTTTTCTTCAATGGTTATCGTGACTTTTTCAGGCAAGATTTGATAATCTAGCTGAGGTGAAAGTCCTTCCGCAACTAATTCAATAGTATGAGTACCAACCCCTAAACTATCTAAATCAGTTGCTACAACGTCAAAATTCTTAGTCGTTTTTGTATTTAACACAAGGCTTGACGGTCCTGATATTTCTACTGAAACTGTTTCGGGAAACCCAGTTACATAATAATTATCTTGATCAATTTCAACTACTATTGGTACTTCAAGTATGGTTTCTGTTGTAGATGCACTTAACCCATCAATACCGCTAGTTGTTTGAACCCGGTTATTACTACTGTTTACATAAGTAAAAAGAAGGATAGCAAATGCGAGTGCAACGATTTTCATAAACCATGGATTGTTGTAAAGTTTCTCCATTATTTAGAAGCCCCCTTTTTAAAACTATCCACCATTTCTTGAAAAGAATTTTTCTTTTCTTCTTTTTCAATGACAATTAAATTTTTAGATAAGAACTTCTCAAAATCCTCTTTGGATAATTCGCGTAATAACTCGCCTTTATATGAAACGCTGACTCCACCGGTTTCTTCAGAGACAATAATGGTTATGGCATCTGTTACTTCACTTAATCCAATGGCCGCACGATGCCTTGTTCCTAATTCTTTAGAAATAAGCGTGCTTTCTGACAATGGTAAATAACTAGCAGCAGAGGCTATTTTATAATCTCTGATAATGACTGCTCCATCATGCAGTGGTGTATTGGGAATAAAAATATTAATCAACAGTTCACTGGATATGTCAGCATCTAGTGAAATTCCTGTTCCAATAAATTCATCTAGCTCTGTGTCCATTTGAATAGAAATTAAAGCTCCAATTCTTCTTTTCGCCATATATTGAACAGCTTTTGCTAGTTGTTGGACCAAATTTTCTCCAGGATTGACTTTTCGTTTTGCTCTATTAAAAATGGAACCGCGGCCGAGATGTTCTAACCCTCTTCGCATTTCTGGTTGGAAGATAATAATCATTGCAAGAACACTCCATTGAATAACTAAATCAACGATCCAATCAACTGTTTGCAATTCCAGAAAAAAACTAGCTACTTTTATTAAGATAATCACAGCAATTCCCTTTAATAGTTGAACAGCTCTGCTCCCACGTAAAATATTTATCAACTGATAAATAAAAAATGTAACCACTAATATATCTACCACGTTAAGAAAATTTCGCCACGTTACTAATTGTGACCAATCTATAGACATACGCGCACCTCCGATAATGTTCTGATTGTCACCCATTGTGTATTATACCATAATATTTCCTATGAATAGCATTAATCCACCCAATTAATAGAACCTATCATTATTAATTAATTAGGGCTCTATACTTTTTAGTGTTGATAGCTTAATTAAATTAATGGCACGAAAATTCTGAAGGAATGGGGTTTGCTTGTAACTTGCATTGGATTCAATGCGAATTATATAGCGTTAGCGCTTCAGCGATTAATCTTTATTTGAGGCTTGAAAGCTCTGAAGACTACAGGCTTCAGACGTTCCCATGGTTCTCCACAAACAAACCCGTCTATTCCAGAAGAATTTTTTTCTATCAACACTATTTTGACGAAGAGTCTTAATTAGCTATTCCAAATTTTCAATAAAAAAAAAGCTTACAACGATTAACGTTGCAAGCTTCTATTATGAGTCATGCAGGATTCGAACCTGCGACCCTCTGATTAAAAGTCAGATGCTCTACCAACTGAGCTAATGACTCAACTTAAAAATGAACTTGCATGGCAACGTCCTACTCTCACAAAGGGAATCCCTTCACTACCATCGGCGCTAAGAAGCTTAACTTCTGTGTTCGGCATGGGAACAGGTGTGACCTTCTTGCCATCATCACCACACAATTATCATTTTTATATGTTTCTTGCATATTCATGCAACTGGGCTAGCTGGATTCGAACCAACGCGTGAGGGAGTCAAAGTCCCTTGCCTTACCGCTTGGCTATAGCCCATAAATGGTGGAGGGGGGCAGATTCGAACTGCCGAACCCGAAGGAGCGGATTTACAGTCCGCCGCGTTTAGCCACTTCGCTACCCCTCCAAATAAAATTATCTTTTCTATTAAACGAACAACTAAATACATGCCGGCTAAAGGAGTTGAACCCTCGACCCTCTGATTACGATTCAGATGCTCTACCAACTGAGCTAAGCCGGCAAAATTTAATAAAAAAAGAATATGACCCGTACGGGAATCGAACCCGTGATACCGCCGTGAAAGGGCGGTGTCTTAACCGCTTGACCAACGGGCCATAGTGTTTAAAATTATTCAAGCACAAGAAATAGTATATAAATAATTCACAGAAAAGTAAAGGCTATTCTTCCATTTTCTTGTATTTTTAATCATTTTATAATCTTAAGAGTTCTTACATCGATCGAATGAATAAAAAGTGATCAAGAATTATGGAACTTCTTAATCACTTTACCAATAAATGTCTGTTTTTTCAATAGCCTAATACTTATTCAGCTTCAATGTGCTTATATTTTTCAGGTTTTCTATCAAATAATTCTTTTGCATATGGACAAAGTGGAACAATCTTTTTCCCTTCTTTTTCCATCTCTTCAACAACTTTATCAACCAATTGGGAAGCAATTCCTTGTCCTCTCAAAGAAGGATCAACAAAAGTATGGTCTAAAATCACTTTATCTTCACCAGAAGGAACATAAGTTACTTCCGCAATCAATTTCCCAGTATCATCATTTTTAAAGAAACCATTTCCATTTTTTTCAAATTCCATGCTAACACTTCCTTTTACATTTGCTTCATTAAGTTTAACACTTATTAAATTAGATACCAAGAAAAGCCTTACAGAAAAATAAAATTCGACTTATTTACTCACACGTATTCCTATTTTACCCATTTGCTTTGCTGTTTCCAATCTATCAAATGCAGCTTCATAATCCTCAAAATCATAAATAGTATCAACAATTGGTTTAATTGAGTGACCTTCAATAAATTTAAGCATTTCCAGGTATTCTTCCCTACTTCCCATCGTGGTTCCCAGCATTGTATATTGACCATAAAAGAACTCTCTCAAATTCAAATCAACAATATCGCCTGTAGATGAACCAAATAAGACTAATTTTCCGCCCTTTTTTAATTGTTTCAATGATTGATTGAAGGTTGCTGCTCCTACTGATTCGATAACTACGTCCACTTTCTCACTATTTAATTCTTTTTCCCAATCATTTTCGCTGTTAATCCCTTTGTCAGCTCCTAGTTTTTCTGCTTTATTTAATTTTTCTTTTGAACGTGATGTGACGTAAACTTTTGCGCCCACTGCTTTACTGAATTGAAGCAAGTTGGTCGCCACTCCTCCACCTATTCCTGGTATTAAAATCGTTTGCTGACCATTTACTTCCCCTTTTGTAAAAAGAGCCCTATATGCTGTTAATGCCCCTAGTGAAAGGACTCCCGCTTCTTCCCAAGTCAGATAACTTGGTTTTAACGCAACAAAATTTTCATTAATGATAAATTCTTCTGAGAATGTTCCATGCGTCGGATTTCCTATTATTTGAAAATTGTCTGGTGGCGCTGGTGTATTGTTTAACCACCCTATACTAGGATTTACAATGACTTCATCTCCTACATTAAATAAGGTCACTTCTGAACCTATTTCACTTATAATACCTGCTCCATCTGATCCAATTATTAAAGGTTTACTTGTTTTATCACGTCCATTAATTGTTGCCAAATCACGGTGATTCAATCCTACTATTTTCACTTTAATACGAACTTCTTTGTTGCCTAATTTTTTAGATTCAACTTCTTTTATTCTTAGGCCTTTTATACCACTGACTGCTTCATGAATTAAAGCTTTCATGTTTATCTTCCTCTCATTAAATTCATTTTATAATGGATTAAGTATAACAGTTCTATTCTTTAGACTCAAAGAGAGCGATAGCATAAATGCGAGAAGTTTCTTCTGAAGCACTTGTAAAAAAAAGAAACCCTATATTCATAGGGTTCCCATTTCATTTCTATTGGTTAATGAAGCCACTTGCCGGATTCGAACCGGCGACCTCTTCCTTACCATGGAAGCGCTCTACCGACTGAGCTAAAGCGGCACTACTAAATCATAGTATTTATTTGCAAAAAAAAAGAACTCCGCAAGTAGGACTCGAACCTACGACATCATGATTAACAGTCATGCGCTACTACCAACTGAGCTATTGCGGAATAATTGAATCTGCGTGGCAACGTCCTACTCTCACAAAGGGAATCCCTTCACTACCATCGGCGCTAAGAAGCTTAACTTCTGTGTTCGGCATGGGAACAGGTGTGACCTTCTTGCCCTCATCACCACACAATTTTCAATCGAAAGTCCGTTGGACTCTCAAAACTGGATAAAGTCTAAAGTGTGTTTCGTTTACTTACCTTCGTACACCGGGTATTGCTTTGGTTAAGTCCTCGACCGATTAGTATTGGTCCGCTCCGTATATCGCTATACTTCCACTTCCAACCTATCTACCTGATCATCTCTCAGGGGTCTTACTCACTTACGTGATGGGAAATCTCATCTTGAGGGGGGCTTCACGCTTAGATGCTTTCAGCGTTTATCCCGTCCACACATAGCTACCCAGCAATGCCCTTGGCAGAACAACTGGTACACCAGAGGTGTGTCCATCCCGGTCCTCTCGTACTAAGGACAGCTCCTCTCAAATTTCCTACGCCCGCGACGGATAGGGACCGAACTGTCTCACGACGTTCTGAACCCAGCTCGCGTACCGCTTTAATGGGCGAACAGCCCAACCCTTGGGACCGACTACAGCCCCAGGATGCGATGAGCCGACATCGAGGTGCCAAACCTCCCCGTCGATGTGGACTCTTGGGGGAGATAAGCCTGTTATCCCCAGGGTAGCTTTTATCCGTTGAGCGATGGCCCTTCCATGCGGAACCACCGGATCACTAAGCCCGACTTTCGTCCCTGCTCGACTTGTAGGTCTCGCAGTCAAGCTCCCTTATGCCTTTACACTCTGCGAATGATTTCCAACCATTCTGAGGGAACCTTTGGGCGCCTCCGTTACACTTTAGGAGGCGACCGCCCCAGTCAAACTGCCCGTCAGACACTGTCTCCCAGCCCGATAAGGGCTGTGGGTTAGAGTGGTCATACAGCAAGGGTAGTATCCCACCAACGCCTCCACCAAGACTGGCGTCCTGGCTTCAATGGCTCCTACCTATCCTGTACAAGCTGTACAAACACTCAATATCAAACTGCAGTAAAGCTCCATGGGGTCTTTCCGTCCTGTCGCGGGTAACCTGCATCTTCACAGGTACTATAATTTCACCGAGTCTCTCGTTGAGACAGTGCCCAGATCGTTACGCCTTTCGTGCGGGTCGGAACTTACCCGACAAGGAATTTCGCTACCTTAGGACCGTTATAGTTACGGCCGCCGTTTACTGGGGCTTCAATTCTGAGCTTCGCCCGAGAGCTAACCCATCCTCTTAACCTTCCAGCACCGGGCAGGCGTCAGCCCCTATACGTCATCTTACGATTTTGCAGAGACCTGTGTTTTTGATAAACAGTCGCCTGGGCCTATTCACTGCGGCTGACCAATTGGTCAGCACCCCTTCTCCCGAAGTTACGGGGTCATTTTGCCGAGTTCCTTAACGAGAGTTCTCTCGCACACCTTAGGATTCTCTCCTCGACTACCTGTGTCGGTTTGCGGTACGGGCAGTTGGTTTCTAACTAGAAGCTTTTCTTGACAGTGTGACATCGGGAACTTCGGTACTTAATTTCCCTCCCCATCACAACTTGTTCTTATAGAAGCAAGCATTTGACTCACTTCAAAACTTGTTGCTTGGACGCGCATATCCAACAGCGCGTATTCCTTAGCCTACTGTGTCCCTCCATTGTTCAAACAAAACCAACTGGTACAGGAATCTCAACCTGTTGTCCATCGTCTACGCCATTCGGCCTCGACTTAGGTCCCGACTAACCCTGGGAGGACGAGCCTTCCCCAGGAAACCTTAGTCATTCGGTGGACGGGATTCTCACCCGTCTTTCGCTACTCATACCGGCATTCTCACTTCTAAGCGCTCCACTAGTCCTCACGATCTAGCTTCAACGCCCTTAGAACGCTCTCCTACCATAGAACCAATGGTTCTATCCACAGCTTCGGTGTTATGTTTAGCCCCGGTAAATTTTCGGCGCAGGGTCACTCGACTAGTGAGCTATTACGCACTCTTTAAATGATGGCTGCTTCTGAGCCAACATCCTAGTTGTCTAAGCAACTCCACATCCTTTTCCACTTAACATAAACTTTGGGACCTTAGCTGGTGGTCTGGGCTGTTTCCCTTTCGACTACGGATCTTATCACTCGCAGTCTGACTCCCGGATATAAATCAATGGCATTCGGAGTTTATCTGAATTCGGTAACCCGAGAAGGGCCCCTAGTCCAAACAGTTGCTCTACCTCCATGATTCTAATTCCGAGGCTAGCCCTAAAGCTATTTCGGAGAGAACCAGCTATCTCCAAGTTCGATTGGAATTTCTCCGCTACCCACACCTCATCCCCGCATTTTTCAACATACGTGGGTTCGGTCCTCCAGTGCGTATTACCGCACCTTCAACCTGGACATGGGTAGATCACTTGGTTTCGGGTCTACGACCACATACTCATTCGCCCTATTCAGACTCGCTTTCGCTGCGGCTCCGTCTCATCAACTTAACCTCGCATGGGATCGTAACTCGCCGGTTCATTCTACAAAAGGCACGCTATCACCCATTAACGGGCTTTAACTATTTGTAGGCACACGGTTTCAGGGGCTATTTCACTCCTCTTCCGAGGTTCTTTTCACCTTTCCCTCACGGTACTGGTTCACTATCGGTCACTAGGGAGTATTTAGCCTTGGGAGATGGTCCTCCCGGATTCCGACGGAATTTCTCGTGTTCCGCCGTACTCAGGATACTGATCAGAGTGAAATTGGTTTCGATTACAGGGCTTTTACCTTCTTCGGCAGACCTTTCCAGGTCGCTTCTTCTACCAATCTCATTTATGACTCTATGTGTTCAGTCCTACAACCCCAGAAAGCAAGCTTTCTGGTTTGGGCTATTCCCGTTTCGCTCGCCGCTACTCAGGGAATCGATTTTTCTTTCTCTTCCTGCAGGTACTTAGATGTTTCAGTTCTCTGCGTCTACCTCTACTGACCTATGTATTCAGTCAGCAGTAACATCCTATCAAAGATGCTGGGTTCCCCCATTCGGAAATCTTTGGATCAAAGCTCACTTACAGCTCCCCAAAGCATATCGGCGTTAGTCCCGTCCTTCATCGGCTCCTAGTGCCAAGGCATTCACCGTGCGCCCTTATTAACTTAACCTATGGTTAACAGTTAATTTTTAAACCTCATCTTTCGATGAGAACCTTAAAAAAACTCATTTTTAAAACTTTTCGGTGTGTTTCTGGTTTGTTACTTGAATTACACTTTTTAACTTTATCCAGTTTTCAAAGAACAACTTATTTTCGCAACAAAAAGTTGCAATGGAGCCTAGCGGGATCGAACCGCTGACCTCCTGCGTGCAAGGCAGGCGCTCTCCCAGCTGAGCTAAGGCCCCAAGAGCATTTCTATTTATATATTTGATTATTGAGAAAGTTTATTAACCTCTCAAAACTAAACAAAGTAAAGACGAATGTGTGGGTTTCCGTTAGTTTCCTTAGAAAGGAGGTGATCCAGCCGCACCTTCCGATACGGCTACCTTGTTACGACTTCACCCCAATTATCTGTCCCACCTTAGGCGGCTGGCTCCCAAAAGGGTTACCTCACCGACTTCGGGTGTTACAAACTCTCGTGGTGTGACGGGCGGTGTGTACAAGACCCGGGAACGTATTCACCGCGGCGTGCTGATCCGCGATTACTAGCGATTCCGGCTTCATGTAGGCGAGTTGCAGCCTACAATCCGAACTGAGAATGGCTTTAAGAGATTAGCTTGGCCTCGCGACCTTGCGACTCGTTGTACCATCCATTGTAGCACGTGTGTAGCCCAGGTCATAAGGGGCATGATGATTTGACGTCATCCCCACCTTCCTCCGGTTTATCACCGGCAGTCTCACTAGAGTGCCCAACTGAATGCTGGCAACTAATAATAGGGGTTGCGCTCGTTGCGGGACTTAACCCAACATCTCACGACACGAGCTGACGACAACCATGCACCACCTGTCACTTTGTCCCCGAAGGGAAAGCCCTATCTCTAGGGTGGTCAAAGGATGTCAAGACCTGGTAAGGTTCTTCGCGTTGCTTCGAATTAAACCACATGCTCCACCGCTTGTGCGGGTCCCCGTCAATTCCTTTGAGTTTCAACCTTGCGGTCGTACTCCCCAGGCGGAGTGCTTAATGCGTTAGCTGCAGCACTGAAGGGCGGAAACCCTCCAACACTTAGCACTCATCGTTTACGGCGTGGACTACCAGGGTATCTAATCCTGTTTGCTCCCCACGCTTTCGAGCCTCAGCGTCAGTTACAGACCAGAGAGTCGCCTTCGCCACTGGTGTTCCTCCACATATCTACGCATTTCACCGCTACACGTGGAATTCCACTCTCCTCTTCTGCACTCAAGTTCTCCAGTTTCCAATGACCCTCCCCGGTTGAGCCGGGGGCTTTCACATCAGACTTAAAGAACCGCCTGCGCTCGCTTTACGCCCAATAAATCCGGACAACGCTTGCCACCTACGTATTACCGCGGCTGCTGGCACGTAGTTAGCCGTGGCTTTCTGGTTAGATACCGTCAGGGGATGAGCAGTTACTCTCATCCTTGTTCTTCTCTAACAACAGAGTTTTACGATCCGAAAACCTTCTTCACTCACGCGGCATTGCTCCGTCAGACTTTCGTCCATTGCGGAAGATTCCCTACTGCTGCCTCCCGTAGGAGTCTGGGCCGTGTCTCAGTCCCAGTGTGGCCGATCACCCTCTCAGGTCGGCTACGTATCATCGCCTTGGTGAGCCATTACCTCACCAACTAGCTAATACGCCGCGGGTCCATCCATAAGCGGTAGCCGAAGCCACCTTTTTTCCATTCGCCAGGAGGCGATTAGAAGTATGCGGTATTAGCATCCGTTTCCGAATGTTATCCCCCTCTTATGGGCAGGTTACCCACGTGTTACTCACCCGTCCGCCACTCTTTGACTTCGGTGGGTGCAAGCACCCGGTGAAATCAAAGCGTTCGACTTGCATGTATTAGGCATGCCGCCAGCGTTCGTCCTGAGCCAGGATCAAACTCTCATATAAAATGATGCTTGAAGCTCATATTGATTGCTAGCGAATAATTATTCACTAATTTTGTTACTGTTGACTTAGCACTGCTAAGTCACCCTCACATTTGGTTCGTCTTACTTTGTTTAGTTTTCAAAGGTCAATCACTTCATCTGACAACTACTGAAGTATAACACCCTCTAAATAAGTTGTCAACGATTTTTAAATAATTATTTTTTATTCTGTATAATTATCCAAGTAACCGCTACATCGTAATTTCGATGACCACAATATAATACCACTTTAGCACTGTATTTGTCAAGAATTACTTTTTATTCTCTTTTCTTGCTATCGCTATCGCAACAACGTGTTCTACTATACCAAGATTTTTCTTTTTCGTCAATACTAAACACCTAATTCTTTTGTTAATTTTACAAACAATTCAGTAAAAAATATACATCGTGGTATTTTTACTGAATTGCGCTTTATATTTATACTTAAACCTTTTCTTCTATCATATAAGAAAAATCAGTGTCATCTTGTTTCACTACCATTAACAAACCATCGCCTAAGGGGACGATACTTGATTCTAATGACGGATGATGCATAACTACATCTAAAAATGCATTTAATTTGCGGTGTATCGTTCTTCTATTCTTAGGTATTTCCTCTTTGGGAGTAAGAATTGTTCCACCTTGTAAAACATCATCAACAATCAACATTCCACCTTTTTTCAACAAACGCATACAATCTGGAAAAAAATCATAATACTTGGATTTCGCACTATCCATAAAAATAAAATCATATGGTCCTTCTAACGTAGAAAGAATATCTGCTGCTTGCCCTTCTAAGAGAGTCACTTTATCTGTTAGTCCCAACACTTCATAATTTTTTCTTGCTTTTTTTATCATAACGTCAAAACGATCAATTGTTGTAACGTGCCCATCATCTCCAACATGTCGGGCCATCAAACTTGACGAGAAGCCGATAGCTGCTCCAATTTCTAAAATTTGTTTTGGCTTTATCTGCCCTAGCAGTAAGTTTAAAAATACCACTGTTTCATGCGGTATGATCGGCACACCATCTTCATTTGCTTGACGTTCAATCTCTCCTAGTCTTCCCTCAAGCGGCTTTTGTTCGTTTCGAAGAAACTCCACTACTTCTTTATCCACAACTGGTCTGTACATCATTTCATTTCTCACTGCATTTCCCTCGCATTTCTATTTTCTATCAGTCTTTTTTTAATTTTAATTTCCATTTGTTTTTTTATTATAGAATGCCAACTACTTTCAGACAAGTTAATGTTGTTAATGCTTAACTACTTTTTCATTAAATAAATTTTCATCCGTTTTCAAAAGCATTGGATACCTTAAGCGCTATATGTTATTATCAAATTAAATAAATCTATCTCGATCCTTAAAGGAGGATATGACATGCTTATAAAATCTCTTTGTATTCCTAAAAACAAACTTACTACTGTAAGCGAAACGGTTACCCTTCAAGAAGCAATTGATATTCTTGAAAAATCTGGCTTTCGCTGTATACCTATTCTAGATGAAACTGGAACAATATTCAGAGGAAATATTTACAAAATGCATATTTATCGTCATAAAGCTAATGGCGGAGATATGAACTTACCAGTAACCCATTTATTAAAAAATGCTACTAAGTTCATTTCTATTGACGCCTCTTTTTTCAAAGTATTTTTCTCGATCAAAGAATTGCCGTACATTTCTGTATTGGATGAAGATAATCGATTTTATGGTATTTTAACTCATAGTTCGTTGTTAAACATGTTACAACAATCTTGGAACGTGAACACAGGGAGTTACGTCTTAACAATTGCTTCCACTGGCCAAAAAGGTGATTTAGCAAACATGGCAAAAATCATTAGCCGCTTTTGTTCAATTTCAAGTTGTATTACATTAGATGTTGAGCAAGATGATTTAGTTCGTCGCACAATGATCACTTTAGAATCTGGCATGACAAAGGATACTCTGAAGGAATTAACTACCACTTTAAGCAAAAAGGGATTTCGCGTAGTTGAAATAGAAGATTTAAAAAATATCGGTTAATGTGTTACTATCTAAAAAAAGCTAAATGCTGATGCATTTAGCTTTTTTTCTATCCTTCTATCCGTTTACTAAAGTGAATTTTTTTATCGATACACATCATGATTGGCATACCAATTCCCATAACAACGAATTCACCAATCGCAACTGTTAAGTAACTAAACCAGAACGGTAATTGTAGCGCTAGATATAACTCCCATGCAATTAAGGCTGAACCAATAGTAAACACTATCGTATTGACACTCATTTTCACCCAATCATTTGTTATTTTCCTTGTTATCCCACTCATTATAAGTAACGACAACAATGAGTGTGCAACGCCAAATACTATGTCATAAACAA
This sequence comes from Carnobacterium viridans, assembly GCF_900102725.1. NCBI lineage: Bacteria > Bacillati > Bacillota > Bacilli > Lactobacillales > Carnobacteriaceae > Carnobacterium > Carnobacterium viridans. The sequence goes on along the minus strand of NZ_FNJW01000008.1, from coordinate 1,836,021 downwards.
CCATAGTTGAGAAAAGAAGGTTAGAAATAAACACTCCACCAACTATTCCTATAATATACTTTTTATTAAATACAGCTAAATGATTTAACATTTCGGCTACTCGAAACTGAATTGCTCCAAAAGACATAAAAGCAAATGCCGAAGTAATCGCCACATATAAAGCTGCGACTACAGCATTTATTACCAAGTTTCTTATTTTCATTTCTTCTACTTCCTCCTAGTTTTTTTTCGTGGGATGGTCAACGAACCACGTTTCACAACTTTTATAGCATACCATTTTACTTTAATTTATTCAATTTCGTTTAAATAAACACATGAAAAAGCATTCGCAAACGAACGAACGCTAGAAGCTAGGTACATTTTTTATTAGACTTGTCTTGATAATCCGATACTTATCTCAAGAGCTTCATCTATTTTTTTCATCATTTTAAAATCTAATTGAGTTACTTTTTCTCGTAAACGTTGTTTATCAATTGTTCTTATTTGTTCTAACAAAACAACAGAATTTTTTTCAAGATTATACTCTTCTGCTGATATTTCAACATGGGTAGGCATTTTAGCCTTTTGGATTTTCGCTGTTATCGCTGCAATAATAACGGTTGGACTATAGTGGTTGCCTACATTATTTTGAATAATCAAAACCGGCCGCATTCCACCTTGCTCCGAACCTATAACTGGCGATAAATCAGCATAATAAATCTCTCCCCGTCTTACCATAGGTATTTTCCTCCTTATAACACCTGGTTAGAATTGGGCACCGACCTCTTTTTCACAAACTTCAAATTCATCACAAATATCAAGATTGATACGAGACATCTCTGCATATCCTTTACGCATGGTATCATAGATTAATAAATTTTCATCTAAAAAATAATTCACTACCGAATTAACAAATTCATTTTCGTCAATATTTGCAATCATGCAATACTCTTTAACTTCTTTGTATATTCCCGGTGCTAAATTAACTTTCATTATGTTTTCATTCTCAACCATTACCCCATACCCCCTAAAAGATTACCTTTTCATACCCCATAAAAAGGATTCGCTTCAAGAACATGGTACCATGAATTGAAAAGCATTGAAACTGTAGATAAGATTTAAAAACAAGTTTCATTTTATCGACAAATTTGATCTTACATTTAAGTATTTTCAAGCATCAGCTAAGCTATTTTCTTATTTACTAATTGGAATGATTCCAATTAGTTTTTGCAACACAATTGTATGTATATTTAAGTTTCAATTATAGTTACTTTAATAGTCTCCTTTTCTATTGCTTCTATTGTTCTAAAATCACTTGCGCTGCTGCAATGGTGTCCGTGTGCGTAATAGACAAAAACACTTGTCCATTAAAAGGAGATTTTCCAACAATTGGTTTCCCGTAACGATCGGGCAAAATTTCAATATCTTGAAAACCTAATTTCCCGATTCCAGTACCCATCGCTTTTGAGAAAGCCTCTTTTGCAGCATATCTACCAGCTAAAAATTCAATTTTTCGAGAGCCTGTTAAACCAGAAAACATTTCCCATTCTACCGGAGTCAGCACTCGCTTGGAAAAAGTTTCCCTTTTTAAATAAGCTTCTTCTATACGTAAGATTTCTGTTATATCCAAACCGATTCCTATTATCACTTTACACCTCATTTACACTAGGCTATTTTTTTAGTCCTGTAAACTAAATTGTATAATATTATGCTAATTTTATCAAATAATCGTTCTTATGTCACTTCTAAAGAATAAGAAAAAAATTTTAACTTAGTTTTTTCTTTTTTGGCTTCCACACCATTTTGACGAAGAGCCTCTATTTAGTAACTATTCAACCACAAAAAAAGGCTGAGACAATGTCCCAACCTTTTCTACTTACACTTTTAGTCTTTATCGCGAATCGTAAATTTACGTTCTCCGCCAGCCTTACGACGGTTATCAGTAGATTTGCCACGGCTATCTTTACGACGGCTGTCACTTCCACCACGACTTGAATCTTTATTCCATTTTCCGCTTCCGCCAGTGCCACTTCCGCCACCACGACGTTCAGAAGGTTTGCCACTACGGCTGCTTCCACCACGGTATCCACCTTTACTTGCACTTCCACCACGGTTGCTTCCGCCACCATGACTTCCGCCTTTACGGCCAGGTAATGGACGTTCTGGAGTGATTTTAACTGGTACTTCGTCAGCGTCTTTTGTCACACTCTTAAGGAATGCAGCAGCAAGATCTTCAGCTGTATAAGTTTCCAATAATTGTGCAGCAGCTTTTTCATAACGGTCTAAACCATTAGCGTCAATAATAGAACCTACTTCTTCAATTGAAGCTTTGATTTGTCCTTCAAAAGCCTCTGCATTTGTTGGTGGACGTAATGGTGTCATAGCTTTTTTAGTCAAATTTTCAATAACACGTAAATATCCCATTTCATTAGGTGTAATGAATGTTACAGAAACACCCTCTTTTCCAGCACGACCAGTACGTCCAATACGGTGAACATAGCTCTCTGGATCTTGAGGAATATCATAGTTGTATACGTGTGTCACTCCGGAAATATCTAATCCACGAGCAGCTACGTCAGTTGCTACTAAAACGTCTAACTTACCAGTTTTAAATGATTTCAAAACACTCATACGTTTTTGTTGAGAAAGGTCACCATGGATTCCTTCTGCACGGTATCCGCGAGCTTCTAATCCACGAGCTAATTCGTCTACGCGACGTTTTGTACGACCAAAAATGATCGTTAATTCTGGTGTTTGAACATCAAATAAACGAGTCATAATATCAAATTTTTCGAAGTCTTTACAACGTACGAAGAATTGTTCAATCAAACTATCAGACATTGTTGTTGCTTTGATTTGTACATGTTCAGGGTCTTTCATAAAGCGTACACCAATGCGTTTGATAGCAGGTGGCATTGTAGCAGAGAATAATAATGTTTGACGTTCAGCTGGAACTTCGTGAATGATTGTTTCAATGTCATCAATGAATCCCATGTTCAACATTTCATCCGCTTCGTCCAATACTAACGTTTCAACATGTCCTAATTTCAATGTTTTACGTTTGATATGATCTAATAAACGACCCGGTGTACCTACCACAATGTGTGGTGCGTCTTTTAAAGCACGAATTTGGCGACTGATGTCAGCTCCACCATAAACAACTTGAACACGAATTTTTTTATCGCGACTCAAACGGAATAATTCTTCTTGTGTTTGGATAGCTAACTCACGAGTAGGTGCAATAACTAATCCTTGTACATTACGGTTATTTACATCAATTTTTTGTAACATTGGTAAACCAAATGCAGCTGTTTTACCAGTTCCTGTTTGTGCTTGCCCAATAACGTCTTTTCCTTCAAGTGCCAATGGAATCGTTTGTGATTGGATTGGTGTTGCTTCCTCAAATCCTAAACGTTCTACTGATTTTAATAACTCAGGTGCTAAACCTAATTCTGTAAATTTCAATATATTTCCTCCCAATTTTAAAACCTTTAAAGAGAGATTTTTGCGAAATACAGGCACCTTCATTAGTTTAATCAATGCACCTGTTGCTGTAACTCCATATAAAAACTCGATGTTCGTTCAGTTGAATGTACACCAAGTTTCTCATTTCATATAAAAAACTTGAATTTTTTTCAAGTTTATCTGCTTATCTAGTTTCACAAAACCCTCGATGGTTTCATTTTTTTATTAAAGATTATTCTTCAATCCAGTTCATTCTATCATGTATATTTTAGTTTATCAATTGATTTGACCTTTTGTTTCAATGAACACGTTTCCTTTTTCAATTTTCTTTTCAATCTGTGAATTTACCTATTTTAGGTTGCGTTTTCAACTTTCTTTGCTCATCTAACTGACATAATTTTTCCAAAAAAAAAACTAAAAGCTGTGTTTGCACACGATGCTTTTAGTTTTGACTCTTCGTCAATGGTGTTGATAGAAGAAAATAAAATTTCTTCTGGAATAGACGGGTTTGCTTGTGGAGAGCCGTGGAATCGCCTGAAGCTGCTCTATTCTAGAACGTGTTTCAAAAAGCAGACCTGACGTCCACTTCACGAATAATGCTCGATGGTCGGTGACCATACTGCGCTTATTCGCTCCAGTGATTCAGGTCTAAACGCTTTTAGTCACACTCCCACTGAAGCGCCAACGCTTTGTCATTCGCATTGAATTCAATGCATGGCTACAAGCAAACCCTATTCCTCCAGAATTTTTGTGCCCTTTATTTAACTAAGCTATCAACACTAAAAAGTATAGAGCCTTAGTTTTATGGGGATATTCATTTTTTATTTTGGTCGTTAAAAATGGATTAATCTCTTCCGCCACCAAAGATACGCAACAAGCCAAGAAAAATATTAATAAAATCTAGGTATAAACTTAATGCTCCACTGATAGCTAGCGCGCCTAAATTTTGTTCTCCTGAATAGTGAACATAAAGTTCTTTTAATTTTTGAGTATCATAAGCTGTAAAACCAATGAAAATCACAACTGTGATAAAAGATAGCACCATATCGGCTGGTCCACTTTGGAGGAAGAAGCCATTTACTAACATAGCGATGATTAAACCAATCAAAGCCCCTCTTAATTGTCCTCCTAAAGATGTCAAATCTTTTTTAGTTGTAAAACCTACTATGCTCATACCTGCAAATGATGCTGCTGTAGAGATGAATGCTGCACCAATACTGCCTAAATCATACATCAGAAAAATAGAAGAAAGTGTGATTCCATTAATAAGCGCAAATGCAATAAACCCGACAATAGATGCGCCTGCTGATTTTAATTTAGCTCCATTTGCAGATAATTTCATTACCAATGCAATTTCAGCAATTAAAAAAACTAAAAATCCGAAACGCGTTCCAAAAACTAAATTTAAAATAAACGGGCTTTGAGACGCATAAAAAGCTGTTATTCCTGTAATAGTCAATCCCACTGCCATATAACTATAGATCGACGCAAAAAACTTAGATAAGCCAGCAGTATTAATCGTTTGATTGGACACTTCTTTTCTTGTTGTGTTCATATTATCCATCCCCTTAACTTATTCTTATAGTAACAGTATAACAAATTTTCTGAATTAATCACTCAGTCTTTAGACATATTTTCAGCTTACACTTGAAGTGATCTTACAACTGAAAGCAAATCCGTTCCTAAACTTGATTTTATAAGAATATAATCTCCAGGATTAATTTGTTTTTCCACAAATTTAATCAGTGGTTCTTTAGCTCCAATAAAATGAAAAAGGCTTTCTTCATCGAATGTTCCTTTTAAAGCTTCATATAATACAGTCATTTGTTCACCATAAAGAATGACTTTTTCAATTCGAGCTGGATCAAGCGAATCTTTAACCCTTAGATGCAGTTCTGATGACTGATCTCCTAACTCTAACATGTCTCCTAAAACAACTATTTTTTTTCCTGTATTTGTAAATGTACTAAAATTATCCAAAACAGCTCTCATAGCTGTAGGGTTCGCATTATAAGCATCGTTTAAAATACTGCTTTCATTTATCCCTTTTAGCCATTCTGTTCTGTTTTTAGTTAATTGAAATTGGGCTAGTTTTGGCGCAGATTTCTCAATTGGAATCCCTAAAGTCATTCCTGCCATTAACGCAGCTAACGCATTGTTCACATTATATGTTCCTAAAACAGGTAAATTTACCACTAAATCCGGTCTTTCATTGGTTATAAAACTTGTTCGATTCATTTGAGCATCTATTTCTAGTGGATACAAATCATTTTCAGGAGATGTTCCAAAGGTCTTTAATTGTGATTCTTTTAAAACCGTTACTTTTTCTTGTAGTAATGGTTCTTCCCCAGGATATATCAGCACACCATTTTCTTTTAAACCTGAGCAAATTTCCATTTTTGCGTCCGCAATTCCAGCTCTTGAACCAAAAAACTCAATATGGGACTCCCCAATCATAGTTATAATAGCGACATCTGGCTTAGCTAAATCTGATAACACTTTGATTTCACCAGCACGACTCATACCCATTTCTAAAATAACAACTTCAGTCTCAATCGGCATTTCAAGAATCGTTATCGGAAGTCCAATATGATTGTTAAAATTCCCTTGTGTTTTATGCACACGGTATTGACTAGATAAAACAGCATCCGTCATATCTTTCGTAGTTGTCTTCCCATTACTCCCAGTGATACCAACAACTTTTGGAGCAACTTTAGTTAAATAAAATGCAGCTAGATCCTGCAATGCTTTCAATGTATCATTTACTTGAATGACAGGAAACTCCTGTTCCAACTCAAGCGGTAAGTCATTTAAAGATTTGCTCCACAAAGAAACGGCTGCTCCATTTTCAACAGCTTTTAAAATAAAATGATGTCCATCATTCGTTCCTAATAATGGTACAAACAATGAGCCTTTAACTAATTTTCGAGTATCAAAATTAACGGATGTTATTTCTCGGTCAGACCATTGATTCGTATCATTTATTGCTCCAACTGCTATTGCAATTTCTTTCACGGTTAAAGAAATCATCATTATCCTCCTTCAAGTTCAACAAAAAAAGCCTATCATCCATACTTCCTGAAAGAAACAGAGACTAGGCACATAGCCCAACCTCTGTTCTTAATAGCTCATTTTATTATTTATCGTTTTCATTCTGAAAAGACATACGTTCTTGATGTCTTCTTAATGCTAGCTGAATCAACTCTTCAACTAAATCACCGTAATTCAATCCAGTATTTTTCCATAAAGTAGGATACATACTGAACTGTGTAAAACCAGGCATTGTATTAACTTCATTAATAAACAATTCATCGTTGCTTGTTAAAAAGAAATCACATCGACTTAACCCGCTGCCATCAAGTGCTTGAAAAGCACGAACAGCATAATCTCTCAAACGTAAGTTAACATCCTCTGGAACTAAAGCAGGAATTTGCAATACAACTTCATTATTAAGGTATTTTGATTCATAGTCATAAAAATCAACGTTTTTTACTAATTCTCCTGGAACTGAGATATGAATATCATCATTTCCTAAAATAGCCACTTCAATTTCTCTAGCTTCAATGCCTTGCTCAACAACGACTCTTCGATCATAACGCAAAGCTAATTCAATTGCTTCAAGTAATTCATCTCTATTTTCAGCTTTGCTGATTCCAACACTAGATCCGAGATTTGCTGGCTTTACATACATAGGGTAAAATAACGTACCTTCACAATGTTTGAAAACAGTCTCTTTATCGTTTAACCATTCAGCTTTCCTTACAGGTACATAAGGAACTTGTGGCAACCCAGCTTGTTGAAAAAGCTGCTTACTAATAATTTTATCCATTCCACATGCACTAGCTAGAACACCCGCCCCAACATAAGGCATTCCAATAACTTCAAACAGCCCTTGAACGGTTCCGTCTTCTCCATTAGGTCCATGTAAAACTGGGAAAATCACAGCATTTTCTTCTTTTAAATCAGATGGTTGAATAAGAGTACCTTCTGATTCTTGATTTTCATTAGTTGCAAATTTGGCGCTATTGGAAATGCTTAATTTTAACGCATCTGAATCTTTAACTTCGTTGGCATGTTTAACAAGTGTACCTTTTACCCATTGACCACTTTTGGTGATATAGATAGGTTCTACTTCATAATAATCATAATATACTTCTTTTATAATAGAAAAGGCAGTCAAAATTGAAATATCGTGCTCTGCACTTTTTCCACCATATACTAGAAAGATTTTCATTTAGTTATCCTCCGAATTTACTTAGGTCTCTTTATCTTAGTCTTATAATTCAAAAATTATTGTACCATATTTTTTTATAGAAAAATAGCACACCTCTTTAGAAGAAACAATTATGGTTCTTCATTTTCTGGCGTTGATAAGGAAATTTCCTCCAGATTACGGGATAGCTTGCGGAAAGCCATGGGACCATTTTGAGCCGAAGAACGCGTCTCAAAACTTGCAAGCGTCAAACTAACTTAACGTAGCGGCTAAAGCCGAACGTTAAGTAATTCTCAATGCATCCTCTTTCATGGCTGCAAGCTCCTCCTATTCCTCCGAAAATTTCTGGAATGTGTTAAAAGAAACTCAATTAATTACTGACCAACGTCAAATGTTGCAGAACCACAATTATTCACTTTTCAGCGCTGAAAAAAAGCCTTCCGAGCTATCTACACGCCTGCTAGGTTAAAAATAAAGGCTCTACACTTTTTAGTGTTGATTGCTTAGCTAAATTGATTACCGGATATTTCTGGAGGAATAGGGTTTGCTTGTAGCCATGCATTGGATTCAATGCGAATGATAAAGCGTTAGTGCTTCATCGGGAGTGTGACTAAAAGCGTTTAGACCTGAATCACTGGAGCGAATAAGCGCAGTATGGTCACCGACCATCGAGCATTATTTGTGAAGTGGACGTCAGGTTTGCTTTTTGAAACACGTTCTAGAATAGAGCAGCTTCAGACGTTCCCATGGCCCTCCACAAGCAAAATCGTCTATTCCAGAAGAAATTTTGGTTTGTTCTATCCACACCATTTGATGAATATCTAAAAAAAGAACATAATCTAAAAACGACCCTAGTTAACTAGCAAGGCTTCCCTTTACGATGGTTGTACAATGGCTTCTTCTTTAAAAAACCATTTTTGATCTATCTCATTAAAACAGATACTTCCTAACAAATCTTTATTGGAAAATTTTCCACTTTCAAACGTTAACCGATCTTCGGCTAGGTAGATTGGGATCTCATAAACTTCTTGAAATATGCTTATCTGTTTATATGAAAAGACGACACCTTCTCTGAGCAAAGGCAATAAATTTTTTATCTCAGAAACGGGTATACGAGTAATCTTTTTAGTTTTTTTAAAGTTAAATAAGCCTCTCTTATCATTTACTTTTTTTTCTAGATTATTTGTGATATTGACAGACAAAAGACTATAAAATTGTTCTAAATGTCGATGGTAAACCTTTGTCATCCCTTTAGGCAATGTTAAATGGATAAAATTGTTTTGTAACTTGTAATAAAAAGGCGAATGTAGATGCGTATGGGCGTGAGCAATATACAGTAGTTCAGCAATTTCAACCGGTGTTAATTGCCTCATTAATTCAACACTATCAAAATCTATCCATTTAGAAGGAATTTCACTTATATATTGGCTTTTTTCGAAGTATTCTTGGATTTTAACGCTTCCCCTAATCATACGAAATCCAGTATGAGAGTCATATTCACCTATGCCTTGAGGAGCATTCAGCAGCAAAATATTTTTTGGCGGTTTCTTAACAACATCTTTGTATTCATTCATTGTAATACCTTTACTCAAAACAGCATTTGTAATAGTATCCAAATGAATATAAGTGAACTCTGAAGGCACGACATATTCTCCCCTTATTTTTTATCCTTACATTGTACTATTTAAACAACAATTTATCTGTATCATTTAGGTAATAATCTAATGACAATCAACTGCTGTATCCGCTTTACTAAGACAACCATGTGACAATTGTCACATTACGGGAAATCTATTTCAAAACAAGCGATTTTAAATAGGCTTGTTAGATTTTCACTGGCCTTTGAATAGAGGCAACTTTCAATTAGAGTAAAACTAACTTTGACTGTCTCTTTTTAGTATCGTACCAAATTAGCTGTTGAAAAGCACGTAATCTGTTAGCACAAATTAAAGTACTCTTAAATAAGAGAAAGCACAATTATCCTATCATCTGCCACTAATGGCTCTATATTTTTTAGTGTTGATAGTTTAGTTAAATTAATAGCACGAAAATTCTGGAGGAATAGCCGGGTTTGACTAAGAGTCCCATTAATACGTTAACTAACTTCAACCAAAAAAAAGAAACCAGACAGTTGTCTGGTCTCTTTTAAAAAGTAGATAGCTATTATACTTCTTCTTTTTTGTTTGCGTCTGCAATACCGTATTTTTTGTTGAAACGGTCCACACGTCCGTCTGCTTGTGTAAATTTTTGACGTCCTGTGTAGAATGGGTGTGAGTCAGATGAGATTTCAACACGAATCATTGGGTAAGTAGAACCGTCTTCCCATTCAACTGTTTCGCTTGAATTTTTAGTAGATCCTGATAAGAATTTATAACCTGTTGTAGTATCCATAAACACAACTTGTCTGTAATCTGGATGAATTGCTTGTTTCATATATAAATCTCTCCTTATGCCCTGATACATCTGCTGAATCAGAGTTGTTTTTTTGTCTTTAGACAACATTAGCATAATAGCATATTTTTATTAGCAAAGCAATTCTTTTTATTGGGAATTTTACATGCGACTGATTGTCTTTTAGCGATGAGAATTTCTTGTTTTTTTCGTTTGAGTAAGTGTATTATCTGTAAAATTAGCAAAAAAGTGTTGATTATTTTCTGACTTTTGCAATTTTTTTATAAACTGATCTGTTAAATCTAAGGAATCTCCGATCATTGCGTGACGCAATTTCCAAATTACTTCTAACTTGCTGCTTTCCAATAGAAGTTCTTCTTTTCGAGTACTTGATTTCTTGATATCAATTGCTGGAAAGATACGACGTTCAGAAAGTTCTCTTGATAAATGCAACTCAGAATTCCCTGTACCTTTAAATTCTTCATAAATCATATCATCCATTCGACTTCCAGTATCGATTAATGCAGTTGCTAAAATAGTTAAACTTCCGCCTTCTTCAATATTTCTCGCCGCTCCAAAGAAGCGCTTAGGTCGGTACAAAGCTGCTGGATCAAGTCCTCCGCTCAACGTTCTTCCGCTTGGTGGAAGAACTAAGTTATAAGCACGAGCTAATCGGGTAATACTGTCCATTAAGATAATGACGTCTCGTTTATCTTCTACTAATCGCATCGCTCTTTCTAGAACCAATTCTGTTACACGCACATGGTTTTGTGGCTGTTGATCGAATGTTGAAGAAACAACTTCACCTTTAACGCTTCTTTCAATATCCGTCACTTCTTCTGGACGTTCATCAATCAATAAAATAATCAATTCAGCATCAGGATAATTTTCAGCAATCCCATTTGCAATTTCTTTTAACAAACTTGTCTTACCAGCTTTTGGAGGAGCTACAATCAATCCACGCTGGCCAAAGCCTACAGGAGCTAAAATATCAATCATGCGATTGGAAATTTTTGTTTGCGTTGTTTCGAGAGAAATTTGTCTCTCAGGATAAAGAGGCGTTAATGCTGGAAAATGGGGACGTTCTTTTGCATCTTCTGGATTTTTTCCATTTACAAAATTAACTTGCATCAAACCATAATAACGCTCTGAAGGTTTTGGTGGTCTGGCTTTACCCGATACCTTATCTCCATTTCTCAGCCCAAAACGCTTGATTTGAGAAGAAGAAATATAGATATCTTCTTTACTTGGCGTGTAGTTTATAGGGCGCAAGAAACCAAAATCCTGTTGCGCCATAATATCCAATACACCTTCGACAATAAAAAATCCTTGTTTTTCTTCTTGCGCGCGTATAACGGCTAACGCTAATTCTTTTTTATTCATTTGGCTATAATAAGGAATCTTAAGTTCCTTTGCATAATTATAAATTTCTTTTAATGTTTTTCCTTCTAACTCGACTAATGTTACTAAATCACTCATATTTGGTTAACTCCTATTTGTTGTCATCTGTAATCATTTGAACATCTGCACCTAAAGCTGTTAATTTTTCTACGATTTGATCATATCCGCGTAAAATATTTTCAACACCAGTAATGGTTGTGGTCCCTTGTGCCATTAATCCAGCTGTTATCAAACATGCTCCAGCTCTTAGATCACTTGCTTCTACTTCTACACCTTGCAATTGATTCGGACCTTCAATTAAAATCATATCACTTTCAACCCGCGCTTTTGCACCCATACGAACCAACTCTGGGATGTGCTTAACACGTTTAGGGTAGATTGTATCCGTAATTAAAGAAGTGCCAGTTGCTTTTAACAGAAGAGGTGTTAAAGGTTGTTGTAAATCCGTTGCAAATCCAGGATAAGGAAGCGTTTTGACATTTACAGCTTTTAAACTCTTGGCTTCCTTTATGCGAATGCTGTCTTCTCCAATTTCCATTGGGACACCCATTTCTTCCATTTTAGCCAATAGACCTTCCAAATGTTCAACGATAACATTTTTAATCGTGATATCTGTACCCACAGCTCCCGCTAGCGCAAGATAAGTGCCCGCTTCGATTCGGTCTGGTATAATCGTATGACGGCATCCATGCAATTCATCAACGCCATCTATACGAATAATGTCGGTGCCTGCACCTCTCACTTTAGCACCCATATTATTTAGTAGAGTTGCAACATCAATGATTTCAGGTTCACGTGCGGCATTTTCAATGATTGTTTTTCCTTTTGCTTTTACTGCAGCAAGCATAATATTAATGGTCGCACCAATGGATACAACATCTAGATACATTCTTGTACCTACCAAACGTGCTTCATCGGTTCTTAGGTACATAGCGCCCATCTCATTCTCTACACTAGCTCCTAAAGCGCGAAATCCTTTTAAATGCTGATCTATCGGACGTGGTCCTAAAAAGCATCCACCAGGTAATCCAACGACACCTTTACCAAATTTAGTGAGTAGCGCTCCCATGAAGTAATACGATGCTCGTAAACTTTTGATTTTTCCATTCGGCATAGGAATAGAAACGATATTTGTAGGGTCAATCGTAAGTGTCGAGCCATCAAAAGTCGTTTCTACCTTCATTACATTCAGAATATCAATTAATGAATGGACATCTTGAATATCTGGTACACCCTCTAAAATAACAGGTGAATCTGCCAGTATTGCTGCTGGTATCAAAGCAACCGTACTATTTTTTGCCCCATTGATGGTTACTTCACCGGATAATTTCTTGCCACCATTAATGACTAATTTCTTCATGTTATACCTCCATTATCTTCTAAAATTTACTTGTAAATCAAAAACGTTAAAAATCATCTTGCATTTTTATCTATTTAGTTTGAGTGGTTGCTTTTTATTGTATTCAGATAATTTTATTTCAGAAAGAGATTTGATGATTCCAGCTCTTTTTTCATGTGAAATAAGCTGTTCTAATCTTACTATACCTTGTAACAACTTACAATTACTATATCCTTTACCAAACTAAAAAAACCTTGCCCTTTATTAAGGGCAAGGTTTTTTAGTTTATTCGATTAAGCTTGGTTAGAAGATCCAAATCTTTGCATTGTAGTTTTAACTGTTGCAATGATTGCATCTTTACCAGGTGCAATAACTTTACGTGGATCGTAAACTTTAGCGTCAGAGCTTAATTTTTCACGTACAGCTTTTGTCCAAACTTGTTGTAATTCAGTATTTACGTTAATTTTAGAATGTCCATTTTCAATAGCTTTTTTAATTTGGAATTCTGGAATTCCAGATCCGCCATGTAATACTAAAGGAGTTTTAGTTAAATCAGAGATGATTTTCATTTCGTCAAAACCTAGAACAGGTTCGCCTTCATAGTCACCATGTACTGATCCTAAAGCTGCAGCTAAAGCATCAATCTTAGCTTCAGTTACCATACGTAGACATTCTTGTGCGTCTGCGTAGTTTACTCCACCAGTAACGCCATCTTCAGTACCACCAACAGTTCCAACTTCTGCTTCTACTGATGCACCTTTTGAATGAGCGTATTCTACAACTTTTTTAGTTTCCTCAATATTTTTATCAATTACAAATGCAGAGTTATCAATCATTACAGAAGAAAAACCAGCATCTATTGCAGATTTACAATTTTCAAAAGAAGAACCATGGTCTAAGTGTAATGCAACTGGGACTGTAATGTTCATTGTTTCCATCAAAGCTTCAACCATTGCTGATACAACTTTAACGCCACCCATGTATTTACCTGCTCCTTCAGAAACACCTAAAATAACTGGTGATTTTTCTGCTTCTGCAGCTTCCAATACAGCTTGTGTCCATTCAAGGTTGTTGATGTTGAATTGACCTACAGCATATTTACCCTCTAATGCTTTATTTAACATATCTGTCATACTAACTAAACGACTCATATATCTTTTCCTCCTTAAGGAAATCTTTTTATTTACTAAGATGCTCTTAGTCAACGTTGTTATTATACCAAACACACGCTAAAATATCCATAAATATTATAATACTTATCTAGTTTTCATAACCTTTTCATAATTATTTATTTAATGTTGCAGTTATAAAACCTAAAAATAACTTTTGTGGGCGGTTTGGACGAGATATAAATTCTGGGTGAAATTGGCAAGCCACATAAAATGGATGGTTGGGTAATTCTACTATTTCAACTAAACGATTGTCTGGTGAAACTCCTGAAAAGACTAAACCTTTTTCTTCTAGTTGAGTCCGGTAGTTATTGTTAAACTCATAACGATGACGGTGACGTTCTTGAACCACTTCAGCATTATCATATACTTTTGCTGTTACAGAACCTGGTTTTAATTTACAAGGATACAGCCCAAGACGCTGTGTTCCTCCCATATTTACCACATCTTTTTGATCTAACATTAAATCAATGATATTATGTGGTGTTTCTGGGTTTGTTTCTGCAGAATGCGCTCCTTCTAGTCCTGCAACGTTGCGCGCAAATTCTACACAAGCTAATTGCATCCCTAAGCAAATTCCTAAGAACGGAACCTTATTTTCACGTGCATATTGAATGGCTAAAATTTTACCTTCTAAGCCACGATCTCCGAAACCTCCTGGAACTAAAATACCATCTACATTTTCCAATTTACTCTCAACATTATCAGCTCTCACTTCCTCTGCATTGATCCACTCGACTTCGATTTCAGAATCTAGTGCATATCCTGCATGATTTAATGATTCAATAACTGATAAATAAGCATCTGGTAACTCAACATATTTTCCAACTAATGCAATTTTTGTTTTCTTAGATAGGTGCAATACTTTTTGTTCTAATGCAATCCACTCTGACATATCTGCAGGCGGTGCATCTATTTTCAGATGATCACAAACGATTTGATCCATATTTTGTTTTTGTAAATTTAATGGAATAGAATAGAGAGTATCTACATCACGCGATTCAATAACGGCTTCAGAATCAACATCACAAAATGAAGCCAATTTGTCTTTCAAGCTTTGTGGAACAGGTTTTTCTGTCCGGATAACCAAAAGATTCGGTTGGATTCCTAGTCCGCGTAATTCCTTCACACTATGTTGCGTAGGTTTTGTTTTCATTTCACCAGCTGCGCCAAGGTAAGGAATCAGGGTTGTATGGATGTACATCACATTATCAGAACCAACATCGCTTTTCATTTGGCGCAATGCTTCTAAAAAGGGTAACGACTCGATATCTCCTACTGTACCGCCAACTTCTGTTATAACGATATCAGAATCCGTTGTTTGTCCTGCACGCATAATTTTTTCTTTGATCTCATTAGTAATGTGCGGGATAACTTGTACCGTTGCTCCCAAATACTCTCCCTTACGCTCTTTACGTATAACTTCTGAATAAATTTTCCCTGTTGTTACATTAGAATATTGATTTAGATTGATGTCGATAAAACGTTCATAGTGACCTAAATCTAAGTCGGTTTCAGCTCCATCATCTGTTACGAAAACTTCGCCATGCTGGTAAGGACTCATTGTTCCCGGATCAACATTGATATACGGATCAAATTTTTGAATCGTTACTTTTAATCCTCTATTTTTCAACAACCTCCCAAGAGAAGCTGCTGCAATTCCTTTACCTATGGAAGAAACTACTCCGCCTGTCACAAAAATATACTTTGTCATTTTTACCGACTCCTTCTAATCTTAATTAGGGTAAAAGAAACAATTGTAACTTTTATTGCTTCTCACTTGGATAATGAAAAAACAAAGCTCCCTATTCATAGTAGAATAGGGAGCTTTTTTAATTACTTTCCGTTCTTGTCCCTTAAAAATGAATTTAAGGGAGCCCAGTATACATAATACACAGCTCTGCGAGAACCGTCAAGTAATTTTTAAAGACAGACTTTTTCACCCAGAAAACCATTAGCAAATTGTCTGCTAATACTCTTCTTCAGAATCGTCCTCATCTTCGTCTTCAATGATTGTAAGATCTCCTTCAACACCGTCAGGCAATTCATCTTCTTCATCATCGGTACCTAATTCAGATAAATCTGCCTTGTATTCGCCTAGATCTTCTTTGTCTTCATCGTCGATCATTACACCATGGTCATCAACCGTTACACGACCACCGTAAGTAGTAGCATCGTCATCTTCTTCCTCTTCAGGAGAATCATCGTCTTCAGGATCATCATCATTGTAATCAATATCATCTTCCCCTGTAACAAATGCGCTAGCCTTTTTACGTTTTTTACGACGTGGAGCTTCATCTTCATTTCCTTGAGTTACTTCTTCATCGATAAAATCGATTGGATACCATGAACGTAGTCCCCAACGGTTTTCTCCTAAGGAAATAAAACTACCGTCAATATTTAAGTCTGTATAAAATTGAGAAGTTGCATTAGCAAGTTCTTTAGAGTTTATGTTTAAAAATTCTTGTACTTCTTTTAGTAAAGCTGAGAAATCAAGGATCTCTCCTTTTTGATCTAAGATGGCATGAGCTACTTCAATCATTGACAATTCATTTTTGTTTTGCCCGTCAAATTGTGTTAATTTCACGAAAGCCACGTCCTTTCAACAGTCTATTCTTTATCATACAATATTTAAATAGTAAAAAGCAATTGTAATTTGTAATCTCCTAATTTTTCTTTTCCTAAAAATAAATCATATTCAATAGAGACACTTCCAGAAAAAGGTTTATCTGTATAACTGATCTGCAAATCTTTTGTCATGGTCTCTATATTCACTGTACCTTGAGGCGTACGATAAAGCGTTTCAAATCGTTCACCTTTATCAAATCTCATGCGTGTAGTTGTCTCACCTTTACGCGTAAGAGTCACAATACCAGCAGGGTCGATTTTAACTGTCACAGGAACAACTCCTGTTTCATAAGTTTCTTGAAAACGAATGTAATACGATGAATTCATTTGAACGACTTTACCGACTTCATCAAACACATGTTTTTCGGTTTCATTGCCTTGAGAGATAATTGTCTCTAAATGTACCTGAGCTACTCTTCCTTTTGATAAATCCAATTTATTTCACCTCATATTTTTTATTCCTGTCTATTAACTATAAGCCAATAATTTTAGCTAGTTGATTTCACCTTATTGCATATCTATCTTATCATAAATTGTAAGATTATTATGCTTTTTTAAAACGGTAAAAGGAGAACACGACAACAATATTTGCTATAATAAGGAAGAATTATTATTTCTAATTAAATAAAGGAAGTAAAACCAATGAATACTACTGAAACTAAAGACTTTTTAACCAGTCATTCTTATGAACTTTATGAATCAACAACAATGCCCTTTACAAATAAAACCATTTCTCACTTCGCATTAACAGATAGTTTATTGCATTATGTAGGAAAGTATAAAAAAAATAGTTTGCATTTTTGGCCAACGTCGAATTTGGTTATCTTAGGTATGATGGATACAAAATTGCCTTACTTCAAAGATGCGCTAGAGATTATAAAAAACTATGACCATTCATTTATCGTACGAAATTCAGGTGGATTAGCTGTAGTAGGAGATGAAGGCGTATTGAATTTTTCTCTTATATTGCCTGAACATCCTCAACAAAAAATGCCAATTAATACTGGATATGAATTTATGTTTCATTTAATTAATGAAGCTATCAAACCTTTCGGAAAAATAAGTGAGGCCTATGAAATCAAAGATTCTTACTGTCCTGGAGATTTTGATTTAAGTATTGATGGTAAAAAATTTGCAGGCATTTCGCAAAGACGCTTAAAAAATGGCGTAGCAATCATGATCTACATCAGTGTAAACGGTAACCAAGAAAAAAGAGCTGAAATGATTCGTGATTTTTACCAAGCAGGTCTAAAAGGTGAATCAGTCAAATGGCACTTCCCATCAGTCGATCCGTCTGTTATGGCTACCTTAGAAGAGTTGCTGTCTATTTCTTTAACTGTGGATGAAATGAAACAGTTGATCTTAAATACTCTGCTTCAAAAGAACTGTACCATTTCACCAGGCGTTTATTCTTCAGAACTATTAGCCGACTATAGTGAAGGATTTGAAAAAATGATTCGGCGCAACCAACAAATGCTTGGCAATTCTATTGATAAGGAGTTAATCGAATGAGCAACCTATACGATGTCAATTTTTCATTACCAATAGAACATGTTTTTCGCGACCCAGTCCATGATTATATTCATGTGCAACATCAAATTATTTTAGATTTAATTAATTCAAGTGAATTTCAGCGCTTACGTCGAATAAAACAATTGGGTACTTCTTCCTTAACATTTCATGGTGCAGAACATACCCGTTTCACTCATTCGTTAGGTGTATACGAGATTACTCGTCGAATCTGTGATAAATTCCAGCGAAATTATGCTACTCAAACACCAGATGATGGCGGTTGGGATGACAATGAGCGCTTGGTTGCCTTATGCGCAGCACTTTTACACGACATTGGACACGGACCTTATTCTCATACATTTGAACATATCTTTAAAACCAATCACGAAGAAATTACGGTAGCCATTATCACCTCTCCAGAAACTGAAGTTTTCAAAGTGTTAGCTAAAATTAGTGAAGATTTTCCAGCACAAGTTGCCAGTGTCATTCAAAAAACGTATCCTAATCCACAAGTGGTCCAACTTATTTCTAGTCAAATAGACGCTGATCGTATGGACTATTTGTTAAGAGATGCCTACCATACAGGTGTGAATTATGGTACATTTGACTTAACTCGTATCCTTAGGGTGATTCGTCCTTACAAAGACGGCATCTATTTCCAGTTATCTGGTATGCATGCTGTTGAAGATTACATTGTGAGTCGCTATCAAATGTATATGCAAGTTTATTTTCATCCTGTTTCACGAGGTATGGAGGTCATTTTAGATCATTTACTGAAACGCGCAAAAGAAATGTACCTTAACCCAGAGATTCAATTTAACGACCAACTAAATCTACTCATTCCTTTTTTTGAAAAGAAGTTTACACTTAAAGATTATTTAAAACTGGACGACGGTGTTTTGGCTACTTACTTTACGTTATGGAAAGATGAAAAAGATCCTATATTAAGCGATTTAGCTACACGTTTTCTTGATCGACACCCTTTCAAGTCCATTAAATTTTCTAGTAAAACAGACATGAATTTGATTGAAGATTTAAAAGTTATTATTCGTGAAGCTGGTTACGATACAGATTATTATACAGCGATTAATAACAGCTATGATTTACCCTATGACTTTTATCGACCAAATCAGGATACGAATCGTACGCAAATTGAATTGGTCTATCAAGATGGTACATTAGTAGAACTATCTAAAGTCAGCGAAATCGTGTCATCTATCACAGGAAAAGTTCGTGGCGACGAACGTTTTTATGTACCAAAAGAATTTTTAAAACCTAGAAGTTCTGAAGAAATCACGTTATTTGAAGACTTGTATCATGAATTTAATCGTTATATTAAAAATGGGACTATTACAGACCCAAATAAACCAGTGGAGGATTCACTTAAATGACTATCGAATTAATTGCTATCGATTTAGACGGTACATTATTAACCCCGGAAAGAAAAATAACGACTAAAGTAAAAGAAACGATTGAGATTGCTAAAACCAAAGGCATCAAAGTTGTTGTTTGTACTGGCCGTCCATTACCAGGAGTGTCACCCATCTTAGAAGCCTTAAATCTAGAAGAAGAGGGCGATTATGTGATTACGTATAATGGCGCATTAGTCCAACAATCACATAACGGTAAAGCTATCGCACACCATACTTTAAGCCATAAGGATTTTTTAAGAATTGAAGAAATGAGTCGTCAAGTCGACGTACACTGCCATACAATCGACGAAAAATATATTTATACTACCAACAGAGACATCAGTCCTTACAGCGTTAGAGAGTCATTTTTAGTCAATATGCCTATTCGTTACCGCACAGTTGAAGAAATGAATCCAAGTCTTGAAATCAGTAAAATGATGATGATCGACGAACCTGACATTTTAGATGCAGCTATTGCCAAGTTCCCAGAAGATTTTTATGATGAGTACACTATTTTAAAAAGCGAACCTTTTTATCTAGAAGTTTTAAATAAGTCTGCTAGTAAAGGACAAGCACTAAAAGATCTGGGAGAAATTTTAGGCATACCAAGAGAAAACATCATGGCCATTGGCGATAATGAAAACGACAAAGACATGATTGAATATGCTGGTATGGGTGTAGCTATGGGAAATGCAATCGCCAGCGTAAAAGAAATCAGTAATTACGTTACTGATACAAACGAACACGATGGAGTTGCTACGGCTATTGAAGCCATTGCTTTTGAAACACTTCCTGCTGAGAACTATACTAAATAAAAATAAGCTATGAGTATAGAAACTCATAGCTTATTTTTTATTTAACCCAGTAATTTCCCACCAACAGCGTAATTCGTTTTTTTCATGTCTTCTATAATAACATGAACTCGATCTTCTGTTGCTCCGGTATTCTTTACTACTGCTTGCGTAATGTCTTTAACTAGACCTGCTTTTTGTTCTGCAGTCCGACCTTCAACTAATTCAACATGTACAAATGGCATAAAGTTCTCTCCTTTCCATGTGTTCTTCTTTCAATTTTAGCGATACACTTTTTAATTTTCAACTAGTTTTTTACTTTTAAACTGCTGCAAACAGATTATTAGAGTTTTAGCCTTACTATTAGTATACTTAGTGTGTACGATAATTTAGAGAGGAGAATTACAAATATGGCAGATTCAAAATTAATGTATCAAACTACAGCGATTAATACTGGTGGACGAAATGGAGAAAGCCATTTACCAGATAAGTCATTTTCTGTACGTGTTTCAACTCCAAAAGATATGGGTGGTCCTGGACAAGGAAGCAACCCAGAACAATTATTCGCACTAGGCTATAGCGCTTGTTTCAATTCAGCTTTAGAACATATGATGAAAGAAGAAAAAGTAACTGGTAAAAGCCAAGTTACCGCAACTGTTGAATTGCATTCAGACCCAACTGATAATGGGTTTAAGCTCGCAGTAAAATTAGATGTTGGAATTGAAGGACAAGATGAAGCAACTACACAAAAATTAGCAGAGAAAGCTCATGCTTTTTGTCCTTACTCAAAAGCTACAAGTGGCAATATCGACGTAACTGTCACTGCTGTTGATTACGAAGCAGGCAACTAATACTCTATTCTTAAGTGGGAGGTGGGACTTTTGTCGCACCTCCCTTTTGTGTGTTTATCATTCTATTGTTTGACTCATCTCTACATACATTTTTTCATATTGTTGCACGGCCCATTTATGGCTACCTCTTTTTAACTTAGTTAACGCTTCAGGGATAGTCATCCATTCTAACCGATTAAAATCCTCTAGCGGAACACAGATGGATTTCCAAGACTTAACTGTATAAAAATATGCAGGATTATGGTAATGCTGCTTACGATGTTTAGAATAATAGTAATCCTCAGCTTCACCGATAAACTCCCCGAGCTCTATTTCAAAACCTAGCTCCTCCATAGATTCCCGTTTTGCAGTTTCTTCCTGTGTTTCATTTGCTTCAATTTCTCCACCTGGCAGTAAAAAAGAACCATTCGGTGGTGAAACAATTAAAATTTGTTTTCTCTCTTGGTCAAAAATCACAAAGTGTACACCTATACGCGTGCGATAAATCTGATTCTCAATCTTCATACCAAATGTTTTTACTCCCATTCCGCATTCCTCACCCTCATCAAAATCTCATCTTCCAATCTTATTATATTCTATATAGGAAAAAAAGACAGCTCAAATTTGAACTGTCTTTTGATTGGATGTTGTAGCTTGTTTCTATATTAAACCTTAATCAATTCCGATTGCTTTTCGCAAAGTCTTATTTTGAACAACAAAGTATAGCAACAGGATATTAACCGGTGCTAGAACAAGATTTTGCACTAGTCGTGTCGGGAAAATTACTAGAATAGCTTTATCTAGCATGATGGTTAACCAGATTGTGTTCATTCCTAAATTTACAAACACGGTAACCAACAGAATCGCGATAATGATCCTCTTTAATGATTTTGGTTTCTTGTAAAGAATTAGACCATAAATCATTCCTCCGATAAATGCAGATAAGATAAATCCTGGGAAAAAGACTCCTCCCCCAAATAATATCGTCCCTACTATGTCTGTGATAGCCGAAGCCATTCCAGCTATCCAAGGGCCGTACAGCATCCCAATAATAGCTATTGGTAAAAAACCAAAACCAATGCGGACTATCGGTGTTTCAATTGAAATAAATTGGGTCAATACGATTTCTAATGCCATCAATAACCCAATTTTAGAAATACTTCTTGCATCGTACTTGTTCTCACTCATTTTGAAGATCTCCTTTGAAGAGCTCCACACATAAAATTTTATGCAGCGAATGCAAAAACAAAACCGCAAATTGCCTAAACAATTTTTCGTCCGTGGGCAACATCCCATCCCTACGACACTTAACGCTTTGTCTCCTACTCTGGTATATTACCTAAACTATTTAGCCGGTATTTTAGGCAAATTCACTATAGCACATTCTATCCATTTCGGATAGTAGCGAATACAGTTAATTAAACTCTATTCTTTAAAATTAAATTTAGTTATTGACAATCATTTTTATCTTCTGTATATTAAGAACAAGTTAATAAATATGATAATTAAATGATAAAACACTATGAAAAGAAGAGTACGTTTTATACCTGTCTACTTTAGAGAACCCAGTAAGTTGCTGAAAATGGGTTAGTCAGATTGAACCGAAGATGGTCTTTGAGTGGAGTTAGCGAAACACTTTTTAAATGTGTCAGCTTTCTACGGGAACACCCGTTACAGTGTCACAGTATAAAAAAAGCAACCTATGCTTGACGTACTGGATAAGGTAAGTATAGCAATGTACTTATAAACTAAGGTGGTAACACGAAGCAGATAACTGACTTTCGTCCTTACAAAGAAACGATTTCGTTTCTTTGTGAGGACTTTTTTTATTTTTAAAATTACATAACTAAACGCAATGAAGAGAAAAGTATTTTTACAGAATGCAAAAACAGAGAGCCTGAATGCTGAGAACAGGTTTGCAGAAGTAAAAAGAAAATGGCCTCTGAGTGGGATACCAAGTGTTTTAAACATT
This sequence comes from Carnobacterium viridans, assembly GCF_900102725.1. Taxonomy (NCBI): domain Bacteria; kingdom Bacillati; phylum Bacillota; class Bacilli; order Lactobacillales; family Carnobacteriaceae; genus Carnobacterium; species Carnobacterium viridans. The sequence goes on along the minus strand of NZ_FNJW01000008.1, from coordinate 1,812,919 downwards.
AGGCTATCATGGGTGCACCCATTACAGTGCTAAAGTATCAGAAGTTTTCTTCTCGTACTTGATAAGGGGTTGTTTGTGAGAACAACTCAAATAAAGGTGGTAACACGGCGGTAAAGCGTTCGTCCTTTAATCTACAGCAGTAGGTTAATGGGCGAATGCTTTTTTCTATTTTAAGGAGGAATATAGATGATTACACTAAACAATGTCAGCGTTACGTTTAAAGGTAAAGAAACAACTATAAAAGCAGTAGAAAATGTTCAGTTAACGATTGAAAAAGGAGATGTTTTTGGTATTGTCGGCTATAGTGGTGCTGGGAAAAGCACTTTAGTTCGTACCATCAACCTTCTTCAACGACCATCAGAAGGATCAGTAATTGTTTCAGGTCAAGATTTATTAAGTTTAAAACCCAAGGAATTACGAGCTGCGCGAAAAAAAATTGGAATGATCTTTCAACATTTCAACCTAATGGGCTCTCGCACGATTGCTGAAAATGTTGCTTATCCTTTAAGAAAATCAGGTTTAACTAAACCGCAAATTAAAGAAAAAGTTGCCGCATTATTGCAGCTGGTAGGATTAACGGATAAAAGTTCCGCGTACCCTTCTCAATTATCTGGTGGACAAAAACAACGTGTAGCTATTGCTCGTTCTTTAGCCAATGATCCTGAAGTTTTATTATGTGATGAAGCCACAAGTGCCTTAGATCCAAAAACAACCCTTTCGATTCTAGAATTATTGAAGGAGTTGAACAAAAAATTAGCACTGACAATCGTCATCATCACACATGAGATGCAAGTCGTAAAAGAAATTTGCAACAAAGTAGCTGTTATGGAAAACGGTCATGTTGTTGAAGAAGGCGATTTGGTTTCTATTTTCACCGAACCTAAAGAAAGGATTACAAAAGACTTTATCAACACTTCAACTCATGTTGATCAAGCATTGGAAAGCATTTTAAAACACCCTACTCTACTCGATTTGCAGACTAATGATGTCTTGGCTAACATTTCTTACGTTGGTGCAAGTACAAGTGATCCACTAATTGCTACATTGACTACTCGTTTTGGAATTACCACCAATATTCTATTTGGGAATGTTGAGATTTTACAAGAAACGCCTGTTGGTAATCTGATTGTTGTTTTAAGTGGCGAACCAGGGCGCAGAGACAAAGCCTTAGCTTATCTACAGTCAAAAAATGTAAAAGTAACCTTGATCCACCATCATCAACGAGTTATTCCATTAAAAAAAGAACACTATATTGTTTAAGGAGTGAACGACTATGACTGAATTTCTTACAACCTATTTTGAAAATGTTATTCCGTTAAAAGAGGAAATTATTGAAAGTACTTTACAAACATTGTACATGGTAACTGTTACAGGATTTATTGCAGGTATCCTTGGTTTAATTTTAGGCGTTATTCTTGTTGTCACAGACCGCGGTGGCATTTTAGAAAGACCGCGCCTTTACCGTTTACTCGATCAAATCGTTAATCTCTTTCGTTCTTTGCCATTCATTATTATGATGGCTCTAGTTGTTCCCTTTACCCGTTTTCTTGTTGATACATCAATTGGAACAACCGCGGCTATTGTCCCTTTGGTCATTGGAACTGTGCCTTTCTTTGCAAGACAAATTCAAAATGCTCTTCTAGAAGTTGATCCTGGCGTTATAGAGGCTGCAGAATCTATGGGTTCCAGCCCTTTAGAAATCATTTTTCGTGTGTATTTAAAAGAAGGACTGACAGCCATTATTCGTGTCTCTTCAGTAACCATTATTAACTTGATTGGTTTAACAGCCATGGCTGGAGCCATTGGAGGCGGCGGGTTAGGAAATTTAGCCATCTCTCGAGGGTACAATCGTTTCCAGAACGATGTGACATTAGTCGCAACCATTATTATTTTACTGATTGTTTTTATTAGTCAATTTATAGGAAATACGTTAGTTAAAAAAACGAGTCACTAGATGACATTGGAGGAAAATAACATGAAAAGATTAAAAAAAGGATTTTTAGGATTAACATTAGCATTAGGACTTCTGGTAACAACAGCTTGTGGAACGGATGCGACTTCAGATGCTAAAGCATCTGAACCCATTAAAATTGGAGTAGTTGGTGAAGTGAATGAAGTTTGGGATTTTGTGAAAGAAAAATTAGCCTCGGACGGCGTTGAGATTGAATTAGTTAAATTTACGGATTACGCTACACCAAATGTCGCTCTTGCTGAAGGAGAATTAGATTTAAACTCGTTTCAAACTAAAATTTTTATGGATTCATTTAATGAAGACCATGGAGAAAATTTAGTCGCTATAGCTGATACGGTTATCGCTCCTCTTGGTATTTATTCATCAACGATTAAAGACGTATCTGAAATAAAAGAAAATGATGTGATTGCTATTCCAAATGATGTATCTAACGAAGGAAGAGCTTTACTATTACTTCAAACAGCCGGTTTAATTGAAGTTGATCCTGCAAAAAAACAAATCCCTGTAGTCGAAGATATTACTTCCAACCCTTTGAATTTAACATTTGAAACATTGGACTCTTCTCAAACTGCTCGTGCTTTAGAAGATGTGACTGCTTCCGTTATTAATAGCGGAATGGCCGTTGATGCTGGCTTCATTCCAACTGAAGATGCAGTTTTCTTAGAACCGGTTACTGAATCATCTGATCCTTATTACAATACGATTGTTTCAAGAGAAGAAGATAAAGATAATGAAGTGTTCCAAAAAATTATAGAAGCTTATCAAGCAGAAGATACAAAAGAAGTCATCGCAGAAACATCAAAAGGTTCTTCTATTCCAGTTTGGTAATTAGATACAAATAGAAAGTGTCAACTAAATTAGAGAGGATGATCATTAATGTCAACACTACTTACTCAATCTACAATACACGAAGAAGTTCAACAAGGAGCTCAAGAGGTTATTGCATTGCGTCGTTATCTTCACCAACATCCTGAACCAAGCTTAAAAGAATATGAAACGATTAAATTCATCAAAAATCAATTAGATAAATTAGAAATCCCTTACGAATCTGTTGGTGAAACAGGAGCTATCGGAATAATAAATGGCCAGAAAGGACCTGGAAAAACCATTCTTTTAAGAGCTGATATTGATGCTCTTGAATTAGAAGACGCAAAAGATAAACCCTACAAGTCACTTAATGAAGGCTTACATCATGCTTGCGGTCATGATGGCCATACCTCAGCTTTATTAGGGGCCGCAAAAATTTTAAAAAATCACGAAGCAGATTTTGCAGGCACTATCAAATTAGCTTTCCAACAAGCTGAAGAAATCGGCGCTGGTGCAAGACAATTTGTATCTGGCGGGTTTGTTCACAATGTCGATCAAGTTTTTGGTATCCATGTCGACTCTTCTATTGAAACTGGAAAAATCGTTTCTACTGCTGGTCCAACGAATGCATCTTGTGATATTTTTAAAATTAAAGTGACTGGCGAAAGTGGGCATGCTGCTAGACCAGATTTAGGAAGAGATGCTTTACTGACTGCTGCTGCTATTACTGTCGAATTACAAAGCATTGTTGCTCGCGAAGTTAGTCCCTTAGATAATGTCGTAGTTGCTGTAGGCGTATTAAATGCCGGAACTCGTTACAATATTATTGCCAATGAAGCTTCTCTTGAAGGAACAGTTCGTACTTTCAGCCACACAACACGTCAATTTGTCTTAGAGGCTGTTGAACGTGTGGCACGAGATGTGGCAACAGCCCATCGTACTACAGTTGAATTTGAAAATTACGATGCGGCTGCTCCACTTATCAATCACCAAACTGCGGCAAGTCGTGCAGCTCGTGTTGGAGCTGACATTGTAGGCGCAAAAAATATCATTCAAGATAATCCAAAAAGCTTAGGAGCAGATGATTTCGCTGACTTTTTGGCTGTTGCAGAAGGCGTTTATGCTCGTGTTGGAACAAAAGACCCTTCTAATCCGGAGACGTGGTATGGACATCACCACGAAAATTTTGATATTGATGAACGCGGATTAGCTATCGCTACAGAATTACATGTCAACTATGCACTTGATTTTTTAAATGGCGAACAGTAACGTCAACTATTTTTTTAATTTATTTTTTGAAAAAGTTTTGTAAAAGATTGAAGCGAGTTGTTTTCGCTTCAATATTTTTACTTTTCATGATTTTTCATTCTCTTTTTTAATGCAAAAACACTACATATAGTGTAATATAAGAATCGTATAACGACATATAGTATTTTCATTTCTATCTATTGATTTACATACATTATTAAGGAGTGATACCCATGATTGCAAATACCTCTACAAATGTGCACCTAAATATCGACAAATTAAATGAGGCTATACAAGCTTTCCCACAAGTCCATCCAATAACGGATGATATGAGTTTAACCTATAAAGGTGTTTCCCGTTTAGTTATGTTAGATCGTTATTCATTTAAAGACATTTCTAAGTCTACTCTTTCTATCGGAGACTTAGTTGTTTTAACGATTAAAGCTGACCCTCAATACCCTACAAGAGGCACTGGATTTGTTACAAGCATCAACTATTCTAACCACACTGCTTCAATTTTAATTGATGAGGAATTCCGAGGATCCATTGAAGAGGAGCATGAACAAAAAACAGGGCTGATCACTTGCAGCTTAGATGTGATTGAAAAACCACTTGAAATCTTTTACGAACAAATTGCAAAACGAAACGCAACAGGTTTAGCGGCTATCGAATCAACTCCCGAAAAAAGAAAGGATGCTTACACTGCTTTTTATGAAGAACTAAAGAATTTGAATTTTGTTCCGGCAGGTCGCGTTTTATATGGCGCGGGCTCAGAAACTGACGTCACTTACTTCAATTGTTATGTGATGCCCTTTGTCCCTGACTCACGCGAAGGTATTTCAGATCATCGAAAACAAGTAATGGAAATCATGAGCCGTGGCGGCGGCGTTGGAACAAACGGTTCTACACTTCGCCCACGTCATACGCTAGCACGTGGGGTGAATGGCAAATCCTCAGGAGCTGTTTCTTGGTTAGATGACATCGCTAAGTTGACTCATTTGGTGGAACAAGGAGGCAGTCGTCGCGGAGCTCAAATGATTATGTTAGCTGATTGGCATCCAGATATTCTTGAATTCATTATTTCAAAAATGCAAAACCCTCGTATTCTACGTTATTTGATTGAAAATACAACAGACGATCAAATAAAGAAATTAGCTACCGATAAGTTACAGTTCACACCTTTTACTGAACGTGAAATCGCTATGTATCAAAGCATTTTAAATTATAAAAATGTACCTGGTTATGGTGGATTTGATGCAACTTTAATAAAAGAAGCGGCGGCTAAATTAAACGAAGGCGGCACATACAGTGTACACGATCCAGACTTTTTATCTGGAGCAAATATTTCAGTTTGTCTAACAACTGATTTTATGGAGGCTGTTGAAAAAGACGCAGACTACCCTCTTCGCTTCCCTGCCGTCGAAACATACAGCTCAAAGGAAATGGAAGAATACAATGCTCGTTGGTCAGAAGTTGGCGATGTCCGTGAATGGGAAGCTTCAGGGCATCGTGTTCATACGTATCGAACCATCCCTGCTCGTGAATTATGGAAACTCATTACTATTTGTGCGACTTACGCTGCTGAACCTGGCATTTTCTTTATCGATAATGCAAATCAGATGACGAATGCTTCTGCTTATGGTCAAAAAATCGTTGCTACAAATCCGTGTGGCGAACAGCCTCTTGCTCCTTATTCTGTTTGTAATTTAGCAGCTGTCAATCTAGCTGAAATGGCAAATAAGAAATCTGGAACAATTGACTTTGATAAATTAAAGCAAACCGTTCAAGTCGGTGTACGTATGCAAGATAACGTGATTGATGCCACTCCTTACTTCTTAGCAGAAAACGAAAAACAAGCTTTAGGCGAACGCCGTGTTGGTTTAGGCATTATGGGGCTCGCTGACTTATTGATTTACTGTGGCGCAGAATACGGTTCTCAAGAAGGAAATCAGTTAGTAGATAAGCTATTTGAAGTTATTGCGGTTTCTGCCTATGAGGCTTCTATCGAGTTAGCAAAAGAACGAGGCAGCTTTCCATTTCTAATTGGAAAAACTGAAGCAGAGACCACTAGTCTAAGGGAAAAGTTCCTTCAATCTGGTTATATGAAGAAAATGCCAAGACATATCCATGAAGGGATTATGAGACATGGGATACGCAATTCACATTTATTAACGGTCGCTCCAACAGGTTCGACAGGTACCATGGTTGGTGTTTCCACTGGTCTTGAACCCTACTATTCTTTCAGTTATTTTAGAAGCGGACGCTTGGGTAAATTTATCGAAGTAAAGGCTGATATCGTTCAAGAATACCTAGATTATCATCCAGAAACGGATCCTGAACGGTTGCCTAAACAATTTGTTTCTGCAATGAGCCTAAAACCGGAAGCTCATGTTGATGTTCAATGTACGATTCAACGATGGATTGACAGTTCTATTTCTAAAACAGTCAATGCTCCTAGAGGGTATACAGTGGAACAAGTTCAGTCCATTTATGAGCGTCTTTATAAAGGCGGAGCAAAAGGCGGCACAGTTTATGTAGATGGTAGCCGTGATACACAAGTCTTGACCTTAAAAGCTGAAGAAACAATATGGGATGAAGAAACCAAAGAAGAATTGTCACCCTCAGCACAAAAAACGGTTCAAGTCGCTCCTATTAGCGAACAAAACAAGTATGGAAATGAAGTTGGAGATACTTGTCCCATCTGTCGACAAGGAACAGTAGAAGATTTAGGCGGTTGCAATACTTGTACTAACTGCAATGCTCAATTAAAATGTGGCTTGTAAATAAAAAGATGGAGCTAGGAAATTGTCCCAGCTCCATCTTTTTATTCATATTCTTCTAGCTCTTTTAATTGGGCTTCCCGTTGTACTTTGCGCCATTCCATAAAGCCATTTCCTAAGCCTCGTAATAAAATTTCACTTGTTCCGAGGTTTGTTGCTAAAGGTATCTCATAGACATCACATAACCTAAGCAATGCTGAAATATCTGGTTCATGCGGTTGTGCCGTTAACGGATCTCTCAAAAATATAACTAAATCAATTTTATTGTCCGATACATATGCCCCGATTTGTTGGTCTCCACCAAGTGGGCCTGATTTAAAGCGATGAACATCTAAACCAGTTGCTTCAATAATCCGCTGTCCAGTAGTTCCTGTCGCAAATATTTGGTGATCCTTGATAATTTCTCGATAAGCTGTAGTTAATTTTACCATTTCGTCTTTTTTCTTATCATGAGCAATAAATGCAATATTCATCTCTTTCCAACTCCATTCTACCTTTTATTATTTAATGATAACATGTACTTGATAAAAAAGATAAGACTATGTTAGCGATTACTTTACGTAGAAAAGCCTATTACTTGAAGACACTTTTCATCTGCGTTACACTTATTGTAGTTAAATTTTAAGGAAAGAGGGATTATACATGGGAAAGAAAATTGCAACAGTTGTGACCAATTTATTTGAAGATGTCGAATTCACTTCTCCAAAAGAGGCTTTAACAAATGCCGGTCATCAAGTGATCACTATCGAGAAAAAAGAAGGAAATACTGTTACCGGTAAAAAAGGAGAAACCACCATTACCATTGATAAAGGTATTGATGATGTTTCACCGGAAGAGTTCGATGCACTATTGATTCCCGGTGGTTTTTCACCAGATCAATTAAGATCAGATGATCGATTTTTAGCGTTTACCAAGGCATTCGCTGATGCTAAAAAACCTATTTTTTCAATTTGCCACGGTCCACAACTTCTTATTAACGCTGAAGTTGTTAAAGGCAAAAAAATGACGGCTGTTAAACAAGTGGGCGTCGACTTAAAAAATGCAGGTGCATTATTTGAGGACAGCGAAGTTGTAGAAGACGAAAGCGGCATTATCTCCAGCCGTACACCAGAAGATCTTCCCGCTTTTAATAAAGCAATCGTGAATGCTTTAGCGGATTAAGGATTAAATAATTAATTTTTAATTTAATTCCATTAAATTTTTTACTTGTTTATCATAGGATATTTAGTTGGTTATGATAAATTATAGGTGTTGTTAAAATAAACTGAATTTATTTTCACTCTCTTTTCTCCCCCTATTGAAAAGAGTCTTATCCCCTAGCTATCTCTTAATTGAGGTAGCTTTTTTATTTTTACCATTACCTTAAGAGATATATAAAACTTTCATCACATTTTCTTCATAACTTATCGTTATAGTTTACTTATACCAATAACAACCAACTTTTTTATATTGCCTTTTCTCCTCCAAAGTAAATGGCAATGACTCCTCTACCACCCTTTTTATATGGGTGGGTTTTTTTTTGCCTAAATTAATATTGCCCTACTAATTTTTTAATATTACTTACTTTTTTTCAAGCTCCTAACTTGACAAAAACAAAAAAAAATTGGTATACTTATATAAACAAACAAGTGGTTGCTTGTCTAACTTACTTGTTACATCCATTTTGTTAAAAATACTTATTAGGAGGAATGTTATGGATTTTAGAACAAAAAAATTAGATTCCATTATATCACAGTTCAACAGTAACGCAGAAACAGGGTTATCCCCGAAGGAAGTAGAAGAACACAAAAAACAATTTGGTGCCAACCAATTTGATGAAGAGGAAAGTGTTTCTTTATTTTCAAAGATTCTTGATCAACTAAAAGATGTCACCGTTATTATCTTGATCCTTGCCGGAATTATCTCCACGTATATTGCCATCACTGAACACCCCGACGATTTCTCAGAACCTATTGTCATCTTCTCTATTATTGTCATCAACGTTGTTATTGCTCTAAGACAGGAAGGAAAAGCGGAAAAAGCTTTGGCTTCGCTGCAGAGTTTATCTGCTCCACAAGCGCGCGTTATACGAGATGGTCAAGAAGACGTTGTTGACGCTATCGAGTTAGTACCAGGAGACATTATACTATTAGAAGCAGGTGATCAAATACCTGCAGATGCTCGCTTAATTTCTAGTGGTGATTTACAAGTCGAAGAGTCTGCTTTAACTGGCGAAAGTGTGCCCGTTGAAAAAGACGAAAACGCCGAAATTGAAGAAGACAGCCCTGTTGGTGACGTATTTAATACGGTTTTTTCTGGAACCTTAGTTACCAATGGACGAGCAAAAGCTATCGTTGTAACAACTGGTATGGAAACAGAAATGGGTTCTGTTGCAAACTTATTGAACAGTACCAAACAAGGAAAAACACCTTTACAATCTAGAATGGATGGTTTAGGAAAACAAGTAAGTGTTATAGCTTTAATTGCTGGGATCATTATTTTCACTTTAAGCTTCCTTCAAGGAGAAGCTTTTATCCTTAGCCTAATGACAGCTGTATCACTTGCTGTTGCAGCCGTTCCTGAAACCTTACCTGTTATCGTCACTATTTCATTAGCTAATGGTGTGAAAAACATGGTAGATCGTAATGCGATCATCCGGACCATCCCTTCCGTTGAAACTTTAGGTAGTGCTTCTGTTATTGCTTCAGATAAAACAGGAACATTAACTCAAAATCAAATGACCATTCAAAAGCTTTGGGCTTTTCCTCATAAACCAATAAATGTAAAAAATGAGTTTGGCGATGATGAAAAATGGGTTCTTAAGATGATGAGCCTAGCCTCAAATGCGGCTATTGAAGATCGTGATGGCGAGGAAGTTATTAGTGGAGATCCTACTGAAACAGCGATTATCCGCTTGCTACAGAAAAAAGGACTGCAAAAAGATGATTTAGATGCGTCTTATCCACGTGTACACGAAATCCCTTTTGATTCTAGTCGTAAGTTGATGACGACTGTTCATGAGATAGATGGGCATTACATTTCCATTACTAAGGGAGCTTTTGATCGTTTACCCGTTGAATTTTCGTCTATTACAGATGAAGTAGGTCAAAATGCACGAGATATCCATGACTCATTTGCTAATGATGCTTTACGTGTTATTGCTGTTGGATATAAAACATACGACACACTTCCAGAAGATTTAAGTCCCGAAGAACTTGAAGATGGGATTACATTTGCTGGGATCGTTGGAATGATTGATCCTCCAAGAGAAGAAAGTATCCAAGCCGTTAAAGAAGCCAAGTCCGCTGGTATTAAAACCATTATGATTACTGGTGACCATGCTGCTACAGCTTCTGCTATTGCTAATCAAATCGGTATTTTTGAAGAAGGCGATAAAGCCATCACAGGTGCTGAATTAGGTAAACTTTCAGATGAAAAATTAAAAGAAACCATTCGTGATTATTCCGTTTATGCACGTGTGTCTCCTGAAGACAAGATTCGAATCGTTAAAGCTTGGCAATCACATGGAGAAGTTGTAGCCATGACCGGAGACGGTGTCAATGATGCACCCGCCTTAAAAGCAGCTGATGTTGGTACTGCTATGGGAATTACCGGTACTGAGGTTGCTAAAAGTGCTTCGGACATGATCTTGACCGATGACAAATTTGATACCATTGTTCATGCTGTTGAAGAAGGTAGACGTGTTTATGAAAACATCAAAAAAACCGTTTATTTCCTATTATCATGTAACATTTCAGAAATTCTCATTATGTTAATTGCTGTTATTATGGGCTGGGGCTTACCAGTCATTGCTATCCAACTACTATTTGTTAATGTAGTAGCGGATGGAATTCCTGGTTTTGCATTAAGCAGAGAAAAAGCTGATCCAACTATTATGACTAATGAACCAACAGCTAAAGGTGAAAGCATCTTCGCTAAAGGCGGCTATCGAAATATTGCGATTGCAGCTCTAACGTTCACCATTACGACTCTTATTGGTTTCTATGTTGGCTCATTTATTGATATTGATTCTTCGATTACCGCAAGTCATGAAGTTGGTCAAACAATGGCATTTTTAATTCTTGGTTGGTCTTCTGTACTGCATATTTTCAATGCACGTAGCAAAGAATCTATTTTCAAAGTTGGGATCACATCCAACATGAACTTGTTCTGGTTAGCAATGCTCTCAATTGCATTGATTACTCTAGTGGCTACTGTACCATTCTTAGCTGGTATTTTTAACTTAGTTGCTATCAGTATGATGCATTGGTTGATCGCTATTGGACTATCACTTACTATTCTTATAGTAGTTGAACTACAAAAATTCATTATGCGTAAAATGAATAAAACGTTTTAAAGCGGTTGTTAAATAAATGATTTTTGATTCCCTAAACTCTTATAAAAAACTCTAAAAATAAAAATCGTCAAGTGAAAGACTGGAAACAGCCTTTCTGCTTGGCGATTTTTTTAGCTTTTGGTACGTATAATGCTCTTAAGTACCGTATGCTTCATTTTAATTGGCACTTACGGTACGTTTAGGGCTTTTAAGTACCGTATGATCCGTTTTAATTGGCGCTTATGGTACGTATAGGGCTTTTAAGTACCGTATGTTTCGTTTTAATTGGCACTTACGGTACGTTTAGGGCTTTTAAGTACCGTATGATCCGTTTTAATTGGCACATACAGTATGTATAGGGCTTTTAAGTACCATATGATTCGTTTTAATTGGCACATACAGTATGTATAGGGCTTTTAAGTACCATATGATTCGTTTTAATTGACGCTTACGGTACGTTTAGGGCTTTTAAGTACCGTATGATCCGTTTTAATTGGCACATACAGTATGTATAGGGCTTTTAAGTACCATATGATTCGTTTTAATTGACGCTTATGGTACGTATAGGGCTTTTAAGTACCGTATGCTTCGTTTTAGTTGGCACATACAGTACGTATAGAGCATTTACGGTACGGTGATAGAGTGCTGTTCTCAAGTACAAGTTTCATCAAATTCTTTTACACATTAATGTCCCTTAAATGAAAAAAACTCTTCTACCTCAGAAAGTACAAAAATGAGAAAAATTAGTTTTTTGTCTTAGAAACTGGTAAAATAAAAGGAATAGAGTAGATGATGATTTAATGACGTTATTGGTTAAATCAAAACAACTATTTCAGGTTTATCAAGTATAGAATGGATGAAAAAAATGACGACTACTTCTCGACAATTATTATCTTCTTGTAAACGGATCGTTGTAAAAGTTGGAACCAGCACAATCATGTATCCTAATGGTACTATTAATTTACAACGTTTAGAAAAATTAGCTTTTGTCTTATCTGATTTAAAAAACCAAGGTAAAGAAGTAATTCTAGTATCTTCTGGAGCTGTGGGAGTAGGTATCTCTCGTCTGCATCTTAGTGAGCGACCAAGAACAATTCCCGAACAACAAGCTGTAGCTTCTGTAGGCCAAACCGAATTGATGAATTTATACAGTAAATTCTTTTACGGCTATGGACAAATCATCGGCCAAGTTTTAATGACACGTGATATTGTAGAATTTCCAACTAGCCGTCTAAACGCAATTAACACTTTTGAACAATTGCTTGTAAAAGGTATTATTCCAATCGTAAATGAAAATGATACTGTTGCAGTTGATGAATTGGATCACTTAACTAAATTCGGTGATAACGATCGTCTATCCGCTATTGTTGCAGAAATTACGGACGCTGATTTGCTGATTATGTTATCAGATATTGACGGGTTTTATGATAAAAACCCAAACGATGAGCCTGACGCTGTTCTCTTTCACGAAATTCACACCATTACGGATGACTTATACGCTCTTGCGGGTGGAAAAGGATCTAGCTATGGAACTGGCGGAATGTCTACCAAGTTGATTGCTGCTAATCATATTTTAAAAAATACCAGTCAAATGGTATTGGCTAATGGTGAAGACCCCACGATTATTTTTGATATTATTGATGGCAAACAAATAGGAACCTTATTCTCAGCTGACTAAATTAGAAGGAGTGTTTTTATGGAAACATTGATTCAATTAGGTGAAAAAGCAAAGAAAGCGGCACGCTCGCTTGCAAGAGCTACTTCACCTGAAAAAAATGAAGCATTAAAATTAATGAGCCTAGCTTTGATTGCTCACACAGACACTATTCTTACAGCAAATAAGGTAGATTTAACAGCTGCTAAAGAAAACGGAATATCAGAAAATATGATGGATCGTTTAATCTTAACTAAGGAACGCATCGAAGCTATGGCTGATGGAATCCTTAAAATAGCCGACTTACCCGATCCAATTGGAAAAGTTGATGGAATGTGGAAAAACGAAGCTGGATTGACGATTGGAAAACAACGTGTTCCATTAGGAGTCATTGGGATCATTTATGAATCTCGTCCAAATGTAACGACCGACGCAGGATCATTGTGTTTCAAGGCCGGTAACGCGGTCATTTTACGGGGCGGTAAGGAAGCCATCCATTCAAATAAAGCGCTCGTTCGCATCTTGCAAGATGCACTTGAAACAACAGTTTTTCCTGCTACAACGATTCAATTGGTTGAAGATATCACACGCGAAAGTTCTAACGAAATGATGCGATTAAATCGTTATTTGGATGTTTTGATTCCACGTGGTGGAGCAAAATTAATTCAAGCCGTTTTAGAAACAGCTACCGTCCCTGTAATTGAGACTGGAACAGGAAATTGCCATATCTATATTGATAAAGATGCTCAATTAGCAATGGCAACTGATATTATTGTAAACGCCAAATGTTCTAGACCTTCTGTATGCAATGCTGCTGAAACCTTATTGATTCATGAAGACGTAGCGGAAAGCTTTTTGCCTGTAATTGAAAAAGCTTTAGCTCCGTGGAATGTTGAATTAAGAGCAGATGAAAAAGCCTTATCCTATTTAAAAAAAGCCATACCAGCTACTCAAGAAGACTGGGAAACAGAATTCTTAGACTTTATCTTAGCTGTTAAGGTCGTTTCTTCTCTAGATGAAGCGATTGAACACATTGACCGTTACAGTACTGGCCATTCTGAAGCCATCGTGACAGATGATTATGCTTCAGGTCTCCAATTTCATCGCGAAGTTGACTCTGCTGCTGTTTACATTAATGCTTCTACTCGTTTTACGGATGGTTTCGAATTTGGATTTGGTGCAGAAATTGGAATAAGCACTCAAAAATTACATGCCCGTGGACCAATGGGTCTAAATGAACTGACTTCATCCAAATACATTATCTTTGGTGAAGGACAGATTCGATAAAACTTAGCCATAAAATAAAAAAAGATCTCACTTTCCCATAGAAAGCGAGATCTTTTTTATGTCCTTCTATTCTTTTAACTGAATCCCTCTTGGTTCTATGCTAGTTGAAAAAACAATCTGTGTATAAGTTTTTCCAAACTGCTGTAATTCACCGATAAACCCATCCAGCTCAACTGTAGATGGAAAAGCTACTTTTAAAAGCATGGAGTACTCTCCGGTTACACAATTGCATTCAAGAATATTAGGACACGCTTTTACAAATGGATAAAATGTTGGTTTTTGCTTAGGGCTCAATTCCAAATTGATGAACGCAGTAATATGATAACCTAACTTATGTAAATTTATTTGAGCTGAATAGCCTGTAATAATCCCTTCATTCTCTAAACGAGCAATCCGTGCAGAGACGGCTGGAGAGGATAAAAATGTTTCAGCAGCAATCTCTTTTAATGATGCTCGTGCATTATCTCCCAATAATTGAATAATCTGTTTATCAATACTATCCATTTTATCCCATCCTTTTCTTAAGATTTTCTTTCTATTTAGATTATACAGATTGAGGTAGACATTTCAAACTTAAAAAACTTTACGCTTAATAAAACAAAGTTTAATCAGTCAAATATCGTATTATCTAATTTAAAAAACACCTATACCAATCATTTGTTTTTTCTTATTCTTTGGCTATTTACTCCTCGGTTCCAGCATGGTATCTTTTAAAAATAGATTTTTACAAAAGTCTTTTACCCTACATTTGAGGAGTGTGACAGAAATGAATACACGAATAGAATTTGACTCAATCGGCAGCTTACCCATTCCAAATGAAGCTTATTACGGAGTACAATCTCTAAGAGCAAAAAAAAATTTTTCCTTATCTGGTGAAATGCTGCATCCTATCCTCATAAAAAAATTAGCACTCATAAAAAAAATAGCTGCACTCACTAATTATCAAGAAAAAAACCTATCCGCTTCAATTGCAGAAGCTATCTGTAAAGCAAGTGATGAAATTATTGCGGGACACTTTCAAGATGATTTTATTGTTGATGCTATTCAAGGAGGTGCCGGAACTTCAGCAAATATGAATATGAATGAAGTTATTGCACACCGTGCCAGTGAAATTCTTGGAGGAACAAAAGAAACTTATGAACTGGTACACCCTAATGATCACGTGAACTGTTCTCAATCAACGAATGATGTTTTTCCAACAGCCGGAAAGCTAACGGTCTTAGAACTGCTGCCACAACTCATCTCAACTCTTACCTCTTTAGAAAAAACATTGGAGCGAAAAGCAACAGAATTTTCAAACGTTATTAAAATGGGAAGAACGCAATTGCAAGATGCTGTACCTACAACTTTGGGACGTTCTTTCAAAGCCTATCAATCCGCTGTTCAACGTGACATTCAACAGTTAACTACGATAACAAGTGAGATGTATACTCTTAACATTGGCGCTACAGCTATTGGAAATAGCATTAATGCCTCAGCAGGTTATTCAGCGACAATTGCCAAAAATCTTGCCCATGAACTGAAGTTGCCCTTACAGCAAGCTGATGATTTATACGATGCTACTCAAAACGTTGATGGATTCGTTCGTGTTTCAGGAGTTGTAAAAACAGCTGCTGTTACTCTCTCTAAAATGTGCCATGACCTCCGTTTATTGTCTAGCGGCCCAAAAACGGGTTTCGGAGAAATCAATTTGCCCGCAATGCAAAATGGCTCTTCAATCATGCCTGGAAAAGTTAACCCGGTCATTCCAGAAGTCGTCTCTCAAGTAGCTTTTCAAATTATAGGAAATGATCTTACGATTACCATGGCTGCCGAATCTGGTCAACTTGAACTAAATCCATTTGAACCTATTATTTTCCGGAATCTTTTCAGCTCTATAGAACTGCTGACAAATGCCGTGATGACCTTAACAGATAACTGCATTATCGGCATTACTGCCAATGAAGCACACTGTCGGAATCAAGTTGAACAAAGTCCCGGAATCGTTACCGCTCTTTGTCCTTTGATCGGTTATCAAAAGGCAAGTGAATTAGCAAAAGAATCTTTACAAACTGGACGTTCCATTCGCCATATTCTCCTTGAAAAGAATTGGCTATCACCAGAAAAAATCAATGAACTTCTTGATTTAGAAAAAATAGCTAAAGGTATTGTTTCATCAAATCATGTCCCAATCTCCATAATAGTTTAACTAGTTTGAGATACTCGTTAAAAGTGACCACTTTTCATAATGAACGATAAGTTTTTCCATTCTTTCAGTAAATCTCATTTATAAAAATTACTATTTGTTTTATACTTAGTCATATTATGATTCTTTTTATTGGTCTTGGATAGTTGATCCAAGAATGATATAAAGAATTTTTTTATACCTATACGCAAAGTACGGTTGTAATGAAAAGGATGAGGATTAATGACACAACGTAAACGAATTGCACTAGTCGGCGGTGGTATCGTAGGCGCGACCGCTGCATTTTACCTTAGTCAAAAAAATTATGAAGTAACTCTTTATGACGATGGTGTAGGACAAGCCACTTCTGCTGCAGCTGGGATCATATGCCCATGGCTATCTCAAAGGCGCAATAAAGAATGGTACCAACTGGCTTCAAAAGGAGCTGCTTTTTATCCACAACTAATGGATGATTTAGGCGAATCGCTTACTCATTCAGATATTTATCAACAAGTAGGTGCTTTAGTCTTTAAAAAAAATCTTGGTTTATTAAAAAAGTTAGAAAAAACAGCGCTCAAACGTTTAGAAACCGCTTCAGAGATTGGGGAACTGGCTCTTCTATCTCCGAAAGAAATCAAAGCTAAGTTCCCATTATATGACTCTGAAGACTCGGCTTTATTTGCTTCAGGTGGTGCGCGAGTTGACGGCTCTTTATTGACAGAAAAGCTGATCACTCAAGCTCAATCTAATGGTCTTGGGTATTATTCAGAAAAAGTCACCCTTTCTTCCACAAATTCAAGTGAATATGTTATCCATACCAAAACCCATGCTAAAACGTATGATACTGTTGTTTTAGCAGTTGGTGCCTGGCTACCCGAATTATTAGCTCCACTTGGTTTAAACGTTGATATTCGTCCACAAAAAGGACAGTTAATTCAACTTCATTTACAAGAAGAGATGTCAAATTGGCCTGTTATCATGCCTGATGGTGAAAAGGATATCATACCTTTCGCAAATGGAAAAATTATTGTAGGAGCTACACATGAAAATGATGGCGGCTATGATTTAACTCCTACTACAGAAAAATTAGAGCTCATGCTAGAAGAAGCGATAGATATTGCTCCTGGATTAAAAAATGCCACCATTACGGGAATACGAGTAGGGACAAGAGCCTATACGTCTGACTTTGCACCTTTTTTTGGCGTTGTTCCCGAGTACCCTAACCTTTTTACAGCTAGTGGTTTAGGGTCTTCAGGTTTAACTTCTGGCCCGTTGATTGGTCACATGTTAAGCCAAATTATCTCAGGTGAAGCTACTGACTTACCACTCTCTAACTATCCAGTTGAACATTACATTAAAAAAATAAGGACTTGAGATAGTTATCTCAATTCCTTATTTTTTAGTATCTAAAGAGTAGAATCTGTTCCAGTGAATACAGAGTATTCACCTGTTAATGGATCCATTTTTTTCAATTCATTTGTTGCTAAATTGTATTCGAACATGCCCACCATATTTGAGATTCCTACTCCATCCACCTCATGTGAATGACGAATTTCAATTGTATAGATTTGTTCCGTTGTTTTCGTTGCATAAAACTGATTATCTTCTGGCGATATTCCAGTAATCGAAACAACTTTATCTAATACTGTATTCAGCTCTTCTTCAGGTGTCGGTGTTGCTTCAGTGGTTTCTTTACTAGCTTCTTCTGCTGCTTTCTTAGCAGCTGTGTCTTTTTCTGTTAACCAACTACCAATTTCGTCATCTGAAGCAGTTTTGATATCCTTACCTGTAGCTGTTGTAAATTCCTCAGCAGCTAAATCAGAAGTTCGTTCCGTTTTATAAGTAGAATTTTCAATAAGCGCTGTAGCTTTATCTGCTTTAGCTTTTTGGGCTTGAGCAAACGTTATGTCTTCTTTTAAACTTGTAGCTTTTGTTTCGATATCATTGTACTCAGATAAGTCATTTTGTAGCAATAGGCCAATTGTACCTGCAGCTTCATCATATTTTTCAGCATCATACTGAGCTAATCCATCTGTATACATTTTATTATAGGTTTCTTGTAATGAAACTTCTTCTGTTGATGAATCTGTTGCTTGTGAGGATGTTGATTCGGATACAGTTGACTCCGATACAGTTGATTCTGATACAACAGACTCTGATTGTGTTGCTTCAGAAGTTGCTCCTTCATTTTCATTATTCGTTCCACAAGCACTTAATGCCACCATGCTTAAAGAGATGATTAATAGACGACTCCAATTTTTTTTCATTTCTTTTCCTCCTTGTAAAACTTTTTCTTACTGTTATTATATCTTATTTCATCTAACTCCTCATTCATTTAAAATAATTTAGTGAAATTTTATTATTTAAGCATTATTTCATTTGATTTTATGAAGTGTTCTGCATGATGGTTGACAATAAAACAAACCTTCTGTTATAGTTAAATGAATGAACAGGATAGTTGAATGCTAAAAGATGTTTGTTTTATCCTTATATGGAGGTGAAATATGAAAAAATTTATGGACGAATTTAAAGAATTTGCTTTCAAAGGAAATGTTCTTGATTTAGCCGTCGGTGTTGTTATTGGTTCTGCCTTTACTGCCATTGTTACTGCTCTTGTCAACTTTATTATTATGCCTCTTGTAGGTATTTTAACCGGTGGAACGGATATCCAAAATCTATCCATCGAAGTTGGAGGCGCTAAATTAGAATATGGTGCTTTCTTGCAAGCAGTTGTGGATTTCATTCTAATTGCACTTGTTATTTTTATCTTTATTAAACTCATTAATAATGCTGCAAATAAATTTAAAAAAGCCGAAGAAGTTGTTGATGAAGTTGAAATTCCGGTAGCGGAACAATACCTTAAAGAAATTCGCGATTTATTAGCAGAAGATAAAAAAAATCGTAACAGCTAGGTTTTAGGTAATAGCTTAGCACTTAAGCACTAATAGCATTAAAAAGCATTTGCTTTCCTCTGGAAGACTATTCCATGAAGAAGGCAAATGCTTTTTTAAACTTATTTTTAGAACTCTAAAATTCATGAAATGCTGCATAGACTTCTTGTTTTTTTAACCCTCGTAATTTAGCAACTTCTTTAATAGCCTCTTTACTAGTAATATCTCTGTCGCTTATCATTACATCAACATGCTCTTTTAGTGATAAATCTTCCCAACTAGTGTCTTCTTCTGCTAGCAGAGTTCCTTCACTATTTCCTTCAATAATTAAACAAAACTCGCCTCTAATTTCATTTGTCATAGACCATTCAATCGCTTCTTCAATCGTTCCTCTGATAAATTCTTCATAGCGTTTCGTTAATTCACGGCAACAAACAATACGGCGATTCATTCCAAAAACGGTTGACATATTTTTCAAAACTTCTTTTAAACGGTGTGGCGATTCATATAAAATAATCGTTTCAGGGCGATGATTCAACTCTTCTAAAGCAAAGAGTTGATCTTTTTTCTTACGCGGTAAAAAGCCAAAGAAATAAAACGGCTGAGGGCTTATCCCTGAAGCAATCAATGCTGTTAGTCCAGCATTTGCTCCAGGCAAAGGAATAACTGGAATCCCAGCTTGGATACAAGCTACCACTAATTCATGACCAGGATCACTAATAGAAGGCATTCCTGCATCACTTACTTGCGCAATCATCATTCCCGTTTCTAATTTTTCAATCAGTTGATGGATTCTTTCTTGTGTATTGTGCTCATGAAAACTGATTTGAGGAGTTTTTATTTCATAGTGATTCAACAATTTTTGTGTTGTACGTGTGTCTTCAGAAGCAATCAAATCCACTTCTTTTAACAATCTTACTCCTCTAAACGTCATATCTTCCAAATTGCCAATAGGCGTAGGGACAAGGTATAAACTTCCACCTTGAGATTGCTCAAAACTCTTTTGACTCTGCATTTTTTTCACCTTCCTTTATGTTCATTTGTTCCATATTTATTAAACAAGGATTTGTTGATTCAATGGGAAACGTAATTCCTTGATTGGTTAAATAAATGAGTTTATTTTTCCTTGTTTGTTTTTTAAAAGCATATTCTGCTTTTGTCGCTTCGCTTCTAGAATAGTACCCTTCTGCATAAATCATTTTTACCGGTCTTCTCGTTTGGGGCTTAGTATACTTAGCCCCAACACCTTGATTGTGCTCTGATTCTCTTCTCTCAAGATCTGTCGTATATCCGCCATACAAACTACCATCTTGACAATATAAGACATAAAAGTAACTAACGGATTCCATGCAGCATCGCACTCACTTCTGGTAGATAATTGTTATCCTCACTATATACAAATAACGGAGGTAAAACACGAAAGCCTGTATCTTTCCCATCTTTTATCCCTTCAATCAGCAATGTATTGGCTTCTTTCCCAACTTTAGGGTAAACCAAACGCATCTTTTTAGGAGCAATTCGGTGTTTTTTCATGGTTTCCAAAATTTCAATTAATCGATCAGGACGATGGACAAAGTAAGCTTTCCCATTCATTTTCAATAGATCGCTCGAAACTTTCATGACCTCATCTAAATTCGTATGCAACTCATGTCTGGCAATTGCTAAATGAGAATTAGGATTTTTTATACTTTTTTCTCCCACAGCAAAGTATGGTGGGTTACACGTCACTGTATCCACAGTATCTTTTTGAATCCACTTGGTTGCGTCACTTAAATTTCCATGGAGAATAGAAACTTGGTGTTCTAGTTCATTTAATTGGATCGTTCTTTTTGCCATGCCAACCAGTCTTTCTTGTATTTCAATTCCAATAATCGGACTACTTGTTTTTTGACTGAGCAATAAACCAACAACTCCATTGCCTGCACATAAATCAACCACTTTGGCGCGATTGTGTTTAGCAGGTTGAGCAAAATCCGCTAACAATACTGCATCTAATGAAAATGAAAAGACTGATGGGCTCTGGATGATGGATAAGTTGTGACTGAGCAACTGATCCATCCGTTCATCACCTTGTAACCACTGATTCACTATGACACTTCCTTCAATTATCTTCGTTTTGACTGTATAAAATAGTATTTTCCCCAACAGGTTGTAAGTAATTTTCTATTTGTGACTCGTTTATTCTTTAATTTTCAAAATAATTTTTCCTGTATTTTTACTTTCTTCCATATAACGATGAGCTTTGGCTACATCCTCAAGCATAAAAATAGTATCTACAATAGGTTTGATTAATTTTTTTTCAAAATAAGGCATAACATTTTCAATAAATTCATTGGTTAACTGAGCTTTATACTCATCGCTTCTCGGTGTTAGCAACGTACCTTTTAGGGTGATTCGTTTTTGCAATAACATACCTAAATTGACATTTTCGACTATTGCTCCACCTAATACGCCGATAACAATCCATCGTCCATCGGTTTTTATGCTGTTAAAATTCTTTTTCCAATATGAAGCCCCAATGAAATCTAGTATCAAATCAACACCTTTTTGTTTAGTGTAGTCTAGTACGATTTGATCAAACTCTTCTTCTTTATAATTAATTAGTTTATCTGCACCCAGTTCCTTACAAAACTGCAATTTCTCATCCGAACCAGCAGTAACAATGACTTGTGCTTTGGTCATCTTTTTTGCCAACTGAATAACCGCTGTTCCTACACCACTTGCTCCTGCATGAATCAAAACCGTTTCTTCTGGTTTTAAATTCCCTAACCAATAAAGGGTTTGGTAGGCCGTTAGAAAAACTTCTGGGATAGCTGCTGCTTCTTCATCGCTCATATTATCCGGTATGATAATGGCGCGATCTGAAGGCATTGCTACATACTCTGCATAACCACCATGATTCACTAGTCCTGCAACGCGTGTTCCAGGAACCAATTCTTTATGATTCACATTATTATTTTCAATTACAACCCCTGCAACTTCCACTCCTAATATTGGATACGGCTTAGACAATTGTTTATTTTCGCGCGTCATGATATCGGTTCTATTTATAGCACTGGCTTTAACCTTAACTAACAACTGACCTTCTTTGGCTTCCGGAATTGGTTTTTCTTGGATCTCTAATGCTTCGCTACCACCTGGATTTTTAATGGATACAGCTTTCATTATCTGCAATTCCTCCTTCGTTTTCAGTTAATTTCACTATAACATGGAACGGTTGTCTTTTATATGAACCTTCTTTAACTACTCATCCACTAAACTAACGGCTGTATGATCAAAATCGAGGATAAACACAAAAAACTTGTAGCCATTTCATCCATACGGTTACAAGTCTTTTTTATTCAGTTCGCGGTTATCTTCTTTCGCCATAAATAACATCTAAACAAAAAGCGCAAGGCTCGTCATTTACTCTTCTTGAACCATAAAATACATTACACACATGAAATCCGTCTTCATACAATTTTTCAAGATTTAAACGCGATTTACTCATTTCTGGTTCCACAACTTCCTCATCTGATCGTTGCAGCTTTTCAAGATCACTTAACCGGTCTCTCAAGTGTTGATTTTCAATACGAAGAGTAGCATTCTCTTCGACCAATGTTTCAACCTCTTTTTTAATTTTAGAAATTTGATGAAGAGTAGTATCCGTATCAAGTTCTATTTGAGTAAAACTATCATATAAAGTTTTTTTGTCCATCCATTTTCACCCACTCTTTGCTAGGATCATCGTTTTAGCCATCTTATACTTTTTTACTTCATTAATTGTAAAACTAGTTGTTCAAAAACACCTTGAGCATTAACATTGCTCTCTAGTTTTTTGCGACTGAGTAAGACTGCTTCAATAGCTTGCACAATGGCTTTACTTGAATACTGTGTTTTAATGTGATCTAATTCTTTTTGGTACCGTGCATATGCTAATACATCAACTGTACCATAATGGAGCATCAATATATCTCGGTAGGCTAACAAAATTAAATCTACTAACCTTCGATGTGCATCGCGATCCTTAAAATGAGGCATAATCGTTGTTTGTACATAAACAAAACTTTGATTATCTTTATTTGTAATCAGTGTAAACCATTTCCAAATAATTGTTTTAGCTTCTTGAAACCACTCATCTTCATTCAGTTCCAGCGCTTCTTCTACACTATTGGTCAATTGCACCAACAATGATGCCTGATTAGTTGAAAGTCCTTTAGCTTCAAGTTCAGTCATCAATTTCTTTTTAGTTAAAGATTGAAAATGAACCAACTGACATCTCGATAAAATAGTTGGGAGTATCCGGTTCTTAGCAGTTGTCAATAAAAATGCTACGGCGCTACCTTCAGGTTCTTCTAAAAATTTGAGCAAACTATTCGCAGCCCCTGGAGTCATTTTTTCAACATCTTCAACAATGAAGATCTTCTGTTGACTTTCTACTCCGCTTTTTGAAAACTCCGCTTTTAAATTACGAACTTGTTCTACTTTTATAGATAAGCCATCTGGCACAATTTCTATCACATCTGGATGTTGATGATCAAAGACGCGTCGGCAGTTTTGGCAGTTTTCACAAGGGAGATTTTCAGAACCTTCTTTGCAAAGTAAACTAGCTGCTAACCACAAACTCATCTCTTTTTTACCGGTTCCTGAAACGCCTTCAAAAAGGTACGCATGAGCTAATTGCTTTTGTTGTGCTGTCTTTTTGAATTGCTTAAGTAATAAAGGCTGTAGCCAAATTAATTTTTCTTCGATTTTCATCACGACCCGGATTTAAAATTGTTGAAACTGATCAACTGGTAATACAAAGACAGTAGCTCCACCGACTTGAACTTCCACTGGATAAGGCATATTTGTTTCCATAGAAACATCTAAACTGACAGGAGGAGTCATAAATTGTTCTCTAGATTGACAATTTTTACGAATAAGGTCTAACACGTCATCTACACGTTCTTCCTCAACACCTATAATAAAAGTTGTGTTTCCTGCTTTTAAAAAGCCTCCAGTTGTTGAAAGCTTGGTTGCACGTATGCCTGCATCTACAAATTCATTAGACAGACGTCCTCCGTCTTTATCTTGAACTATCGCTAATATTAATTTCATCACACATCAACCCCTCTTTTTTATACTCTTAGTTTCTCAATAATAACATGGTAACATTGTTCTACAACTGTTTCTAAATCTTGGCTTGCATCAATCTGAACAATTCTCTCAGACTGCTCTTTTGCAATCGTTAAATATGCCGATCGAACCTTTTCATGAAATTCCAGTGTCTCTTGATCCAAACGATCAAATTGGCGATTATTTTTATTTTGGTTGATCCGTTCTAAACCCGCATGAGCTTCAATATCTAAATAAAGCGTTAAGTCAGGAGAAAGATTTTCTGTTGCAAATTGGTTTATTTCAGCTACCTCAGAGGTTCCAATACCACGAGCGACTCCTTGATAAGCCAATGAACTATCTACAAAGCGATCACAAACCACTACTTTTCCGGCTTTTAAAGCTGGAATGATTTTTTCTACTAAATGCTGCCTTCTACCGGCTGCATACAATAATGCCTCTGTACGTATATCCATTTCAGTATTCGTTGGATTTAAAATAAGTTCACGAATTTCTTCGGCGATCCGACTTCCGCCAGGTTCTCTTGTTGCAACAATCTCTTGTTGAACTGCTTGTACCAACATTGGGATCAATTTCTTTATAACGCTGGTTTTACCTGCACCATCGGGACCTTCAATTGTAATAAATGTGCCTTTCACTATTCTAAGCCCCTAACTTCTTAATTTAGCTTTATAGCTACTTTCATTATACTGTATCTATGGCTGACAGTCTAATAGCTTTTCTTTATTGTTCACCATAGAATCAGTCATTTTCAGAAAAAACAGTGAGTTCCATTTTATTTCCGAGTCCAACCACTCTCATTGACTGCTTGATAAAATGGTTCAGTTGTCTGATCTGCTCAATTGTAATTCTTTCCCCTTTTAAGACAAAGGGGATGCCTGGTGGATAGGGCGTTATATTTTGTGCAGCAATTTGCCCTTCAGCATCCACTAAAAGAACACGCTTCATCCTACTGCTCGCTTGACTCTCATAACTCAAGTCTAGTTCCGTATAAGAAGCTATTGGGAATTCAATTTTTTTGTTTTCGATTTCACTAATTTTTGAGTGTTGCGGTAATTGGATAGAAAAAGGCTCTCTTACTTCGGTCGTTTGCTTTAATAATGGAAAGGTTAGCAAAACTGTAAACTGGTCTACCTTTTCACTATAAACACCTTGTTTTTCTAGTTGTGCCGCTAGCACTTCACCACTATGATTTTCCCAAGATACCCTTAGTTTCAGCGGGTCACTACTCTGAAAAATTTTTAGACCAGCCTTTTCAAATTGAATTTTCCACAAATCACGATATGCTAAAGTAGCTCTCAAGTCATTTTCATTAAAAAAGGCTAGAAAATAGCGGGCGTATTCTAAGGAGAGCATCATTGGATAAGATGGACTGCTCGATTGAAACACATGCAAATAGTGTTCAATTTTGTATTTTATATGAGAGGGTACATGATGTCCAAGATGTAGATAAGCTGTTTGTGTAAGAGAAGGCAGCATCTTATGTGCCGATTGTACCACTACATCTGCTCCTAAATCTAATGCTGATGCAGGAAATGGTTCTCCTAGCGTAAAGTGCGGCCCATGAGCTTCATCTACTAAAACGAAGCACTTTCTTTTTTTTGCATAGGCAACTAACTCTTCAAGAGGATAAACCATTCCATCATATGTAGGATAAGTAATGATCAATGCTGTTACAGATGGATAGTGTGTAAAAGCTTCTTCCAGCAATGCTAAAGTAATTCCTAGAGGCGTTGTATCTGAGTCTGTCAGTTCAGGTGTTAAAAAAATAGGACGCAATTCTGCTAATTCTAATGCATGAATAACGGATTGATGGCAGTTTCGATCAACAAATACTTGATCTCCCTTAGTTGTTGACCCCATAATCATTGCTAAATTACCTACAGTCGAGCCATTAATCAAATAATAACTTTTCTTGCTGCCATACAGTTTACCTAATAAATCTTGACTTTCTTTTAAAGCACCAACCGGTTCATGCAAATAGTCCAATTCTGAAACTTCCGTTTGGTCAAAAGAAAGCATTGTATGAAAAGAAGTTAGGTGTTCATCCCAGTTCACACCGTTTTTGTGTCCAGGTACATGGAATGAAACCTTTTCCCTCTTTCTATGTTGACTTAAAACTTCAAATAGAGGGCGATGATGCTGTTCTTCATCATTAGTTTTCTTACTCATCCTCGCTCCTCCTTATTTTTTGTTTACTTAAAGAATTCTAAAGTAGACGTGTCACCTTTAATGTTCCTTTTTTTTGCTTCTTTGAATAAATAAAAATACTTCGCTTTAGCTAATTTGGTTTGGGCAAACAGTAAACTGTCTTTTTCAATAACGGAATGCTCAATTCTTTTAGAGTACTCCCATTTTCCTTTTGTTTCCGTCATCAATTTTAGCAAGGCTGCATCGTACTCTCTTCGTAATGCGTATTTTTTCTTAAATAGCATTTTTTTAAGCCTCCTTCCTAAATCCTGTCTAAAGTTCTCTACGCCCTTCCACTGCTTTCAGCAATGTGATCTCATCGGCATACTCGATGTCACTTCCTACAGAAAGCCCATGAGCCAATCGGGTTACTTTAATTCCAGCTGGTTTGATCAACCTTGATAGATACATCGCTGTAGCTTCGCCTTCAGCAGATGCATTCGTTGCAATAATCACTTCATTTATTTCATCAGACTGCAACCTCTTGATTAAACTTGGTATATTGATATCTTCT
The DNA here is from genome assembly GCF_900102725.1 of Carnobacterium viridans. Classification (NCBI taxonomy): domain Bacteria; kingdom Bacillati; phylum Bacillota; class Bacilli; order Lactobacillales; family Carnobacteriaceae; genus Carnobacterium; species Carnobacterium viridans. The sequence goes on along the minus strand of NZ_FNJW01000008.1, from coordinate 1,786,000 downwards.
GGACCGGTTCCTTCTATCGGAGAAAGAACACCATGTAACACATGGTATAGTCCGTGATATTCACGCATTTTTTCTAATGCCATAACATCTTTTGGATCTTCTACAACTAAAACGGTACTTCTATCACGTGATTTATCTTGGCATATTTGACAGGGATCATCTTCAGTAATCTGGCCGCAATTGGAACAATAATGCAAATCTCTTTTCGCACTGATCAATGATTTAGCAAAATCTGTTACATCTTCTTCACGCATATCAATCGTAAAAAAGGCTAATCGCGCAGCTGTTTTAGCTCCAATTCCAGGTAATTTCATGTAACTGTCCATTAATTTTGATATCGGTTCTGGATATTGCATAGTCATTTCCTTTCTTAATCCTTAGGCGGACATTATAGGATTCAAAAAACGGGACCCACAAGGAATCCCATTTTGATCATTATCTGTTTGGTTCATTAGTTTAAAGTCCTGGAATCCCTTTAGTGTATTTCCCCATAGTAGCTTGTGTTTCTACTTCTACTTTTTCTAAAGCATCATTTGTTGCTAATATAATCAAATCTTGCAACATTTCAATATCTTCAGGATCCACTGCTTCAGGTTTAATAGAGATATCTTTCATTTTCTTTTCTCCTGTTAACGTTACTGTGACTAAGTCCCCATTAGATGTTCCCATAAATTCTTTTGCATTTAAATCTTCTTGAGCTTTCGCCATATCTTTTTGCATTTTTTGCATTTGTTTCATCATACCTTGCATATTTCCCATTCCGCGCATTGTATTCTTCCTCTCAATTGGTTATTTTTTTAATCATTTTTCACTTCAACTATTTCTTCTCCAAATAACTGCATAGCTTCCGTAACAATCGTTTCTTCCTCATCAGGCTCAGGCAAGGCCGACTCTAAGCTATTCAAATTCTCTTGCTCAAAATCTGAGGCCGTTTGGTTAGACTTTTTAGTAGCAGAAGAATCGACTTTTTCAGCTGGACGATTCTTCAACAACTCTTTATTTTGCTTTAAGAATTGTTCTCGAATAACGGGCCATTGTTCTGATGGAACACAGATCATCTGTGGAGAATAGCCCACTAACCGTCTTAAATCTTCTCTCACGGCTTCAAGCAATTCATTATCATTAGTGGCCTTTTGACACAAAATATCATATTCAAATGAAACAATCAAGCCATTAGGACTCGCTGCAACTGGTGTAGAAGCTTTCATTATGGCTCTTTGAGTGACAGATAGCATATTTAATAAATCAGGCCAAATATCAATCAACTGTGCTAAATTTCCCTTTGTGGCTTCACTCAATACTTTGTAGATAATTGTTGTATTTGTTTTAAATTGATTATTTCCAGGTTTGGCAGTCGCTTTAGGCGCTTTCTTTGCTGGTTGAGGCGTATTGCCATTCTTAGCCAGTTCTTTAAGTTGTTTCCTCATTTGACTGAGTTCTTTTTCCATATCTATCATTTTTTGCTGCTCATCTTGCCCGAGTTCATTGCCATTTGTTTTTTCAACTGACACATTGTTTGATACTTGAATATCCGTTAATTGGGTCAATTTTACAGTAGCAACTTCTAAATAAACTTCTGCATGGTTCGTAAACCGTATCTCTTGTTGAGTATCATTTAAAAGTTCAATCACTTTATACAGCTGTTGAGCTGTAATCGTTTGACTTAGGCTTTTAAATCCTTCATCAACATTTGCGCCTTCCAGTAAATCAGTCATCTGAGGAGCTTGTTGATAAACCAACAAATCTCGACTAAATAGAATCAAATCCTCTACAAAACGACTGGCATCTTTTCCTTCTGCTAAGATACTCTGCAAAAGAGACAATCCTTTTTCCGTATTGTGTTGAATAATAGAATCGAAATAATCTAAAACTAATTCTTGCGTCAAACTTCCAGTCACACTCATTGCATTTTCAACGGTCACTGAATCGTCTCCATATGAGATAGCTTGGTCTAGTATACTCAATGCATCTCGCATGCCACCCTCAGCAGCTCTAGCAATGACGGTTAACGCCTCTTCTTGGTAATCTATTTTTTCTTGGCCTAAGATATAAGCCATGCGTTCGCAACTATCTCGAACACTGATCCGTTTGAAATCAAAACGCTGTGTTCGAGAAATAATAGTTAATGGAATTTTATGAGGCTCTGTTGTAGCTAATATAAAAATAACATTTTTAGGCGGTTCTTCTAGTGTTTTTAATAACGCATTGAAAGCTCCAGTAGTTAACATATGGACTTCATCAATAATATAAACCTTATATTCTGCACTAGTGGGAGCGTATTTAGCTTTATCCCGAATATCTCGAATTTCTTCTACTCCATTGTTGCTGGCCGCATCAATCTCAATCACATCATTTAGCTGACCTTGTGTAATAGACTGACACATGTCACACTCATTACAAGGTTCGCCATCTTTTAAGTTGGGGCAATTGATTGCTTTAGCAAAAATTTTTGCTGCACTCGTTTTTCCTGTTCCGCGTGGCCCAGTAAAGAGATAAGCATGGCTTGTTTTCTCTTGGGCTAAAGCATTTCTTAACGTTTGTGTAATCGCTTTTTGCCCAGCAATATCTTGAAATCGTTGTGGACGCCATACTCGATAAAGTGCTTGATAACTCATGCATTTCTCCCTTTCTTGAACCGTTTATTATTACTCTTTATTATACGTTATTTGAAGGGAAATTTAAACAGCTAGACAGTGACTCTTTTTTGTTTCATTGATCATTTGTCTATTGTATTGCCTTTCCCTTAAACCATCATCGCAAACAAACAAAAAAACCATTGATTAGATAATCAACGGTTTCTTTGTTTGTTCTATGTACATACGGCACATGATGAAACATCCTTAGTGCTGCTTCCTTCCGGATCTGACACGATTCGAAAGTTCATCATTGCCATACGGCCTTGCGGCATTTCTTATTATAAAGGAATATCAAACGAAAAGCCAGTGTTTTTTTAATTTAGCAAGCTCCATTTTCAAAACCTGCTGAGTTCTTTATCTCCACTCAAATCAAATACGATTCTGAATTGATTAAATCATGACTTAATTACTCCCAATTCGTTCGTATTTTCTTTTGCTAATATCCTTGGAATAGCCGATTCTGCTGGTAAGGCGCCTAATCTAAACAGCGCATTTGAACTTTCTGAAGAACTTGTTTCACTCTTTTGAACTGCTTCATTACCATTTGAACAAGCCGCAAGTACTAACGCGGCTACCCATAATAGTATCAGTACTATGAGTAGTCTAACCAACTTTTTCATTTTCTCGCTCCTTGTTCTACAATTTTTTTAAATGTTTCTACTGTACAACCAAGAATAACAGTATCCCGGTGCAGTTCGAGTACTGGTGTACTTAATGTATCCACACCCCGAACCGTCGTAAACGCATAATTTATACCAGCTTCAGCTAACCGTTCTATCTCCTTAGGTACATAAATGCCAAATGAATACGCAAATACATCTGGGCAAGACACATACTCTCCACACTCTGCTAAATCTTTTTTCAATTCTTGTAGAGAAGTCACCTGCTTTTTGCTCGTTCCATCAAGGTATCGCTTATGAAGATTCGTTGTGTGATTAGTCAATTCGACTACATCTAACATCTCTTCCAATTCTTGCTTGCTCATAACCTTAGAGATGGTAGATCTGCCTTTTTCTTTACGCTAGTGTAAAAGAGAATTTCTTTACTCTTTTTATCTTCTATACATTCTTCTTTTCGTTTTGAATTTTTAAAGCCGCTTTAATTTCTAAATATAAAGTAATCGCATCATAATTATCTGCATTGTATTTCTCTATTTCACCTGTTCGGATTTCAAAAATTTGATCCATTTGACTCAAAATGGCTGTTAATAATTCGTCTTTTTTGCTTTGATCTAGTTTTGTCGATTTAAGAATAGCTAAATAGTTTTTCCGAAAATCTTGTATATTCCCCATGTAATTCACCCTATCTTTGACCAGTGATAATAGAACACCTTTATGTATTACTTTATTAACCTATATTGCACATTTCCCACACTAGTATACCATGTATTTTGCGTATACTTTTTTTATTTTAGTCAGCAATAGAGCTTTTAAATAAATTACTCTTTTTCTTGAAATTGTCTTAAATTTATTTTTTAAAGTACATTAATCTAATGTTAAGTGGTATCATTATAAAAAACGTACTAGATACTTTTAGGAAGTGAACGAATGAAAATAGGAAGCTCTAGAGAGACTTGGGTTGAGATATCTCTTGATAACGTAGAAACCAATATAAAAAATTTCAAAAAAATCCTCTCATCAGATACAGCTTTGATGGCTGTTGTAAAAGCTGACGGATATGGGCATGGAGCAAAAGAAGTTGCTGAAACGGCTATTAAATCCGGGGCAACTTATTTGGCTGTAGCTTTTCTAGATGAAGCAGTGGTTTTACGAAAGGCCGGATTCTCCACTCCGATTCTAATCCTTGGTTACACGAGTTTAGATATTGAAACCATAGAAAAAGCAATCGACTATGATCTTACATTAACAATATACTCTAAAGAAGCTATTGAAAGTATTCAAGAGTTAGCTGAGCAAAAGAAAAAAGTTTGTCGCATTCATTTGAAAATTGATAGTGGGATGAACCGGATTGGCGTACGAACTGCAGAAGAAGCATTGCAAGTTGTAGCATCCATTACTTCAAATTATGTGCTTTTGGAAGGTATTTTCACTCATTTTGCTGATGCTGACGCTATTGAATCTACCTTTGTTCACGAACAGTTTGACCACTTCATGCATGTTGCTTCTAAAATCCAAGAAGCAGGATATACAGTTCCAATAAAACATTGCTGCAATACCGCAGCAACCATTGCTTTTCCTGAAATGCACCTAGATATGGTTCGAATCGGCATCGGGCTTTATGGATTGTATCCAGAGCAACACTTACAAGATCACATTGAATTGAAACCCGCGATGACTTTTAAAACGAAGCCGATTTTAATCAAAAGAGTGTCAGCCGGACAAAGTGTCAGTTATGGACGAACCTATACCACAACAACGGATTCAATTATTGCAACTATTCCTGTAGGCTATGCAGATGGTTTTTCAAGAGCCTTATCAAATAATGGAAATGTCACGCTAAACGGGCATAAAGCACCTATTGTCGGACGAGTGTGCATGGATCAGTCAATGGTAGATCTTACTGAAATTGATCCAGTCTATTTTGATAACGAAATCGTTCTTTTTGGAGATCCTAAAGATAACTGCATTTCAATTGGCGAAGTCGCTGCACAAATGAATACAATTCATTATGAAGTTGCTTGTTTAATTGGCAAAAGAGTGCCTAGAGTATACCTCAATCACAATAAGAAAACAGCTATTGCTGGTTTGATTCACTATTAGCTAGCTATAAAAATAAAAAGCCTAGTGCATACTGTTGATTCACAGTATGCACTAGGCTTTATTTGGTGGTTTTATACCAGCGTAGGGCTGATTATTCTATTTCTTTTACCACTGTCATCTTAGTCTCTTCTTAGTGACTCTACCGGATCTAATTTGGCTGCTTTTGCTGCAGGCATTAAACCGGCTACCATACTGATGAAAATACTCAGCACAATACCAGACACAGCATACATTGGTGTCAAATCAATGATATCAATTTCGAAGTAGTTTGTACTTACAGCGTTAGCAGCTAGTGATAATCCCCAAGCAATGCCAACTCCAAACAGTCCGCTAAATAAACCAATTAAGAATGATTCAGATACAAAAATGCGGCGAATGTCTTTTTTACGCCCTCCAATTGCTTTGATGACCCCAATTTCTTTTGTACGTTCAACTACACTGATATAAAGAACAGTTAAAATCATAATAGCTGATACAATTAACGAGATACCAGCAACTCCTGCTAGTACATACGTGAAAATATCCAACATTTGACTAAACGTATCAGCCAATGCTTCTGTTGTTGAACCCTTATAGTTTAAATCCTCAACTTCAGCTTTGATAGACTCTGTATTAGCTGCATTATCTGAAACAAGGTAAACGATATTAGGATCTAGTTCGCCACCAGCTTCTTCTACAAATGATTTTAAATCTTCATAGGTCAAATATACCGCGTCTAATCCTCCTTCAGAACCATAAATACCGCTGACAGTCATGGTTAGATCAAGGGACTCTTCATTAACAATTGTTTCTACCTGAATATCCTGTCCTACAAGATCTTCGCCTAAAGTATCCGCCATGTTTTGAGTGATCACAACTTCGCCGTCTTTAGGCAATGATCCTTCTATAATATCTGCACTAGTAATCATGGAAGAAACAGTTGTTACACTCATAAATTGAGCAGTGTTTTCATCAAACGTTGCTTTGTTTGTTCCAATAGAAAAATTGGTAAAGCCCTCTTCAACAGCCTCTACATGATTAATTCCAGCTAGTTCTTCAATATTTTCAGTTTCAAATGATGCTGCGCTAGATAACCCTAACATAGGATTTTGATCTTGTATTTCATTTATATCTGTCTGATTTCCTGTTTCTTCATCTGGCATATGAACTTCACTAACTAACGGATTCACTTGACTATTCATGGTGTCCGTTAAATAGGCGTTTACTCCGCTACCTAGAGAAAGCATCAAAATAACACTCATGATTCCGATACTTCCACCTAGTGCTATCAAAATATTACGAGATAACTTTTCTTTCATGTTTAGCAATGCTAATTTCATTGCTCCAAACAAACTCAAATTCTTATTACGGTTTGGTTTGCTCGTTTTGTATTTATTGTCTGTAACAGTTAGGGTATTTTTTACTTGATCATTGATTACTCGTCCATCGTCAATCGTCACAACTCGACTAGAATAAGCTGCTACTCTTTCAGAATGGGTTACCATAATGACAAGTTTTCCATTTTCGGCAATTTCTTTGATCATTTCTAAAACTTGTTCCGTTGTTTCTGAATCCAATGCTCCAGTTGGTTCATCTGCAATAATAATATCTGGATCATTCACTAACGCACGAGCAATAGCTACACGTTGTTTCTGTCCTCCAGATATCGCATCAGGTTTTTTGTATAATTGATCTTGCAGGCCTACAGCGCTTAAAATTTCCTTGGCTCTTTTTTCGCGGTCTGCCTTCGATACGTTCGACAGCGTCATTGCTAAAGTTACATTGTCTAGAACCGACAAATGTGAGATCAGATTAAAACTTTGAAATACAAATCCGACTTTTTCTTTATGGTACTGTACTAAATTTTTTTCAGAATACTCGCCGATGTTGTCTCCATCAACAACAATTTCTCCTTGAAAATCAGAATCTAATCCGCCGATTACATTCATCAGTGTCGATTTTCCACTACCTGATTCTCCAATGATGGAAACCAATTCCCCTTTTTCAAAAGACAAATTAACATCCTTCAATGCTTGAAATGTTTCTCCACCACTAATTTTATAGGACTTATTCACGTGTTTTAATTCCATTACAGGCATTTTTATTCTCCTTTAATTCTTGTATGTTTTATTTTTTGTAGAATGTTCTAATATTACTACTTTTGTAACGTTTAAACAAGCATTACTCCTCCTTTTTACATCCTAAATGAAATAAATAATTCCAACTACCCTTCCCATTGTTACCTTTTTAATTATTTTAAGTTGACAATTGGTTTTTAACCCCTTATACTAAAAAAAGAGGTGAACTGATGTCTACAAAATTACGCATTCTTTCTTTATTAGAAGAACAAAAAGGAAACAGCATTTCTGGACAATCCTTAGCAAATAGCTTGGGTCTATCAAGGACTTCTATTTGGAAAGGTATCAAAGCTTTGCAAGAAGAAGGGTATATTATTGAAGCGGTCACAAATAAAGGCTACCAACTTTCTTTAAAATCAGATATTATTTCTACTGATGCGATTCAATCTTATTTACAACCTACATTACAACATTTTCCAATCTACCCGTTTAAAACAATTGATTCTACAAATAGTGAAGCTCGAAAACTTGCCATGCTGGATTCTACACATCAAGGACTTGTTGTATCTGAAGAACAAACAAACGGACGAGGACGACTAGGTAAATCATTTTATTCGCCTAATCAAACTGGAGTATACTTGAGTTTTTTTCTAAAACCTAATTTAAATATGGCCGATGCTGCTCTTGTTACTACGGCAGCGGCTGTGGCTGTTTGCTTAGCTATTGAAAAAATAACCACTAAACAACCCCAAATTAAATGGGTAAACGATATCTATCTTGATGAAACAAAAATATGTGGGATTTTAACAGAAGCTGTCTCCGATTTCGAAAGTGGAAAAGTAGAGACATTGATTGTTGGTATAGGGATAAATGTTAAAGAACCTTCCACTGGTTTCCCAGATGAGTTGACTACTATTGCAGGATCCCTTCTTTCTTCTGCAGAAACAGAACATTTTGACCGAAACCTTTTAGTGGCTGAAATTATGAATCATTTCTATGACATTTACCAAACTATTGAAGATCGTTCTTTTCTGGATGAATATAAAAAGCGATGTTTTGTGATCGGCAAAAAGATAACATTTAAAGAACGCAAACAAGAATTTGAAGCTATTCCAATTGATATTGATTCCCAAGGAGGGCTAGTAATCCAAATGGCTGATGGCCATCAACGGACGTTGTCTTACGGAGAGATTGTTATGAAAAAACCATTCCACTAATTTATTGGTGCAATTAAAAGGAGACTCATATGTCAAAATTAACTATACGAGAAATAACTTTTTGCAGTCTTATGGCAGCATTAACTTATATTAGCAGCTTTATCAGTTTACCTTTAGGGCCAGTCCCGTTTACATTGCAAACTCTATTTGTCTTGTTAACAGGTCTGATTTTACCAAAACGAGCAGCTGTTACAGCACAAGTATTGCATTTATTTTTAATCTTGATCTTTAAAGGATTTCAATCCTTTTTAAGTCCTAGTTTTGGATTTGTACTTGGTTTTATTATTGGAGCTTATGTGATGGCTTGGTTTTTAGAAAGCAGAGGATTTACAACAAAATCTGCTATAGGAGCTCTCCTCATTGGTTCAAGTATTTTTTATTTGTTTGGCTTACCTTATATGGCTCTTATTGTAAGAGGTTATCTTCATTTGACAATGAGCACGAGTCTTATTTTAAAAACCGGATTTTTATTATTTATTCCAGGAGATATCCTTAAGGCTGTTTTCGCTTTTCTTATTGGTTCACGTTTGCAGCCTTTTGTGCGCCGACTGCCCAACTAATTGGAAACAATAAGACAGTTTAAGTAACTATTACATAAACTAAAAAGGGTACCAAGAATGTCTTCACATTCTCTTGGTACCCTTTTCAGCTTGTTTATTTAGTCTCATCTGTTACTATTTTTTGCACGCGACCAACTTGGTCTCCTTCTTTCAACATCACTTTAATGCCATGTGGATGCTGAGCACTATTTGTTAAAATACGTTTCACATGTCCTCTAGTTAGTTTATTCGTGCGCTGATCCTTTTTTAAAACAATATCGACTAATCCATCAATTTTAATATTCGCTCTTGATTTTCCATCCATTGCTATCCGCTCCTTTAACTAGTTGTAGTGTAGCACATTCTCTTCATTTCATGCTACTTCTCCCCAAGATAAAGGATATCTCGCTTCTCTATTCAAATAAACTGATTTTCCCATAAAATAACTTCATTCTGTTTCAATGATGCTTGTACATCAATAATGCGCTGATTTGAACTTCCTCTAAACTGTAAGGTCAAATCTTTTTTTGCCAATTCAAAACGTCCATCTACCACAACATCTAGCAAAGAAAGCAATTCTATCTTGTCGTCAGATTCTTGCATCAATTCTTGCCAAGTATATCCTGTCCATGACCAGATATCTTTTGTTTCACCATATTCTGAACGAATTCTTTTGGCTAGTGGAACAGCTACTTGAGTATTTAAAAATGGCTCTCCACCTAAAAGCGTTAAACCTTGGACGTAAGGTTGTCGTAAATCTTCTATAATGATATCTTCCAGTTCTGTTGTATACTCAAACCCGTATGCAAAATTTTGAGCGATTTTGTTGTAACATCCTTTACATGCAAACAAACATCCACTCATATACAAACTGCATCTCACACCTTCTCCATCAACAAAGTTAAACGGTTTATAGTCTGCGATTCGGCTTTGGCTGTAGTCCTTAGCCAGCCACTCTTTTGGTTTAGGATTTCTCATATTATTTCTCTTCCTCATTATTCGGTATATGTTTCACACGAGCTAAGATTTCTTTATGTCTTCCGTGAACCATTGGTCTAGCTTGAGGATTACCTAGATAGCCACAGGTTCTTTTTACAACGTCACACGTTTCTGGATTTGTATTGCCGCATTCAGGACATTTAAATCCTCGTTCAGTTGGATCAAAATCGCCATCAAATCCACAATCGTAACAATGATCAATTGGCGTATTGGTTCCTAGGTATCCAATACGATCATATGCGTAATCCCAAACGGCTTCCAACGCTTTTGGATTCTGTTGCATATTTGGGTACTCACAATAGTGAATGAACCCGCCAGAAGTAAATTCTGGATAATCTTTTTCAAATTCAATTTTTTCGAATGGTGTTGGTTTTTTGCGAACATCATAATGAAAACTATTTGTATAATATTCTTTATCTGTAACATTCTCTATTATGCCAAACTTTTTCGTATCCAAGCGACAAAAGCGATCGGTTAAACTCTCACTTGGAGTTGAATACACACTAAAATGGTAGCCTTGTTCTTCTCCCCACTTATCTGCGTTCTGTTTCATTTTTTTGAGGATCATTAAAGTAAATGTTTTAGCTTCTTCATTCTTTTCCCAATTGGGCCCAAAAAATACCGTTGCTGTTTCGTATAATCCGATATACCCTAAAGATACCGTAGCACGTTTGTCTTTAAACAAGTCATCGACCTGAGCATCTTTTTTGAGTCGCTTTCCAAAAGCTCCATGCTGATATAAAATGGGTGCATTTTCAGGTGTAGCTTCTTTTGTCCGTTGAACACGATAAACTAGTGCATCACGACAAACCAGTAGTCGTTCATTCAATATCTCCCAAAACAAATCTACATTCCCATTAGACTCCAAGGCTATACGCGGTAAATTCATGGTAACCACACCTAAATTCATTCTCCCAGAGTTCACTTCATTTCCTTCTGTATCTATCCATCCTTGTAAAAAAGAGCGACACCCCATTGGAGCTTTAAAACTACCCGTTAAGGCGACAATTTTATCGTACATCAAGACATCAGGATACATTCTTTTCGTTGAACAAGTTAAAGCTAATTTTTTCAGATCGTAATTCTTATCTTCCGGATTTAAATTAACCCCTCGTTGAAGCGAAAACACCAGCTTTGGGAAAATAGCGGTTCTTTTTTCTTTGCCTAACCCATTAATGCGCACAAGTAAGATGGAACGCTGAATTTCTCTTTCAAACCAATCTGTTCCTAGGCCAAATCCTAATGTTGTAAAAGGTGTTTGACCTTGAGATGAATAAAGCGTATTGATTTCATATTCTAAGCTTTGCATTGCATCATAAATATCTTTTTTTGTTTTGTCTTTTGCATACTGCTGCTGTTTTTCTTCACCAATAATCCATTCTTTAGCTGTTTCTAAATGTTTCTGATAATTTAAACGGCTGTATGGAGCCAACACTTCATCAATTCGGTCGGCACTACATCCGCCATATTGACTAGAAGCTACGTTAGCAATAATTTGAGCCATTTGAGCTGCAGCTGTTTGGATGGAACGAGGACTTTCTACATCTGCATTTCCAATTTTAAATCCATCATTGAACATACTTTTAAAATCAATCAGACAACAGTTTGTCATTGGGGAATAGGGTTGGTAATCTAAGTCATGATAATGAATATCTCCTTTTTGATGAGCATTAGCTACATGATTTGGTAATAGTTTAAGGCCAATAGATTTAGCAACCACCCCAGCTGTTAGATCTCTTTGCGTATTAAAGATATTGCTGTCTTTATTCGCATTTTCATTAACTAGAGTTTGTTCTTTGCGCAATAGATGGTGTATAGCGTAATTGATATCCGTTGACTGACTTCTTTCCAAATCACGACGAGACCGATAAAGTAGATAAGCTTCTGCTAAATCATGTTCGTGAGCCTCTAATAAAGTATGTTCTACGATACTTTGAATTTCATAGATCTTGATATCTGCTGAAAACCGTTTTGTAATTTCCTCTTTTACTTTTGTGACAATTCCATTTAATACTTGCACCGTTTCTTTATCTGTCTCTTTTTCTAATGACTGATGTGCTTTCAACAACGCCAAAAAGATTTTTTCTTCCTTAAATTCAACTTCACGGCCATCTCTTTTCAACACTTTAAGCCCCGTTTTGTTCAACGTTTCACAAATATTCACACTCTTTTCATAACTCATACGTTTACACCCTCTTCTTTCCACTAAATACTACATATAGTATTTTTAAAAAATATACTCTACATATAGTATATACGTAACTTGCAATTTCGTCCATTCTTTTCATGGATCGAAAAAAAAGAATCATACATTGAAAATTGCATGATTCCATAGTTTAGATTAGTTCATAGTGGGCCTACTTAAAGCAGTTTTTTCTAGCATCAATAATTTTTCTTTCATCTCTACTGTTCCTCGGTACCCAGATAATTTCCCATTTTTGTGAATCACTCGATGACAAGGAACGACAATCAACAATGGATTTCTTCCTATTGCTGTTCCTACAGCTCGATAAGAACCCGGCTGTCCAATTTGAGCAGCGATTTCTCCATATGATTTTGTTTCGCCATATGGGATGCCTTTTAAAGCTCTCCATACTTTTTGTTGAAAAAGCGTTCCATCAACATCTATCGGAAAAGTAAACGTGGTTCTAGATTCCGTAAAATATTCCATGAGTTGATGATGATATATCTCTAGTTTTATGTCATCTTCAATTAAAATGGCCTTTGGGAATATTCTTGCGATTCCTAATTCCAGTTCACTCAAGGGTTCGTTTAAAGATCCTACAAAACACAGTCCATTTTCAGTTGCAGCTAAAGAAAGCGTTCCTAGTTCATAATTAAAAAAATGATAAAAGATTTTCTTTTTGTCGCTTGTCATTTTTCCATCCCTTTCGTTTAAGGTTCTACTATTTCTATACCTGCTAATTTACTAAAATCTTGGTACACGGTTTGACTTTTCTTATCCTTCAGAAAAATTTCAACTTCGCCAGATAAGCCTTCTTTTATCACTTTAGTCATAATGCCCTCTTTTGGAGCAATCAATTCACCAGCAGTTGTGATAGTGCCTTTGATAGTTAGTTCAGCTTCTTTATTTTCAAGAAAAATAGTTATTGTGTCACTTTTTTGATCTTTTATTGAAATTTTACTGTTATTGTATGTTGCAAATCGGTACTCTTTATCCTTTACTACTAGAGCACAGATAAATCCTTTAAATGTTATCACATGAAATGGAATATGTGCTACTGAAAAAAAGAGACTAGTACTTGGATTTTTAAAATGATTGGATTGTATCCATGTGTATTCCTTTGGAAAAGAAGTACCCCAGTCTTTTTCAATGTAGCCTTTCCCCATCGTAAAATCAATTTTTTGATTATTTATATTCAAAAAACCTTTTAAAGTATGATTCATACTGATTACACCATGGTAGCACTCCATTTTTGGAATATAGGCAAACCCACCCATAATGGAAGGGGAAAACACAGTCCTTTTTATGTCTTGAAAATCATTTAATGTTAATTTTCCTTGGATAGTTACCTGTTCATCCTTGAGTTGGATCGACACAAACGATTCTGTGAATGTATTATCTCCAATTTGAACTGAAAATGGTTTGTGTTGGTAGTTAAATTCATCTAAACGGTACCGAATATACCCTGTTTTTGTAACTAGCTCATTTTGTTCACTTAACGTTACATAGATATATTGGATAAAACTATGCTCATCACCTTTAACTAAACTCACTCCTGGAATAAAACTGATACTGACTTTTTCGTCTATTGAAACTTGTTTATAGTACCAGCCCTCAAAATAGTTCTTTTTGGTTAACGTGCCTTGAAAAAGAATTGGATTGCGTATCTTGTCAAACATCAGCTAACCCCCTACTTCTGCTTCTATACCTGTATATTATCATACTATTAACTACTAATAAAATTCTACTTAGCTATTGTAAGGGATAGATAAAAAGGCTTTATGCTTCTTAGTGTTGATAGCTTAGTTAAATTAATGGCCGAAATTTTTGGAGGAATAAGATTTGCTTGTAGCCATGCATTGAATTCAATGCGAATTACAAAGCGTTGGCGCTTCATTGGGAGTGTGACTAAAAGCGTTTAGACCTGAATCTTCTAACGCATACCTTATCTCTAAGCGACTGAAGCCGCAAGAGCTAGGGCAACTGGAGCGAATAAGCGCAGTATGGTCAACGACCATCGATTATTACATAGAAGCACTGTAGGCTTGTGCCTAAGTGTATCATGTCTGTACGTAGCTAAAGCAACTACAGCCATGACAAAGTGGACGTCAGGACTGCTCTTTGAAACACGTTCTAGAATAGAGCAGCTTGAGACGATTCCATGGCTCTCCACAAGCAACCCCGTCTATTCCAGAAGAAATTTTATTTTCTTCTATCAACACCATTTGACGAAGATACGATAAAACAATTTCTCTATCTATGGTAAAATATACAATGAAAATGAAAATGGAGGAGTGTTGACTATGAAAGTAGGATTCATTGGTATTGGAAATATGGCTGGTGCCATTATTAAAGGAATGATACAAAATGGACATACCTCGAATCAAGATATTTATGTACACAATACAACTCCAGAAAAATTAACGCAGTTTACTGGTGAAACTGGAACACAAGCTTGTTCATCGAATAAAGAATTAGCAGCAAAAGTTGATGTGTTAGTACTTGCAGCTAAACCTAATGTTTTTCCATCTATTTTAGCAGACATAAAAGAGGAAATTGCTGCTCATCAACCAGTAGTGGTTTCTATTGCTGCTGGAACCACACTTCAAAAGCTATCCGACTTATTGAATGAAGGCCATCAAACGCCTATCATACGAGCAATGCCAAACCTAAACTCACAAGTTGGTGAAGGGATGACTGCCCTTTGTGGAAATGACTATACTACTCCGGAACAGTTAGCATTCGTTTTAAATATGTTCCAAGCGATTGGCGAAACAATTGTATTACCTGAAAAGGACTTTAGTACCTTCACAGCGATTGCTGGGAGTTCACCCGCATTTGTCTTTTTATTTATCGATTCATTAGCAAGAGCCGCTGTAAAAAATGGAATGTCTAAAGACGTAGCAACTAAAATTGCTGCTCAAGCTGTTCTTGGAAGTGGAAAATTAGTATTAGACAGTAAAGAAACACCATGGAATTTGATTGACCAGGTTTCTTCTCCTGGTGGAACAACCGTTGAAGGGATTCTAACCTTAGAAGATACTGGTTTTATATCTGCTATCACTAAAGCGACTCAAGCAGTCATTACAAAAGATCAAGATATGATGCAACAGTAAACTCATTTAACACAAAACAGACGGTAACCTTGTATTATACTTGGTTACCGTCTGTTTTGTTTTGTTTAGCTTTTCTTTGTAACTTTTCTTCTTTTTTACGCTTTCTTAATTCTCTGAAAAAGTTGCTTAGCAATTCGCCGCATTCTTGTTCTAAAAGACCTGATTCAATTTGAACTTGATGATTAAACCGTTCATCCGTCAGTAAATTCATCAATGTGCCCGCTGTACCACCTTTAGGATCACTAGCTCCATAATAAAGCTCTTTTACACGAGATAATATCATTGCGCCACTACACATAGGACAAGGTTCCAATGTCACGAATAACTGAGTTTCTTCCAATCGCCAATTCCCTAAATTTCGATTGGCTTCTTGAATAGCTAACATTTCAGCGTGTGTCGTTGCATCATTCGATTCTTCTCTTCTATTGTGTCCACGACCAATGATTTTTCCATTTAATACAACGACTGCACCAATGGGAACTTCTAATTTTTCTTTGGCTTTGTAAGCTTCTTTAATCGCTTCTTGCATAAAATACGCTTTATCTTCTGTGGTTAACATCTTCCCATTCCTTTACCTGTTCTTTTCTTTATCATAGCATAATTTATCTACAAACTTATGAAAAAAATGATAGAATAGCACTATAGACTAATTGTAATGGTTTTCATTTAAAGGAGTGCTTTTATGAATTTTAATCAGTTTAAATCTATTTACCCGTCTGCCTTTTTAACCGATGACACAAAAAATGATCCGAATTATTTAACGTTTCCTTACGATAATCAATGGATTCACTTTGATAAAAAACAATTAACCTCTTCAGAAATAAAATTACTTTACCTTGTCTTTAACAAAACGGTTTCTAACGAAAATACAGGTAATCCGCAATCAAAATGGTCGGACTTTTTATTAGATGATCAGCTGCACTTGCCTGTCGAAACCGGAGTTTATCGAATTATTCAATTTGATATTAATAAAAAAGATACACGATTTGATAAGAAACTATGGCTAAGTTCTTTTAAAAGCTTTTTTAAAGATGTACAAGAGGCTTTTTTTATTAATGATCACTACGGGCTATTGATCCACCGTTATTCAGATTATTCAATCACCCAAGACGAAACAATTGGGATTTTACAAACCTTAGATGATGATTTTTCTACTAAAACTAGTGGCTATATCGGGCAACATTGGCCCATTTCTATAGACTTCAAACGTTTTTTTAAAGAAGAACAAGCGATATTTTTTAATCAACTGAAAGGAAACAAACAAATCTTTTCATTACCTGATGTTGCTCTTAGTTATTATGCTTCAGATGCTCTCTCAAAAAGTTCTATTATCCAACACTTAAAAAAAGACCTGATCTCACATCCAGAGACTAAAGAATTGATCACCGCCATATGGTTAAACCAAGGAAATATTAGCTTGGCAGCAAAATATCTTTTTATCCATCGAAATACTTTGCAATACCGGTTAGATCGTTTCTATGAAGAATCCGGTTTTTCATTAAAAAATAGAAATGATTTACTTCTTTGTTACTTATTAACAATCTAAAAAGAAGACTTTTGCGTAAAGCCATAACTTTACGCAAGAGTCTTCTTTTTTATGAATGAAAATTTAGTTTATTTTTTTAATTTATGTTTTAAATCTTTTTTATGGTGTTTAAGTTCATGTTTCCAATCCTGTTTTTTTTCCATGAAAGCATCTCTAAAATCACTAGTCGTGTCTTTGAAATGATCTCCATAAGAGCTTACGCTACCTCTTAAATCTGAAACCTTGTCTACGACACTCAATAAGTTTGCTACTTCCATATCTGATAAGTCATCTACAACAGTCATTGCTTTTTCGTTTCCTTTTAATTTTTCTTTTACAAAGTATCTTGCTCTTTTACGATTGATTTTAGACTCGATTTTTTCCATTGCCATGTTTGAAGAAGAAACAATAATTGCTCCCACTGCAACGACTGTTCCAACTCCTATTAATAAAGCTTTCGTTGAATTTTTCATGAATAGCCACTTTCCTTTCGTCATTTCTTTATTTTCATCATAGCAGAAAGAAAATTAAAACACGAATAAAAACATCTACTATCTTTAAGAGATAGCAGATGTTTTTATTTTCTTGTTAACAATCGAATTATACGTTCTCACTGGTAGCCAACAATTTTTCGTTTGCTTTTTTTGGATCTTTTACTGTAATCCGAATCGTTCCTTTTGAAGCACCTATTGTGACTTGATCACCAATTTTAACTCGGCCGCTCAATAACTCTTCACTCAATCGATCTTCTACTTCTTTCTGAAGTGCACGACGAATTGGACGTGCTCCATACTCAGGATCATACCCAGCTTTAGCAATCACATCAATAGCCGCTTGAGTGATTTTGACTTCAATATCCATATCTTTCAATCGTTTAATAATGGTATGTGCCATTAATTTAACAATTTGAGTTAAATCTTCTTTTTCTAGAGAATGGAAAACAATCGAATCATCAATCCGATTGATAAACTCAGGTTTAAACGTTTTTTTCAATTCTTCCATGATTCGTTTTTCCATAGCTGAATGGTCTTTTTTATTGCTTGCTGTACCAAACCCAACAGCTTTTTCATCTCTTAATGCTGTTGCGCCTAAATTAGATGTCATAATCATTACCGTATTTTTGAAATCAACTTTTCGTCCTTTAGCATCTGTTAAATGACCATCATCCAAGACTTGTAATAGAATATTAAATACATCCGGATGAGCTTTTTCAACTTCATCAAATAGAATAACGGAATAAGGTTTTTGACGAATTTTCTCAGTTAATTGACCACCTTCATCATAACCTACATATCCGGGAGGTGAACCAATTAAACGACTCGTACTATATTTTTCCATAAACTCAGACATATCTACTCGAACTAGAGCTTCTTCATTTCCAAACATAGCTTCCGCAAGTGCCTTAGCCAATTCTGTTTTACCGACACCTGTAGGTCCTAAGAACATAAATGACCCAATAGGACGGTTTGGATCTTTCAAACCACTTCTAGATCGTCTAATCGCTCTAGAAACTGAACCCACAGCTTGCTCTTGTCCAATTACACGTTTATGCAACACTTTTTCTAAATTCATCAAACGGTCTGATTCTTTTTGTTCCATTTGATGAATTGGAATACCTGTCCATAAAGCGACAACTTCCGCAATATCTCTTTCCGTTACTTGTAAAGAATTTGAAGCAGCTTTTCCTTCTTGTTTTTGAATGAAACTTTCAATCTTTTTACGCTGCTTCATTTCTTTTGAACGAATTTTTGCTGCTTTTTCAAAATCTTGTAATTGAATAGCTTCTTCTTTTTCTTGTATTAAAGCTTCTAAATCTGTAACTGCAGCTGCAACTGGCGAAGGTTTACTCGATACATCTAATCGTACTTTCGAAGCTGATTCATCTATCAAATCAATGGCTTTATCTGGTAGTTGTCTTGATGTAATATAACGCGATGAGTACTTAACAGCAGCATGTACTGCCTCATCTGTAATTTCAACGCCATGATGTTCTTCATAACGAGAACGTAAGCCTAACAATATCTCTTCAGCTTCTTCTTCTGAAGGAGCATCCACATGAATGGGTGCAAACCGTCTTTCTAGAGCTGCATCTTTTTCAATATACTTTTGGTATTCATCTAAAGTTGTTGCCCCAATCGTTTGCAACTCGCCACGAGCTAATGCAGGTTTCAAAATATTAGATGCATCGATTGCACCTTCTGCTCCACCAGCACCAATTAAAGTATGCAACTCATCTATAAATAAGACAACTTCGCCATCTTGATAAATCTCATCAATCACTTTTTTCATTCGTTCTTCAAACTCACCACGATATTTTGTGCCTGCTACCAATGAACCCATATCTAACATCATTAACCGCTTATTGGCTAATGCAGCGGGAACTTCTCCATCAATAATCTTTTGCGCTAAACCTTCTGCAATCGCTGTTTTACCAACACCCGGTTCCCCAACTAAAACAGGATTGTTTTTTGTTCGGCGGCTTAAAACTTGGATAATACGTTGGATTTCCTTGTGACGACCAACAACTGGATCCAGCTTCCCTTCTCTTGCGACTGCTGTTAGATCACGAGCTAGTGAGTCCAAAGTAGGTGTACCGGCGACTTGTTTAGCAGTTGGCTTGGCTTTTCTTCCTTTACCATTTGTTACATCACTCAAACCGATTTTTTTCAATACGATTTGACGAGCTTTATTTAGATTAATGTCTAAGTTGTTTAAAATCTTAGAGGATAAAATATCTTCTTCACGCAATAATCCTAACAATAAATGTTCTGTGCCAACAAGGTCTGAGCCCATACGCCTTGCTTCATCTGTTGCAAACGTAATAGCTTGTTTGGCTCTTGGCGAATAAGGAAGAATCGCATTTTTAGAAAGATACTTCATCGTTCCATAACCAGTAAAGTGTTCAATTTCTTCACGAATATCCATTTCAGTAACAGAAAATTGTCTCAACGTTTTTCCTGCGATACCATTTTGCTCCATAATCAATCCTAAAAGAATGTGCTCAGTTCCTACAGAATGGTGACGAAATCCTTTTGCTTCTTCTTGCGCCATGATTAAAACCATTCTTGCTTTTTCAGAAAATAATTCATCCATTCATTTCGCCTCCGTTTTTATACTTTACTCATATTTTAAATTGTTTAAAAAAGCTATTAGTAATCTAGCTCTTAATTCATTTTCATCTGCTCCGCTAGAATTCAGGAGTGACTTTTCCATTACTGCTAACATGATATTTGCCTCTCGCTTAATCAACATTTCAGATTCAAATAATCTTTCTATAATAGAATATGCATTCTTTTGAGAAATTTTTTTTCCAATAATATCGATCATCATATCCAGCATTTCAGCTTCATCTAACAATTTCACTTTAATGATTCTTATATACCCGCCGCCACCACGTTTACTTTCAACTAAATAGCCTTGTTGTACCGTAAAGCGAGTATTTATCACATAATTTATTTGAGAAGGAACACAATTAAAGCGATCTGCCATTTCACTCCGCCTAATTTCGACTTGTTCATCTTGGCCTAAAACTTTTTTTAAATAAGCTTCAATGATATCCGACATGTTTTGATTGTGCATGGGGTACTTGTTACTAAAACATGTTAATGTATGGTAAGAATTTTAGCTCTAATTACTCTACATTGCAATGGTGTTTTTTTAGTAACACTCCTTTTCTTTTAGTCCTAACACTAGACGTATTATTTAGCTTACCCTTAAAATTGCTAAAAGCAAATTAAACTAATAGTGGAGGATGCTGCCAGTTAGCTTCTGGAGCATTCTTGACTAATACTGACTTTTATTATACGAGAAATAAGAAGATTTGAAAAGCATCTCTACTCACTTTCTCCTAATTCTGCTTGTAAATCCCCTCTGTTCACAATCATACTCATATAAAAAATAGACAAAAAAAGATAATTTCTCTAATATTAGAGAAATTATCTTTTTAAATATTTATCGGGAAGACAGGATTCGAACCTGCGACCCCTTGGTCCCAAACCAAGTGCTCTACCAAGCTGAGCTACTTCCCGTTACTGAGTTGTTCTTTTTTTCAAAAGAAATGCACCCAAGAGGACTTGAACCTCTAACCCCTTGATTCGTAGTCAAGTACTCTATCCAATTGAGCTATGGGTGCAAATGGTGCCGAGGGCCGGAATCGAACCGGCACGGTGATCACTCACCGCAGGATTTTAAGTCCTGTGCGTCTACCTGTTCCGCCACCCCGGCATTAGAACAGCTTTTCATTCTTACAAATGACCTCACTAGTTGAACTAGTAAGCGAAAGACGGGATTCGAACCCGCGACCCCCACCTTGGCAAGGTGATGTTCTACCACTGAACTACTTTCGCAAAAAAATGCCGGCTAAAGGAGTTGAACCCTCGACCCTCTGATTACAAATCAGATGCTCTACCAACTGAGCTAAGCCGGCTAAAGTGGTACTTCACTAATCATTCAACTAAAAAATGGTGCGGGTGAAGGGACTTGAACCCCCACGTCTCTCGACGCTAGATCCTAAATCTAGTGCGTCTGCCAATTCCGCCACACCCGCATAAAGTCTGGCATAACTAACCTTACTTGAATGATTAGTTATGAGTCATGCAGGATTCGAACCTGCGACCCTCTGATTAAAAGTCAGATGCTCTACCAACTGAGCTAATGACTCATGGTGGAGGTTGACGGGATCGAACCGCCGACCCTCTGCTTGTAAGGCAGATGCTCTCCCAGCTGAGCTAAACCTCCATGGGAAATAAAATTTTAATTGAATCTGCGTGGCAACGTCCTACTCTCACAAAGGGAAACCCTTCACTACCATCGGCGCTAAGAAGCTTAACTTCTGTGTTCGGCATGGGAACAGGTGTGACCTTCTTGCCCTCATCACCACACAATTTCAATCGAAAGTCCGTTGGACTCTCAAAACTGGATAAAGTCTAAAGTGTCTTTCGTTTGCTTACCTTCGTACACCGGGTATTGCTTTGGTTAAGTCCTCGACCGATTAGTATTGGTCCGCTCCGTATATCGCTATACTTCCACTTCCAACCTATCTACCTGATCATCTCTCAGGGGTCTTACTCACTTACGTGATGGGAAATCTCATCTTGAGGGGGGCTTCACGCTTAGATGCTTTCAGCGTTTATCCCGTCCACACATAGCTACCCAGCAATGCCCTTGGCAGAACAACTGGTACACCAGAGGTGTGTCCATCCCGGTCCTCTCGTACTAAGGACAGCTCCTCTCAAATTTCCTACGCCCGCGACGGATAGGGACCGAACTGTCTCACGACGTTCTGAACCCAGCTCGCGTACCGCTTTAATGGGCGAACAGCCCAACCCTTGGGACCGACTACAGCCCCAGGATGCGATGAGCCGACATCGAGGTGCCAAACCTCCCCGTCGATGTGGACTCTTGGGGGAGATAAGCCTGTTATCCCCAGGGTAGCTTTTATCCGTTGAGCGATGGCCCTTCCATGCGGAACCACCGGATCACTAAGCCCGACTTTCGTCCCTGCTCGACTTGTAGGTCTCGCAGTCAAGCTCCCTTATGCCTTTACACTCTGCGAATGATTTCCAACCATTCTGAGGGAACCTTTGGGCGCCTCCGTTACACTTTAGGAGGCGACCGCCCCAGTCAAACTGCCCGTCAGACACTGTCTCCCAGCCCGATAAGGGCTGTGGGTTAGAGTGGTCATACAGCAAGGGTAGTATCCCACCAACGCCTCCACCAAGACTGGCGTCCTGGCTTCAATGGCTCCTACCTATCCTGTACAAGCTGTACAAACACTCAATATCAAACTGCAGTAAAGCTCCATGGGGTCTTTCCGTCCTGTCGCGGGTAACCTGCATCTTCACAGGTACTATAATTTCACCGAGTCTCTCGTTGAGACAGTGCCCAGATCGTTACGCCTTTCGTGCGGGTCGGAACTTACCCGACAAGGAATTTCGCTACCTTAGGACCGTTATAGTTACGGCCGCCGTTTACTGGGGCTTCAATTCTGAGCTTCGCCCGAGAGCTAACCCATCCTCTTAACCTTCCAGCACCGGGCAGGCGTCAGCCCCTATACGTCATCTTACGATTTTGCAGAGACCTGTGTTTTTGATAAACAGTCGCCTGGGCCTATTCACTGCGGCTGACCAATTGGTCAGCACCCCTTCTCCCGAAGTTACGGGGTCATTTTGCCGAGTTCCTTAACGAGAGTTCTCTCGCACACCTTAGGATTCTCTCCTCGACTACCTGTGTCGGTTTGCGGTACGGGCAGTTGGTTTCTAACTAGAAGCTTTTCTTGACAGTGTGACATCGGGAACTTCGGTACTTAATTTCCCTCCCCATCACAACTTGTTCTTAAAGAAGCAAGCATTTGACTCACTTCAAAACTTGTTGCTTGGACGCGCATATCCAACAGCGCGTATTCCTTAGCCTACTGTGTCCCTCCATTGTTCAAACAAAACCAACTGGTACAGGAATCTCAACCTGTTGTCCATCGTCTACGCCATTCGGCCTCGACTTAGGTCCCG